>NZ_JAPDCI010000003.1:144795-299862 GCF_027705905.1 Aeromonas sp. Y293-4 | reverse complement strand
GTTGGGGTATCGCCAAGCGGTAAGGCAGCGGGTTTTGATCTCGCCATCCCTAGGTTCGAATCCTAGTACCCCAGCCATTTTTCTGTTCTCTTCCACATCAGTGGTCGATAACAAACGGCTATGTAGCTCAGTTGGTTAGAGCATCGCACTCATAATGCGGGGGTCACAGGTTCGAATCCCGTCATAGCCACCATTAATATTGCGGAAGTGGCGAAATTGGTAGACGCACCAGATTTAGGTTCTGGCGCCCTAGGCGTGAGAGTTCGAGTCTCTCCTTCCGCACCATTAATAGCAGTACCAAACAGACCAGCTCACGCTGGTTTTTTTGTATCTGAAATTTGCCTCTCCCCAGTTTTTCTCTCGCTCCTCTATTAACCCAGCTCCACGTTAATTCCCGTTCACGTCACTCTTCACTGATTCCGATCACGCCTTGCCACTCTTGTCTCCCGGCCATAAAAAAGCGGCCCGCAGGCCGCTGGTGCACACATTCATCATCCCGGTTATCAGAACGGGAAGAACCAGGGGATCGCTACCACGCTCACCGCCATCACCAACAAGGTGAAGGGCACCCCGATACGGATAAAATCGGCAAACTTGTAGTTGCCCGGCCCCAGTACCAGGGTATTGACCGGTGACGAGACCGGCGTCATAAAAGCAGCCGAGGCGGCGATGGCAATGGTCATGGCAAACGGATAGGGCGATACCCCCATCTGCTGGGCCGTGCCCAGCGCAATGGGCGCCATCAGCACAGCAGTCGCGGTGTTGGAGATAAAGAGCCCGATCACCGCGCAGAGGGCAAACAGGCTGGCCAGCATGACCCGCGGCCCCATCTCCCCTACCGCATTGATCAGACCACCGACGATCAGATCCACCCCGCCGGTTTTTTGCAGCGCCAGCGCAAAGGGGAGCATGCCGACGATGAGGATCAGGGTCGGCCAGTGGATCGACTTGTAGGCACTCTCCATATCGATGCAGCGAAACTTGCCCATCAGCAGACAGGCGATCAGCGCCGCAATCACGTTGGGCACAGGATCGGTCACCATCAGCAGGATCATTACTCCAAGACAGAATAGGGCGTGAATAGCTTGGCTGCGGGCGGGGGCCATCTCGTCCACTTCAGCGGGCAACCCCATCAGCAGAAAGTCGCGGCTATGGGTCTGCAACTGTCTGATGTGGCTCCAGTTCCCTACCACCAGCAGGGTGTCCCCCATCTGCAGCGGCTCGTCCACCAGCTTGCCTGCCAGCGCTTCACCGTCGCGGCGCAGCCCCACCACGCTCAGACCATAGCTGGAGCGGAAGGTCACCTCACGCACGCTTTTACCCAGCAGCTTGGACTCGGGGATCAGCGACACCTCGGCCATCCCCACCTCCCGCGCCTGATCGGAGAAGTACTCCCCGCGCAGGATCATGGGTTCGAGCCGCGCTTCGCTGCAAAACGCCCGCACATCCACCTCGGGATCTGACATGTCGATCAGCAGCACATCCCTGGCCTGGAACTCACTGATCCCCGACACCGGCACCATCACCCGGCGAAACTTGCGCCAGCGCTCCACCCCGATGACGTGGGCACCATAGCGGGCACGCAGTTGCAGCTCGTCCAGGGTGTGACCAATCAGCGGGGAGTCAGGCCGCAGCGCCAGACGACGGGCCCGACCGGCCAGTCGGTAGTCTCGGATCAGATCGCGCAGAGTGCGGCGCCCGGCCGGCTTGCCTTTGCCCTCTTCCCCCTCGCCCACCAGGGAGCCGCGCACCAGCAGCATGTAGAGGATGCCCAGCCCCAGGATCAGCACGCCCATGGGGGTGAAATCGAAAAACCCGAAACCGTGAATGCCATGGCGCATCAGCTCGCTGTTGACCACCATGTTGGGGGGCGTAGCCACCAGCGTCATCATGCCGCTGATAAGGCCGGCAAAACCGAGGGACATCATCAGGCGACCGGCCGGGATCCCCATCCGGTTCGCCACGCTCAGCACCACCGGGATAAAGATGGCCACCACTCCGGTGCTGCTCATCACAGCCCCCAGACTCGCCACCGCTACCATCAGCAACACCAGCAGCTTGGTCTCGCTGCTACCCGCCACCTTCACCAATGCATCCCCCACCTGATAGGCGATGCCGGTGCGCACCAGCCCCTCACCCACCACAAACAGGGCGGCAATCAGGATAACGTTGGGATCGCTAAAGCCCGCCAGCGCCTCCGGCAGGGTGAGGGTGCCGCTCAGCACAAAGAGGATAATGATCAACAGGGCGACCACATCCATCCGCACCTTGTTGGTCATGAAGAGATAGATGGCGCCAGCCAGCAGACAGAGCACCCAGACAAGCTCGGAATTCAATACAACCTCCTTTTATCACGTGATTCTCCTCCCGGAGAGTGGACTCTATCAGACCACAGCCACGGAGCTATCATCTTGCTACATATCAATAAAGTCCGGCCCGCCGGGGCCCCATAACCCATCACTGCTGGAATAACCGGGCACCAGTGGCAATTTCTTTGATATGGGCCAAGTACGGGACGGACAAAAGTCCTGCCCCTCCTCCCCCTCACCCCTTAGAATGGCGCCCTCGCATACTAACCCTCATGTCCAAGGATCAGAAAATGAGCATATTCGAGCTGTTCAGCATCAATAACACGCTAGTGACCATACCGCTGGGTGGCGGCTATGCCATGTCATGGATTGAAGCCATCGGCACTCTGTTCGGGCTGGCCTGTATCTGGTTCGCCAGTCAGGAGAAGACCATCAACTACCTGTTTGGCCTGATCAACGTCAGCCTGTTTGCCATCATCTTCTTCCAGATCCAGCTCTACGGACTGTTGATGCTGCAGCTGTTCTTCTTCTGCGCCAACGTCTACGGCTGGTACGCCTGGACCCGCCCGGCCAACGATCAGGGAGATACCCTGCAGATCCGCTGGCTCAGCAGATCCAAACTGATGGTGACCGCCGCCGTGAGCGTGCTGGCCATCGCCCTGCTGACCCGTTATATCGACCCGGTCTTCGCCACCCTGGCGCGCACCTCGGTCTCCCTGCTCAACCTGTTTGGTGCCAACCTTGCCATCCCCGAGCCCTCCCCTGATGCCTTCCCCTTCTGGGATGCCAGCATGACGGTGCTCTCAGTGGTCGCCCAGATCCTGATGACCCGCAAATACGTGGAGAACTGGATCCTCTGGGTCGTCATCAACATCATCAGCATCGGTGTCTATGCCGCGCAGGGCGTTTACGCCATGTCGCTCGAATACCTGATCCTGCTGTTTATCGCCGCCAACGGCACCCGCCTCTGGGTGATTGCCGCCAAGCGCAAGCCACAAGGTCTATAAGCCATGACTCTGTTACCCCATCTTCAGTGCCGCCCCGAGCAGATTGCCGAGCGGGTGGTACTGTGCGGCGACCCGGCCCGAGTCGATCGCATCGCCAGCCAGCTCGAACAGTGTGAAGTGCTGGGGCAAAACCGGGAGTTTCGCCTCATCAACGGCCGCTATCAGGGGCTGCCCATCACGGTCTGCAGCACCGGCATCGGCGGCGCCTCGGCCATCATAGCGCTAGAGGAGCTGGTGCAAGCCGGTGCCCGCTCGCTTATTCGGGTCGGCTCCGCTGGTGCCCTGCAACACGACATCGGGCTGGGCGACCTTATCGTGGTAGAAGGCGCTGTGCGCAATGAGGGGGCCTCGCAGGCCTATCTGCCCCCTGAGTACCCCGCCTGCGCCGATATCTGGCTGCAAGCGGCCCTGCTCAACCATGTAGCGACCGGCAGCCAGCCTCATTGGCACGGGCTGGTGCGCTCCCACGACAGCTTCTATCGAGATGACGAGCAGGAGGTGTGCCGCTACTGGCATGCCCGTGGCGTGCTCGGCGCTGACATGGAGACTGCCTCCCTGCTGACGGTGGGTCGCCTGCGCAAGGTGCGGGTCGCCGCCGTGCTCTGCAACGTGGTGCTGTTCGAGCAGGATGTGCAACAAGGGGTGGCGGATTACGCCAGCGCCGAACAGGCGATGATGGTCGGTGAGCAGCAAGCCATCGCCGCCGCCCTCCACGCCCTGGTGCAATAAACCGCAAACCGTTAACTGCGGCACATCCGCTACCGTGCGGGCTGGTATCCGGCCCGCACTCTTGCTAGCCTCATGGCCCTCGTCATCCGGTGCGACAGGCAAGTCATGCAGCAACAGCCCTACCCCCTCGGCCGTTTTCACGCCGAACTCCAGCAGCTTGAACCCCGCTTTGCCGCGGCGCTCGACGCCTGCACCCTGTTTCTGCGCCGCTACCTGCCGGACGAATTGATCATGCGCCAGGGGGAGCAGAGCGAGCAGCTCTATCTGGTCGAACATGGCCGGGTCTCCCTCAACAGTACGGTGCACTCGGGCCGCATCTTCCAGCTCGGCGAGATTGAGTGTCACAGCCAGATCTTCGGTGAGATGGAGTTCTTCAGCGCAACCCCGGTGCAGTGGAACGTGGTGGCCGAGACCGAGCTGGATGCCCGGGTCATCTGTGCTCACAAACTGGCCCAGCGCCTGCTGACCGAGCCCGAGCTGACCCTCTTCTTCGCCGCGGCGCTGGCCAGCGACTATCTCGATACGCTGGAGATCACCACCAGCCGGCTGCTCCACCCCATCGCCTACAACATCGCCTACGAGTTGTGGCGAGAACGCCAGCGCACCCCCATGCTGGGGTCACGCAAACGGGCCCATGAAGCGGCGCGCTTCGGCACCACCGAGCGGGTTTACCGCCGCGCCCTCAAGGAGCTGGTCGAACAGGGCATAGTTGCCGACGGCAGCGACGGCCCCGTTATCGCCGATCTGGCCAAACTGCGCGCCTATCTCGACCTTTGATTTCCATTCATCCCATTTCGATTCACCCTGTCAGGAGTCACCATGTCTACTCACACCTATCCAGAGTTCACCTTCTTCAGCCGCTTCGTTGCCGACATTCAGGCGGGCCGCAAGACCATCACCATCCGCGACGAGAGCGAGGCCAACTGGCAGCCCGGCCAGCGGCTGGCCCTCTTCACCAACCCGGAGCACCAGCCCTTCGGCACCATCGAGGTGCTCTCCGTCAATGCTGTAGCCTTCGATGAATTGAATGACGAGCACGCCCGTCAGGAGAACATGACCCTCCCCGAGCTCAAACAGGTGATCCGCGACATCTACCCCGATCTGCCGCCGCTCTATGTTATTGAATTCAAACTGATTGCCTGAGCCGGATTTGGCCTTTGCCGAGCGATGTGTTAATAGTGTCCTCTTTTGAATCAGGGAGGTGACCCGAGTGTTTGAGATAGCGAGCCTGAAAGAGGGGATGATGCACGGGGTCGAGCTGTTCCAGCTGCTGCTGGAGACCATCTCCATCGCCTGTGTGGTCATTGGCCTTGGCAAGACCCTCTGGCTGGCGGCAAGAGTGCGGGATCACCAACCCGGCTTTCCGCGCATTCGCCTCTGTTTTGGCAGCTGGCTTATTCTGGCGCTGGAGTTCCAGCTGGCCGCCGACATCCTGGCCACCACGATCGCGCCGAGCAAGGAGGAGCTGATCCGCCTCGCCATCATTGCGGTGATCCGCACCTTCCTGAACTACTTCCTCGGCAAGGAGCTGGAAGCACAAGCGGAGCGCCAACAAGAGAAGGCAGAACGCCAGCAGGAGCAGCGCAGCGAGCAGGCCAAGGCTGCTCAATAACCTGTATTCCTGCATAGCATCAACGCTAAGTGCCGTGCCATCCCGACCACAGCCGTGGCCCGGGATGGCACCTTTGTGACCCTTCCCGCACTTTTGGCAATCAGCCAACTATGGAACCCTTTTCAAGGTTTCCCCTGCCCTGTCGAGTACCCGTTCATCTGCGTAAGATAGAAAATCTTCTCCCCTAACCGGCCACGCTGATGAATACGCACTCCCTTCACACGCCCGATATCGACCTCGATAGCTGCGTCATCTACCAGATCTACCCCATGAGTTTTCAGGACAGCGATGGCGACGGCATGGGCGATATCAACGGCATCCGTCAGCGCCTCGACTATCTGGCCACCCTCGGGGTCGATATGCTCTGGCTCACCCCCATCTATCGCTCCCCCAAACGGGACAACGGCTACGATGTGGCGGACTACCGTGCCATCGACCCCGCCTTCGGCACCCTGACCGAGATGGAGCTGCTGATAGCCGAAGCGGCCGCCCACGGCATCGGCATCATGATGGATATCGTCGCCAACCACACCTCCACCGAGCACGAGTGGTTTGTGCAGGCGCTGGCCGGCGATCACCATTATCAGGACTATTACGTGTTTCGCGACCAGGCCTTCGTTGATGCTCACCCCATCACCTCGATTTTTGGCGGTAGCGGCTGGCAGTATGTGCCAGCGCTTGATCGCTACTACCTGCACAACTTCGATCCCAGTCAGGCCGATCTGGACTGGGATAACCCGGCGGTACGCGCCGAGATGGCGGCGGTGATCAACTTCTGGCTGGGCAAAGGGATCAAGGGATTTCGCTTCGATGTTATCGACATGGTGAGCAAGGAGTGGGACCGACTGGCCATGAGCAATGGCCCGCGCCTGCACGACTATATCCGCAAGCTCAATGCCGCGAGCTTCGGCGGCAAGGGGATCATCACGGTGGGGGAGACCTGGGGGGCCGATCTCGCCCATATGCAGAACTATTCGAACCACGATGGCAGCGAGTTCAGCATGGTGTTCAACTTCGAGCATCTGGGGCTCGGCAGTGACAAGTGGTCATCCCGCTTTGATCCCCTCGCCTTCAAGCGAGCCATGGCCCGCCACCAGCAAGGGCTGCACGGGCGTGGCTGGAACAGCCTGTTTCTCGGCAACCACGACCTGCCTCGCGCCGTCTCCCGCTTTGGCGATGACAGGCCAAAGTGGCGGGAAACCAGCGCCAAGCTATGGGCCATGGTGCTGCACCTGATGCAGGGCACTCCCTTCATCTATCAGGGGGAGGAGCTCGCCATGACCAACCGCCACTGGCAGCCGGGCGAGCTGCGCGATGTGGAGGCCATCAACTACCGCGCCAGCCAGTCAGGGCTGGATCCTGCCGAGCTGAGTCGGCGGCTCGATGCCATCGGCCGCGACAACGCCCGCACCCCGATGCAGTGGGACGCAGACCCCCACGCCGGTTTCAGCACGGCCACACCCTGGATCGCTCTCAATGCAAACCACGTCGAGATAAATGCTGACGAGCAGCTGACCCGTCCCGACTCGCCGTTTCACTGCTATCGCCAGCTTATCGCCCTGCGCAAGGCTCACCCGGTCATTCGCCACGGCAATTTCGAGCTGCTGGATGGGGACGACCCCGAGCGCATCAGCTATCGCCGCCACTGGCAGGATCCGGCCAGCGGAGAGCGGCACACCCTGCTGCTACTCGCCAATCTCACGGCCAATCCCTTGACGATGCCCCACTTCGACAAGGTGGCAGACGAGATGCGGTTGCTGCTGGCCAATTACCCAGGTGAACCACTGCCGCTCTTCGCCCCTTATCAGTGCGCCATCTGGCTGCAAGTGGAGCAGGGTTAACCCCGTGCTGACGGGCCATACCAATGGCCCGTCAATCGCCCCACGTTGGCTACCAGCAGAAAATCACGCTCCCACGCAACGGGATTAAATTAACCACTATTACTGACTTATTAATTGATTATTTATCTCGTTTGATACGCTCTCATTGCCCCTCTTACTATGCCAGCGACCTATCCATTGCCGATGCAACTATCGGCCTTCAAACTGGCATAGCAAAGTGGAAAACAGATGATCACCACAGACGGGAATAACGCAGTCGCCTCGGTGGCGTACCGCACCAGCGAAGTCATCGCCATCTACCCCATCACCCCCAGCTCAGCCATGGCTGAGCAGTCGTCGGCCTGGTCGAGCGAACGGGGCAAGAACCTCTGGGGGGATGTGCCCCGGGTTGTCGAGATGCAGTCGGAAGGGGGCGCCATCGCCGCCGTCCACGGTGCCCTGCAGACCGGAGCGCTGGCAACCTCGTTTACCTCGTCGCAGGGTTTGCTGCTGATGATCCCCAACCTCTACAAGCTGGCGGGTCAGCTGATTCCCTTCGTGCTGCATGTGGCGGCGCGTACAGTGGCGACCCACGCGCTATCGATCTTTGGCGATCACTCGGACGTGATGGCGGTGCGCCAGACCGGCTGTGCCATGCTCTGTGCCAGTAATGTGCAGGAGGCGCAGGACTTTGCCCTGATCTCCCAGATAGCGAGCCTCAACAGCCGCCTCCCCTTTATCCACTTCTTCGACGGCTTTCGTACCTCTCACGAGATCGCCAAGATAGCGCCGCTCGCTGATGACACCCTGCGCGCCCTGCTGCCCGCAGATGCCATCCGTGCTCATCGTGACCGGGCGCTCACCCCCGACAAACCGGTCATTCGCGGCACCGCCGCCAACCCGGACACCTATTTCCAGTGCCGGGAGGCGAGCAACCCCTGGTATGACGCAGCCTATGGTCATGTGAGCGAGGCGATGCAGGCTTTTGGCAAACAGACCGGCCGCCACTACCGGCCGTTTGAATACGTCGGCCACCCGCAGGCGGAGCGGATTGTGGTGCTGATGGGCTCGGCGATTGGCACCTGTGAAGAGGTGATCGAGCGCCTGCTGGCCCAAGGGGAGAAGGTGGGGTTGGTAAAGGTGCGCCTCTACCGCCCCTTCTCGGCCAAGCACCTGCTGGCCGCGATTCCCGAGAGTGCCCACACCATCGCCGTTCTGGATCGTACCAAGGAGCCGGGCGCACAGGCCGAGCCCCTCTATCTCGACGTGATGACGGCGCTGGCCGAAGCGGTCAGCCGGGGCGAGCGGGCAAGCCTGCCGCGGGTCATCGGCGGTCGCTATGGTCTCTCCTCCAAGGAGTTCGGCCCCACCTGCGCGCTGGCGGTGTTTACCGAACTGGCGCAGGAGAACCCGCGCCCGCGCTTTACCGTCGGCATCTTCGATGACATCACAGGTCTCTCGCTACCGCTGCCCGCGCTGAATTCGCAAAGCCCGATCCACGGCCAGCAGCACAAGCTGGAGGCGCTCTTCTACGGCCTTGGCAGCGATGGCACCGTCTCGGCGGCCAAGAACAGCATCAAGATCCTCGGCAACCACACCGACCTCTATCCGCAGGGCTATTTCGTCTACGACTCCAAGAAGGCGGGCGGACTCACCGTCTCTCACCTGCGGGTGGGCGAGCGGCCGCTGCAATCGGCCTATCTGGTGGAAGAGGCAGACTTTATCGGCTGCCATCAGTGGCAGTTTGTCGACAAGTACCGGATGGCGGAACGCTTGAAAGCGGGCGGCATCTTCCTGCTCAACACCCCCTACAGCGAAGCGGAGATCTGGCAGCGCCTCCCCAGCGAGGTGCAGCATGCCCTGCGCGAGAAAGAGGCGCGCTTCTACATCATCAACGCCGCCAGGATTGCCCGCGATTGCCAGCTCGGCAACCGCATCAATACCGTGATGCAGATGGCCTTCTTCCAGCTCAGCGCCATCATTCCCCCCGCAGAGGCGACCAGCCTGCTGAAGCAGGCCATCGCCACCAGCTATGGCAGCAAGGGACAAGCGCTGGTCGAACGCAACTGGCAGGCACTGGAGGCAACCTGCGCTGCCCTGACCTGGGTGCCACTTGGCGAGCTGGATCCCGCCAGCCGCCCCCGCCCGCCGGTGGTTTCGGCCAAGGCCCCCGATTTTGTCCAGACCGTCACCGCCGCCATGCTGGCGGGACTGGGTGACAGCCTGCCGGTCTCCGCCTTCCCGCCGGATGGCACCTGGCCGGTCGGCACCACCCGCTGGGAAAAGCGCAATATCGCCAAGGAGATCCCCATCTGGGAGGCGGAGCTCTGCACCCAGTGCAACTACTGCGTCGCCGCCTGTCCCCACTCGGCCATTCGCGCCAAGGTGGTGGAAGCGGATGCGCTGGCCGCTGCTCCCACCACTCTCGATGCGCTGGATGTGAAATCCCGTGACATGCGCGGCCAACAGTACGTGTTGCAGGTGGCACCGGAGGATTGCACCGGCTGCAATCTCTGCGTCGAGGTGTGCCCGGCCAAGGATCGCAGCAACCCAGCTCGCAAGGCGATCAATATGGCTTCACGCCTCGATCACCTCGATGAGCAGAAGGCCAACTACGACTTCTTCCTCGACCTGCCAGAGCGCAGCGCCGAGCAGCTGGAGCGCATCGACATCCGCACCTCCCAGCTCATCTCGCCGCTGTTTGAATACTCGGGCGCCTGCTCCGGCTGTGGCGAGACGCCCTACATCAAGCTGTTGACCCAGCTCTATGGCGATCGGCTGCTGATAGCCAACGCCACCGGCTGCTCGTCCATTTATGGCGGCAACCTGCCTACCACCCCCTATACCACCAACGCCGAGGGGCGCGGGCCGGCCTGGGCCAACTCGCTGTTTGAAGACAACGCCGAGTTCGGACTGGGCTTCCGTCTTACCGTCGATCAGCACAGGGAGCGGGTGCGCCGTCTGCTGGCGAGCCTGGGCGACACCATCCCGGCAGCGCTGCGCGAGGCGCTCGGCGATGCCACCCTGCCGGTTTCCGAGCAGCGGGCCCATATCCAGCAGTTGCGAGTGCTGCTGCAGGAGAGCCCGATCCCGGCAGCCCAAGAGCTGGCTCGCGATGCGGACTATCTGGTGGAAAAATCGGTCTGGCTCATCGGCGGCGATGGCTGGGCCTACGACATCGGCTTTGGCGGGCTCGACCATGTGCTGAGTCTCGGGGAGAACCTCAATGTGCTGGTGCTCGACACCCAGTGCTACTCCAACACCGGCGGCCAGCAATCGAAGGCGACGCCACTCGGGGCCATCACCAAGTTTGGCGAGCAGGGCAAGCGTAAGGCACGCAAGGATCTCGGCGCCAGCGTGATGATGTATGGCCACGTCTATGTGGCGCAGATCTCCCTCGGCGCCCAGATGAACCAGACGGTGAAGGCGATTCAGGAGGCGGAAGCCTACCCGGGGCCGTCGCTCATCATCGCCTACAGCCCCTGCGAGGAGCATGGCTACGACATGGCCGAGAGCCATGAGCAGATGAAACAGCTGACCGCCACCGGTTTCTGGCCACTCTACCGCTTCGACCCGCGCCGCGCTGACGAGGGTAAATTGCCGCTGGCGCTCGACTCGCGGGCACCCAATGCCTCGCTGGCCGAGACCTTGCGCCATGAGCCCCGCTTCCAGCGGCTGGAACGCCAGCTGCCGGAGGTGGCCAGCCAGCTCTATGAAGAGGCGGAGCAGGAGGCCAATCGCCGCTTCGCCTGGCTGAGCCAGCTGGCAGGCAAGGAGAGTCCGGCGCAGGAGTAACTCGCGCATGGCTTGATGGCAACAGCCACTCTATTCGCCAAATAACAATCAGGGCTCCCCACGGGGAGCCCTGATGCTATCTATGGTGAGCCAATGTCGGCGCAGGCCAAATCAGGCGCTGATGGAGGCCAGCTCATGGCGCTTCAACGCCAGCAGGGTGATGAGCAGCGCCAGCGTGGCGATCAGTGCCATACCGATATAGGTCGCGCTGAACCCCGGGGCCAGCAGATCGGGGGCGAGCCGGCTCAGATCGCCATCGCTGCCGGCTGGCAGGCGGAAGTGAAACAGCATGGAGCAGATGGCCACGCCGACGGCACCGCCAAGCTCCCGCCCAAAGTTGAACAGCGACATACCGATGCCGCGATCTTCCCGTGGCAGGGCATTTTGCACCACCACCGAGAGGGCAGGCAGCACCAGACCGAGACCAATACCGGCAAACCCGAGTGCCAGCTTGACCCAGGCATCGAAGTGGATCTGCCACAGCGCCACTGCCGCCAGCGCAAACCCGACCGCAACAAAGCTTTTGTAGTGACCGGTACGGCCAATCAGCTTGCCGCCGACAAAAGCGCCGGCAGTGATGCAGATCATGAAGATGACCATGATGGCGCCGCTCTCGCTGGCGCTCATCCCCTTCTGCCACTGCATCTGCAACGGCAGATAGACCAGCACGGCAAACATCAGCAACTGGGAGAGCATCACCAGCAGCACGCTCACCAGATAGCCGGGCAGCCGCACCAGATGGGCGGGCAATATGGGGTCGTGGGCACGCCGCTCAATCAGAATGAGCAGCAGCGCAACACCCAGCGCCGCCGAGAGCCAGACTGCAGGCAGCGCCGCTTCCGGCGAGAGCAGCAACAGGGTGAGCGTGGTGACGGTAATCAGCAGACCCGCCCCCTTCCAGTCGAAGCGACTGTGGCGACGTACGTTGAGCTGCTTGAGGTTGCGGTTGATGAGAAAGACCGCCAGCGCCCCGAGCGGCAGATTGATCCAGAAGATCCAGCGCCAGCTGAGCTGCTCGGTGAAATAGCCGCCAAGCAAGGGGCCAGCGATGCTGGAGACCGCATAGACCGCCGAGATGTAGCCCTGATACTTGCCCACCTCCCGCGGCGGAATGGTGTCGGCAATCACGGTAAACGCGAGGGCAATCAGACCTCCGCCCCCCAGCCCTTGCAGCACCCGCGCCGCCAACAGGGTCGGCAAATCCTGAGAGAGCGCGCAGGCCACCGAGCCCGCCAGAAACAGGCCGATGCCGATATTGAGCATCCGCACCCGACCAAAGAGATCGCTCAGCTTGCCATAGAGGGGCAGCACGGCGGTGGCGGCCAGCAGGTAGGCGGTGACCACCCAGGTGAGGGCGGCACCGGCATGCAGCTCGGCGCCAATCATGGGCAGCGGGGTGGTGACTATGCTCTTTTCCAGTGAACCGAGCGCGATCACCAGCGCCACGCTAGAGAAAATGGTTTTGGGGGATATTTTCGAGGTCATAAGCGGACTCGCTGATCTGATATGCCAAAGTATCCGGCAATGAACGGATTATTGTCTCACAAATCAGCAAGAGATAGAAAAAACGGCGGCCACAATCTGCCCAACCATGAGGCCGATCCCACAAAACGCCGACCGTTTCTGCTAGCCTGCTCTATTTGATTCGAGGAGCCCCCATGAGCGAGCGTGAGCAGTACGGGTTTGATCACTACGATGCCCTGATTTTCGATATGGATGGCACTTTGGTAGATTCCATGCCCCTTCATCTGGATGCCTGGGAGCTCACCTGCGCCGAATTCGGCATCCCCTTCGAGCGGGATCAGCTCTATCAGTACGGCGGCATTCCCACCCGCAAGATCATCGCCATGCTGGCCGAGCAGCAGGGGCTGACGGTGGATGTCGAGGCTTTTACCCGTCGCAAGATTGCCCTCTATATGGAACATATCGACAAGGTCAGCGTCTTTCCCAAGATGTGGGAGCTGGTCAGGCACTATCACGGCAAGGTCAAGATGGGGATTGGCACCGGCTCACCGCGCAATCAGGCGGACTCCATCCTCAAAAGCACCGGACTCGACGCCTATATCTCTGTGGTAGTGAGCGCCGATGATGTCACCAACCACAAGCCGCATCCCGACACCTTTTTGCGGGTGGCCGAGCTGCTCGGCGCCAATCCAGCCAACTGTCTGGTGTTTGAAGATACCCGGATCGGGCTTGAGGCTGGCAAGGCGGCAGGGATGGATACCGTGCTGGTTATCGAAGGTGACCTGCACCAGCGCTAAACGGCTCAGGGGCAAGCAGGCAAACCGATAAGATGGTGCCATCACAGTGGCACCATTTTTTATTCAGGTGAGCATAGCGGCAGCGTCAGTGCCCGGACAGAGTTGCAATCACCGCCGGAATGCTGGCAACCGTCAGACAAAGGGCGTTGGCCTGCGCCTCATCCTGTAGTGCCTGATGAGTGCGAAGCAGCTCAAGGGCTTCGGCCGGAGTATCTGCAAAGGTGGGGGCGGCGATGGCGGCAAATCCCTGTTCGACCAGTTGACGACGCTCATCGCTATAGCTGGGTGCATTGGCATCTAGATAGGTAAGCGCCTGACCCTGCTTGAAAAAGTGATAGTTAGGCATCGATTGGCCCCGCAAAAATAAAGCGCCATTCTACTCCTTTTTGCTCCGCCGCCCGCGTCAATCTGTGTCGTCTAAAGTGATCTAGTTCACATTTTTATCAACAAATTTTCACCTGTTAGGCGCCGTCCAAATCCCCTCTTCACGCGGCGTCAGACAACACCCGATACCGTCACTCTGCGCCAAACAAAACGCCTCCACAAAGGAGGCGTTGCGACTGAAACAGGGTGGCTCCCGTTACATGGCATTCGTCGATTCGAAGATCTTGTCCGCCGAGGCCTCGACGAAGCCCGGATAGAGCACGCCATCGGCTTGCGGATAGCGCAGGGCAAACTCGTAGAAGCAGCTCGGGATGGTACGCACCCCATCGCTGAACGGCACCTCTGCTTTGTCGGCCATGGTGGAGGATTGCTCCAGCATCACCTGCGGATCCCCCTTCACCTCGCCACCCACACTGTTGAGGACAAAACCCGCCGCCTTGAGCGCCGCATTGACCTGATGGATGGTGTCGAAATCCTTCAACTTGTTGATATTGACCGTGAAGTGGTTGGCACGATAGCCCCAGGCTGCCATCCAGGCCGCATACTCGCTCTCCGCCAGCAGAGTCTGATAATCGGCATAGGAGACCTGCCAGGGGGCGCCGGTGTAGAGAAATGCCGAGGTATCTGTCAGATGATCGGGCACCTGATCGGCCAGCTTGTGGATGATGGCCTGCGCCGCTGGGGAGAGCTCTTCCACCTTCAGCTCGCTGATAAACACCTTGGGAGCGTCCGGATCCTGATGCTCGAAGTGCTTGGCATAGAGCTTCTTGGCCTTGAAAACGTACTCGCCCTTCTGCTCGTAACCGAGCGCCAGAAAGTGGGCCGCCAGCTTCTCCAGCCCCAGCTTGGGCAGGTTGTAGGTACGAAACGCCACGTGATCGTTGACGATGGGCTCGCCGCCACCCAGCAGGGTGTGCACCTTGAGGGCGCTCGGGGTCACCTTGATGTAGTTGTCCCACAGATGGCTGAACAGGGTGTCGATATCCTTTTGCATCTCTCTTTCCTTTGATTGCGGGTACAGATGGGGGCACCGCTGGATGCCCCGTGTCGTTATTAGAAACGCAGGCCGGGCGACAGCTGCTCCGGCATGGCGGCTTTGCTGTCTTCGACGGAGGCAACCGGATACGCACAGTAATCAGCGGCATAGTAGGCGCTCGCTCTGTGGTTGCCGGAGGCACCCACGCCACCAAACGGCGCGGCACTGGAGGCACCGGTAATAGGCTTGTTCCAGTTGACGATGCCAGCGCGGATCCGCTTGAAGAAGTGGTGCCAGTCCGCCTCCTTATCCCCCAGCAGACCGGCCGAGAGACCGTAGCGGGTGGCGTTGCCCTGATCGATGGCGGCATCGAAATCATCATAACGAATGAGTTGCAGCAGCGGGCCGAAGTACTCTTCGTCAGGCAGCGCGCTCACTGAGGTCACGTCGATAATGCCCGGGGAGACAAAGCCTGTGCCCGCTTCCAGGTGCTTGAGGGTAAGCAGGCTCTCGCCACCGAGGCGCTGCAGGTTGGCTTGCGCCTCGACCATGCCAATCGCAGCCTTCTCGCTTATCATCGAGCCCATGAACGGCTGCTCGGCTGCGTCATAGAGGCCGACCTTGATCTGGCTAACCACCTCGACCAGTCGATTGACCAGCGCATCGCCCCGCTCGCCGCGCTCGACAAACAGGCGGCGGGAGCAAGTACAGCGCTGACCGGAAGTGATGAACGCCGACTGGACGATGGCATGGACGGCGCCGTCGATGTCGCTCACGTCTTTCACGATCAGCGGATTGTTGCCGCCCATCTCGAGGGCCAGAATTTTGCCCGGCTGGCCGGCAAACTGTTGATGGAGGAAATGGCCGGTGCGGGAGGAGCCGGTGAAGAAGAGGCCGTCGATATCCGGGTTGCCAGCCAGCGACTTGCCGGTCTCGACCTCCCCTTGCACCAGATTGAGCACGCCCTTGGGCAGCCCCGCCTCCTGCCACACCTTGACCATGGCTTCGGCCACCATGGGTGTCAGCTCGGAGGGTTTGAACACCACGGCGTTACCCGCAATCATCGCCGGTACGATATGACCGTTGGGCAGATGACCCGGGAAGTTGTAGGGGCCGAACACCGCCACCACACCGTGAGGCTTGTGACGGACAAACGCCTTGGCGCCCGGCATGGCATTTTCAACGGTGCCGGTGCGCTCTTCGTGCGCCCGGATGGAGATGGCAATCTTGCCCTGCATGGCGGCCACTTCGGTGCGGGTCTCCCACAGCGGTTTGCCTGTTTCGCGGGCGATGGTCAGGGCCAGCGCCTCTTTCTGCTCGCCGAGCAGGTCGGCATAACGACGCACTATGGCCAGACGGTCCTCAAGGCTCATGTCCGCCCAGTGGTAAAAGGCGGCACGGGCGGCCTTGACGGCGGCATCCACTTGCGCCGCGCTGGCGGCAGCCCCCTGCCAGATCACCTCGTTCTTGGCCGGATCGGTTGACTCGAACGGCTTGCCTTCACCGGCAAGCCACTGACCGTCGATAAATTGCACTAACTGGCTCATCCATTCACTCCCTGTCGCTGGCAGGCAGCCTCGGCTGCCTGTCTGATAATCGGTTTGCTTGTCCTGTTTACCTCAGTCGAGGTCAACCACCCGCACCATGTCGCCATCCTGCACCTTGAGTGCCGCCGCCATCTTGGGCGGAATGATGGCTTCGTGCTTGTCGAGATCGACCCGGATATTGCCGTAGCAGGCGCGGTAATGTTCGAAACGGCTGTTGCAGATAAGGTGGGTCTTGCCACCGATGGGCTCGCCCACCAGCACCCGCAGTTTCTTGCTGCGGCGCACGCTGCGGATATTCTTCACGTCACACTCAACGGTGGGGCCCGCATCGAAGATATCGACATAGCCGCGATTCACGAATCCCTCGTCCTGCAGCATCTTGATGGCCGGGCGGGTCTTCTCGTGGGTCTGGCCGATAACGGCCCGCGCCTCTTTACTCAACAAATTGACGTAGATGGGGTACTTGGGCATCAGTTCGGCGATAAAACGCTTCTTGCCGATGCCGGTCAGATAGTCGACGGTAGGAAAATCCATCGAGAAGAAGTGGGTTTGCAGCCACTCGTAGAAGGGACTGTGGCCGTTGGCATCGGAGACGCCGCGCATCTCGGCGAAGACGGTCTCGTCAAACAACTCGGGGTGCTCGGCCATAAACAGAAAGCGGTGCTTGGAGAGCAGGCGGCCGTTGAGCCCCTCGCGGGCACATTCGCGCAAGAACAGGGTGCAGAGCTCGGAGTTGCCGGTGTAGTCGTTGGAGAGGGTCAGGGTTTCAACGACGTTGTAGATGCCGAGCTTGGGGGAAGAGTGCACCACTTTGCCGATGTGGTAGTTGTAAAACGGCTGGGAGAGGCCAACCGCAGCATCGATGGCACAGGTGCCGACCATCTCGCCGGTCTCCAGATCCTCGGCCACGAAGAAGTAGAGGCAGTCCCCCTTGCCGGCGGGCTTGTCGGAAAAAGTCTGGGTAGAGGCGTCAATCTTGCGCTGCAGCAGCTCATCGTTGACGGGCAACGAGGTCATGCCGGTGCCGGACTCGATGGCGCAGGTCTTGAGCCCGGCAAAATCTTTTTGCTCGATGGGACGGATAACCAACATAAATGACAACTCCCTTTCATTGACGACAGGTGGGGTCCCGGCTCCTGCCGGGAGAGCTCCCCACCTCAATTTGGAATCAGGCGTTAACCACCTGGGCAACCGCCTTCTCGAAGCGGGCCAACCCTTCCTTGATGTCCGCTTCCGGGATCACCAGTGAAGGGGCAAAACGAACCACGTTGGTACCAGCCACCAGTGCCATCAGCCCCTGATCGATGGAGGCCAGCAGGAAGTCACGGGAACGCCCCTTGTAGGCATCGCTCAGGGCGGCGCCCAGCAGCAGACCCTTGCCGCGGATCTCGCTAAAGCAGTGGTATTTGGCATTGATGGCTTCAAGGCCATCGCGGAACAGCTGTTCGCGCTGCTTGATGCCCGCCAGCACCTCCGGGGTATTGATCACGTCGATCACCGCCTCGGCGACCGCACAGGCAAGCGGGTTGCCGCCGTAGGTAGAGCCGTGAGTGCCCACTTTCAGGTAAGAAGCGATTTCGTTGGTGGTCAGCATGGCGCCGATGGGGAAACCGCCTCCCAGGGCCTTGGCGCTGGTGAGGATGTCCGGCGTGACGCCCAGACCCATATAGGCATAGAGATCACCGGTCCGGCCGACGCCGGACTGCACTTCGTCATACACCAGCAGGGCATTGTGTTTGTCGCACAGCTCGCGCACCCCTTTGGCAAACTCGTCGGTAGGACGAATGATGCCCCCCTCCCCCTGCAGCGGCTCCATCACCACGGCGCAGGTGTTGTCGGAGATCACTTCGGCCAGTGCCGCCAGATCGTTGTAGGGAACATGGGTAATGTCACCGGGCTTGGGACCGAAGCCATCTGAGTAGGCAGCCTGGCCACCGACGCTGACGGTAAAGAAGGTACGACCGTGGAAGCCCTGATTGAAGGCGATGATCTGGGTCTTCTGCTCACCAAACTTCTCGATGGCGTAGCGGCGAGCCAGCTTGAGGGCCGCTTCATTTGCCTCGGCGCCGGAGTTGCAGAAGTAGACCTTGTCGGCAAAGGTGGCGGCGACCAGCTTCTTGGCCAGACGCAGGGCCGGCTCGTTGGTCATGACGTTGGAGAGGTGCCACAGCTTCTCGCCCTGGGTTTTCAGGGCCTCGACCAGCTTGGGGTGACAGTGACCCAAACCGTTGACGGCGATGCCACCGGCGAAGTCGACATACTCGCGCCCTTCCTGATCCCAGACACGTGACCCTTCACCACGCACCGGGATGATCTTGGCGGGCGCATAGTTGGGAACCATCACTTCATCAAACACTTCACGTGTCACTGCCAACAACTCTGACATATAGCTCTCCTTCGATTCGGCGACAGAATAATCCACCGCCCAAAAGTTAAATCCGTGTAAACGTGACGGGATTATCACAGAAATAAAGTAAAAAGTCTGTAACAAGACGGCCTATAAGGAACAATGTTCGATTGCTCTTGAGATTTTAGGCAACCGCATTGCATAACGACTCAGGGGGGCTTGGCAAGAGATAATTTGGGCAGGAGAGGGGGTGAATAAAGTGTCAGGGAAATTTTTTTTGCCTTCTCTCGAACTTGAGAAGGCGATCACAACTTTTTATGAACGCGCCAGAAAGTTGGCCAGCAACTGATGGCCCTGCTCGCTCAAAATGCTCTCCGGATGGAACTGAACGCCCTCGACAGGGAGCGTCTTGTGGCGCAGCCCCATGATCTCGTCAAACGAGCCATCGGCATGCTCGCTCCAGGCGGTAATGTCGAAGCAGTCGGGCAGCGTGTCGCGCTCCACCACCAGCGAGTGGTAACGGGTCACCCGAAGCGGGTTGTTGAGCCCCTTGAACACCCCCTCATTGCAATGGCGGATGAGCGAGGTTTTGCCGTGCATTACCTGACGGGCACGGACTACGCGGGCGCCAAAGGCCTGCGCCAGCGACTGATGACCGAGACAGACGCCGAGAATGGGCAGCTTGCCAGCAAAGTGGCTGATGGCATCGAGAGAGATCCCTGCCTCATTGGGCGTACAGGGACCGGGAGAGATCACCAGAAAACGGGGGGAGAGCTGCGCTATGGCATCAAGCGTCAGTTCATCATTGCGCTTGACCACAACCTCTTGTCCCAGGGCGCCGAAATATTGCACCAGGTTCCAGGTAAAAGAGTCGTAGTTATCGATCAACAACAGCATGAGATAACCAACAGCGGAGAATTAACGATCGAGATAACGACCCTGTTCCATTTCCCGTTCACGCTGACACTCGGCCAGATAGATGGCGGCAGCAACGGCAGGGGTTTTATGGTGCTTGTCGATGGCATTGGAGACCATCAACTGCAGGGTATTGAGGTTTTTCGCCTTGCGAAATTTACGTAGCCAGTGACCTTTGTCACTCAGCTCTTCAGCAGAAATAGTTGGTTGAACAGGCATGCTTTCTCTTGGGGATATTACCCAGGTTGAAATAAAGAAATTAAACAAAATAGCCGGGCAGAAAATAAAGAAAGCCAGGCAAATACCCAGCTCTCTTCTACTACACCTTCCCAGTATGTCAGGCTCGAGGAACGAAGCCGACTACATCATATACGCTGGTCAGGGTTTTTTCAGCTCTTTCGCGCGCCTTTTGTGCGCCTTCTGCCAGAATCGCGATCAGATGGGCCTCATCCTGACGCAACTCGTGGAAACGGGCCTGGATCGGTTCCAGCAGCGCAACCACGGCTTCGGCGGTTTCGGTCTTGAGGTGACCGTACATCTTGCCTTCGAAGTGCTGCTCCAGCTCGGGGATGGAGCGACCCGTCACCCCGGACATCAGGGTCAGCAGGTTGGAGACACCCGGTTTGTTTTCCGGGTCGAAACGCACCACCGCCGGCTCGTCGGAATCGGTCACCGCACGCTTGATCTTCTTGACGATCTGCTTGGGATCTTCCAGCAGGCCGATGAAGTTGGCCTCGTTGTCATCCGATTTGGACATCTTCTTGGTCGGATCCTGCAGGCTCATCACCCGTGCCCCTTCGGTCGGAATGAAGGGCTCCGGCATGGTGAACACCTCACCATAGAGGTTGTTGAAACGGGTGCAGATGTCGCGGGTCAGCTCCAGATGCTGCTTCTGGTCGTTGCCGACCGGCACCTGATTGGCCTGATAGAGCAGAATATCAGCGGCCATCAGCACCGGATAACCGAACAGGCCGACGTTGACGTTGTTCTCGAAACGGGCGGACTTGTCCTTGAACTGGGTCATGCGCGACAGCTCACCCATCTGGGTATAGCAGTTGAGGATCCAGCCCAGCTCGGCGTGCTGCGGCACGTGAGACTGGATGAAGACGGTGCTCTTCTTGGGATCGATACCGACCGCCAGATAGAGGGCGGCTGCGTCCAGACAAGCCTTGCGCAGGGCAGCCGGGTCCTGACGAGTGGTGATGGCGTGCAGATCGACGATGCAGTAGAGGCAGTCGAACTCATCCTGCATGTTGACCCACTGACGCAGGGCCCCCATGTAGTTGCCGATGGTCAGTTGACCGGAGGGTTGCGCTCCGCTCAATACGATTGGTTTAGTCATGAGAGTGTTAATCCTTGTTATTCAGCCAGCCCAGCTGCGCTATTAGACCAAAAGTGCATCGAGCTGGGCAAACTGCTCGAATACCCAGTCTGGATGGGAGTCGGCGATGGGGCGGCCATAGTTGTAGCCGTATGTAAGACCCACCACCTTCATGCCGGCCGCCTTGGCCGCCAGCACGTCATTTTCGGAGTCGCCCACCATCAGGGTGCGAGCCGGGCTCACCCCCAACTCCTGGCAAGCGTGCAGCAAGGGCTCCGGGCTCGGCTTCTTGACCGGCACGCAGTTGCCGCCAAGCCAGAGTTCGAAGCAATCGCTGATGCCAAGGGCATCGAGGATAGGGGCCACGAAATCGCTCGGCTTGTTGGTGACGATCGCCTGCTTGTAGCCCAGGCTTTGCAAGCGACGCAGACTCTGGGCAACTCCGTCATACATAGCCAGCCCTTGCAGCAGGCAGGCGTTGTAGTGCTGGAAAAAGATCGGTCTGGCCTTGGCAAACAGCTCGGGATCGGCCTCGCGATAGGCGAGCGCCCGCTGGATCAGCTTGTCGGCACCATTGCCGACCCAGGTACGGATCACCGCTTCATCAGCCTGCGCCAGACCGAGGTCTGCCAGAGTCAGATTGACTGCCAGCGCCAGCTGGGCGGCGCTGTCAATGAGGGTGCCGTCCAGATCGAACAGCACCAAATCAAATGCGCGCTCAGCGTGTGACATGAGCCAGCTCCGCACGCATCTTGTCGATCACCGCCTTGTAGTCAGGCTGGCTGAAAATGGCCGAGCCAGCGACAAACATGTCGGCGCCCGCTTCGGCGATCTCGCGAATGTTGTCGACCTTCACCCCGCCATCGATCTCGAGGCGGATATCGCGGCCGCTCTCGTCGATCAGACGACGCACCTGACGCAGCTTGTCGAGGGTGCCGGGGATAAAGCTCTGGCCACCGAAGCCCGGGTTGACCGACATCAGCAGGATCACATCCAGCTTGTCCATCACATACTCGAGGCAGGAGAGCGAGGTAGCCGGATTGAGCACCAGACCCGCCTGGCAGCCCATCTCCTTGATGAGGCCCAAAGAGCGATCAACGTGATCGGACGCTTCCGGATGGAAGGTGATGAGGGAAGCACCGGCCTTGGCAAAATCGGGAATGATGCGATCCACCGGCTTGACCATCAGGTGCACGTCGATGGGGGCCTCGATACCGTAGTCACGCAGCGCCTGACAGACCATGGGGCCAATGGTCAGGTTGGGGACATAGTGGTTGTCCATCACGTCGAAGTGAACCACGTCGGCACCGGCAGCCAGTACCTTGGCTACATCGTCACCCAGACGGGCAAAATCGGCAGAGAGGATCGAGGGGGCAATCAGAAAGTCTTTCATCAGCATCATCCATTGGCAGCCAGGGAGAAAAAGCGGCGCAATTTTAACGTAAAAGGCGGGCGAAAACGACTCGAATGCGGGGTAAATGGGGCAATCACCTCCCCTCCCCCAGCCACCCGGATTTTGCGGCATCGGCACGGGCCCAGGGGCGCCCATAAAAAACGGCGCCCTGGGCGCCGCATGGTCTGTTACGTCAGTGGCAGCAGTTCACTGTCGCTGGGATAGTAGCCCTGCTCAGGTTCGATTCCGGGGGGATAGAGCGCCAACAACTCGGCCACCTTGTTGCGGGTGCCGCCGTTGCGACTGATGGTGCGCTTGACCAGGATTTCGTCGAGGCGGGCACCGCGATAAAGCTCACGAGTCAGCTCGATATCGTGGTTGCTGATCAGCACCGGCACTCCTTTGTGAGCGGCTGTGTGGCGGGCCAGCCGCGCCAGGATCGCCTGATCATCCAGGGTAAAACCGCCGGAGGCATAGGTAGTGAAGCTCGCCGTAGTGGAGAGCGGCGCATAGGGTGGATCACAATAGATAACCCAATCCTCTTCGGCACGCTTGATGGCGTCGGCGTAGCTCTCGCAGATAAAGGTCGCCTTCTGCGCCTTTTCGGCAAAGGCCCACAGCTCTTTTTCCGGGAAATAGGGTTTCTTGTAGGAACCGAACGGCACGTTGAAGCCGCCCTTCTTGTTGTAGCGGCACAGTCCGTTGAAACCGTGACGGTTGAGAAACAGGAACAAGAGTGCCCGCTCGAAGGTGGTCTCGGTCTGATTAAACTGGGTACGCAGCCGGTAATAGGCCGCCTTGTGGTTGTGTTCTGCCACAAACAGCTTTCGCGCCTCGGCAATGAAACTGTCCGGCGTCAGCTTGAGGTGGTTGTACAGGCAGATCAGATCCGGATTGATGTCGTTGAGCACATACGCGTCGTAGTCGGTGTTGAGAAACACAGACCCGGCCCCGACGAAGGGCTCCAGCAACACACGCCCGGCCGGCAGGCGCTCGGCAATCTCTTCAACCAGGGAGTATTTTCCCCCGGCCCATTTTAAAAAAGCGCGTGTTTTTTTCATGGAAATCCGGTGTGTAAGAAGGCAAGACCCAAAAAGGGGGACGATTCTACCCCCTTATCCGGTATCAAGGCTATTGCTTCAGCTCTTTTTGTACCTGTGCAAACGACTTGGGCCAGGGCTGGCCTTTCAGCAAGGCTGGCGGAAGCTTGCGAATGGCACTCTTGGCCTGGGTCAGACCGGCATAATCCCCTTGCAGCACCACATACCAGGGGCTGCCACGGAATTTGGTCTGATAGACCCATACCTTGCCCGCCAGACCATGCTCGGCGACAAATTGATCCACCGCCTTGGTGTTGCTCGCCCCCATCAGCTGGACGCTGTAGTGGTTACGCGGCTTCTTGTTCAAGGTGGCGACCGGTGTCAGGGCCACCTTGGGTGCTGGCGCGGCAACCGGCTCGTTGCTGGCGGTTTTGGTGGTGGCCGCAGGCGTTGCGGTTGTCGCCGGATTCAGTGCTTTGGAGGTACTGGCTGGCGCCGTAGTTGCAATTGCACCACTGGGGGCTGTGCCACTCGGGTTCTTGCCGGTCAGCTCGTCCACCACGTCAGTAGGCAGTGCGCCGCTCACCTTGGGTTCGGTCATCAGCTTTTGCACGACTTCGTCAGAGATCACCACCCGACGCCCTTCGTAATTGGTTGATTCGGTAGTCACAGTTTCGCTCTCCACCGATTTGGGCAGCACTTTCGCCTCCGGCTGCCAATCTTTCACAACCCCGTTGGGATTGCTGGCTGCATCGCTGTTTTGCGCGCCTTGTGCAGCGGCATCGGTATTCGAACCGCCTGCGGTGAGGGGATCGCCTCCCGCTACCGGGATCGGCAATGCCGTGTTCTGCGCCGGATCCGGCAGTGCCGGTTTGCTTTCATTGTCAAACAGCGCAGGCAGCAGGTAGCTCAACGCCAGCAGGCCGCCAGCGACCAGCGCGATAGCGGTGGCAATCTTCTTGACAGGCAACTCCGCCTGACGCTTCTTGGGCCTTCTGTCGGTCATGATATCCTCCAGTAACTGCATGATGGTGGACGGATGTCCGTTCGCCGTTTTCAGGATCTCCTCCACTTGCGGCTTGGGCAAGAGGGTCGCCGGGATCTTGAGCTCTTTGGCTTTCTCATACAAGAAGATGCGCTGCTCGGGCGGGCTCAGTGGCGGCACCTCCAGCTCAAGGGCTGGCATGGCACGCCCTTTGAGCTGCGGTCGTTGGGTACGACACCAGACGTCACTGCCCGAGACAATAATGGCCAGCTGATGGGGCGCCGCCAGGGTATCGTTATGACGTATGATCGCCCACAACTCTCCCAGCAATTCAGCTGGCAACTGGTCGGCCCGCTCTATCAGCAGCAACAGGGTGACTGGCTTGCTCCCCTCCAGCATGCGAAAGAAGCTCTCCGCCAGCGCATCCTGTGGATTGAAGAGCGGGCGCGCCACCACCTGTGGCAGCAACAGCTGACGCACATCCACCATCTTCATGGCAGGCGTACCAATCAGGCTTACCACCCGCACTTTTTCCGGCAACACGCCGAGCAGGGATTCGCACAGGGTACCGCGACCACACCCGGGTTTACCGGAGAGAAAAATGAAAGGGTGATTGAATTCAATCAGATGCAGCAGCCGGTCAACCAGCTGCCGCTGGGAAGGAAGTTTTAGCAGTTTATTCGTCACGACCAGACTCGATCACCGCCAGCAACTCGGCATCGGACACATCCCCCACCACCTGCGCATGGCCGATGCCAACCGGCAACACCAGACGCAGCTTGCCTTCCAGCACCTTCTTGTCACGGCGCATATGGCGAATAAAGGCGGCGAAATCCATCTCGGCAGGCGCATGAATGGGCAGATTGGCGGCCAGCAGCAGGGCGCGCACTCGCGCAACGTCCGCTTCGCTCATATCGCCACGGGCCTGCGCAGTCCAGGCAGCCAGCATGGTGCCAGCGGATACTGCTTCACCGTGCAGCCAGTTGCCATACCCCTGCTCGGCCTCGATAGCATGACCAAAGGTGTGACCCAGATTGAGCAGCGCACGGACGCCGTGCTCGGTCTCATCCTGACCGACCACATCGGCTTTGATCTCGCAGCAGCGTTTGATGGCGTAGGCCAGCGCGGCAGGTTCCAGCTGTTGCAGACGCACCATGTTCTGCTCCAGCCAGCTGAAGAAATCAGCATCCCAAATGATGCCGTACTTGATCACCTCGGCCATCCCTGCGGCAAATTCGCGGGCGGGCAAGGTACTCAGACATTCGGTATCGATAACAACTTGTTTGGGCTGATAAAAAGCCCCAATCATGTTCTTGCCGAGGGGGTGGTTGACAGCAGTTTTACCGCCAACAGAGGAGTCAACCTGGGAGAGCAGGGTGGTCGGGATCTGGATAAAAGGAATGCCACGTTGATAGCTTGCTGCCGCAAAGCCCACCACATCCCCGATCACGCCGCCCCCCAGAGCGATCAGTGTCGTATCGCGCCCATGGTTGGTTTCAAGCAGAGCAGACATGATCTGCTCAAAGGTCGCCAGGTTCTTGTACGCCTCGCCGTCAGGCAGGATCAGGTGTTCAACCTGAAAACCCGACAGCAGAGCGGTTACCCGTTCAAGATAAAGCGGAGCAACGACCGTGTTGGTCACTATCATCACCCGCTTGCCCTTGATGGTCGATACCAGCGCCTCGGGGCGCTGCAACAACCCAGCAGCTATCTCGATGGGATAGCTGCGTTCACCCAGTTCGACCTTCAACCGTTCCATGGACGTCCTCTAGATTACATACCGATCAGCTTTACAATTTGATTGGCAACGATTTTTGCGCTCTGGTCATCGGTGTGCACAACAAAGTCGGCAACCTCTTCATACAGGGCATTGCGCTCTTGTGCCAGACGTTCCAGCACTTCGCGTGCCGGTTCTTCGGTCTGTAGCAGAGGGCGGCGTTTGTCTCGCTGTGTGCGCGCCAGCTGCTTTTCGATAGTGGTTTCGAGGTAGACCACGATGCCACGAGCAGACAACTTGTTGCGGGTTTCGCGACTCTTGATGGCACCGCCACCCGTCGCCAGCACGATACCCTGCTGCTCTGACAATTCGCCGATCACCTTCTCTTCGCGAATCCGGAAACCTTCTTCGCCTTCAACATCGAACACCCAGCCGATATCAGCACCACTGCGGCGCTCAATCTCATGATCTGAGTCGAAAAACTCCATATGCAGTTGTTCTGCCAGATGTCTACCTATGGTGCTCTTGCCCGCACCCATGGGACCTATCAGGAAAATATTGCGTTTCTCAGCCATGTCTTTTCGTTAGTAATTACAAACTGTACGACCCCGATGAATACTGGATCGGGGTACCTATGAACCTTATCTTGCGATGGATCAGGAGGGGGATTATCTCAATAGATATCGGGACTGGCAACCGCAGCCCTTACGCCCCAGCCTCATTGGGGCGTAAGGTTATATGTGTTTTACCCTCACATGTAAAGCATTCAGAAGGCGTCGGTGACTATCTTGGGCGTCACGAAAATCAGCAACTCCCGCTTTTTGTTCTCGCTGGTGGTCTTGCGGAACAAGGCCCCCAATCCGGGAATGTCACCGAGCAACGGCACCTTGGTCACATCGCTCTTGATGGTCTGCTGATAGATGCCGCCCAGCACCAGGGTCTCGCCATTGTTCACCAGCACCTGAGTGGTGATGGACTGGGCGTTGATGGAAACAGCATCACCGGTACCGGTCGGTACCGTTTCACCCTTGGTATCCTGGGTCACGGTCAGGTCGAGAATCACCCGGTTGTCAGGGGTGATCTGCGGGGTAACCTTCAGGCTCAATACCGCCTTCTTGAAGGTGACCGAGGTGGCGCCACTGGAAGATGACTCCACATAGGGGATCTCGGTCCCCTGCTCGATCAATGCCGGTTTCTGGTTCGCCGTGGTCACCCGCGGACTGGCGATAATCTCGGCCTTGCTCTCTTTTTCCAGCGCCGACAACTCGAGATCCAGCAAGGTGCCATCAGCCAAACGGGCAACCTGGAAGGCCAAAGTACCGGCCGCATTGGTCACCGGCAGATTGACGTTCAACCGATCGTCTGCTGATGGCCGCGGGCTGGGATTAATCGCAGAACTGCCGTTGTTGTTACCAGAACCATCATTCCCCTCGATGGAACCGGACGTACTGTTGCCATGACCATCGTTTTTGGTCACTCCCCACCGTACCCCGAGCGCTTCATCAAAGCCGTCGTCAATGGTCACCATCCGCGCCTCGATCACCACCTGCTTGACCGGAATATCGAGGATATCGAGCATCCGTTTGATGCTGCTGATGACATCGGCGGTATCCTTGACCACCAGCACGTTGGTTCGCTCGTCCACGCTCACCGCACCACGGGGTGACAGCAACTTGGTACTTTCGGAAGAGAGCAGGGCAGCCACTTCCGAGGCCTTGGCATAGTTTATCTGCAGATACTCGGTATAGAGCGGAGCCAAATCGGCAACCTGATTTCGGCTCTCCAGCTGTTGCTTCTCGCGTGTTGCGATCTCTTCTGCAGGCGCTACCAGCAAGATGTTGTTATCCAGCCGCTTATCCAGACCCCGCACCTTCAAAATAATGTCGAGCGCCTGCTCCCACGGCACCCCATCCAGACGCAGGGTAATATTGCCTGATACCGAATCTGTGGTTACCAGGTTAAGGTTGTTGAAATCGGCAATAAGCTGCAATACGGTACGGACTGGAATATCCTGAAAGTTCAATGAGATGGGTTTGCCCTGATACTGCTTGGATGCCGTGGCCGTCGTCCGCTTTTTTACCTCGATAATGAAGAGCTTGTCCGCCTGATCGTAACGGTAATCAAACTGACCATTGATCGACAGTTCAAACAGGGTATCACTTGCCCTGCCGGGAGACTTCAACCTGAGAGACCGGCGTTGCGAAATCCTGCACATTGATCAGATTAAGCAAGCCATCCGGTACCCGAGTGCCATGAAACTTGGCCAGTACGGTCTGGCCTCGGCTGCTCACATCGACGGCGGCCGAGCTGTTATCCAGCGTGACCAGAAACTCCCCCTGACCATCCTTGCCACGACGAAAATCCACACCGGTAACCGAGTTGAAATAGGCGCCACCCCCACTGCTTTGATAGTTGTTGAGCACCGGCTTGCTGGCAGGCTGTGTGGCTACCGGCGTAGTCACGGGCGCAACAGGCATCGACCGGGCGACGACCTGAGGATTGAGCAGTGCCGAAGGAGAGGGTGTGGCCACCATCGCAGAGGGCGCTGGCACAGGAGTAGCCGAGGTTGCGGGTGCAATCAGGGCGCTCTCACCATTGATGAGCCCGGAAGAGGCCCCCTCGCCCAATGACACCAGTAATTTGTTCCCCTGTTGCTGAACCTGATAGGGGGCCAGCTGATCGAGTGAGATCTTGATATCCAGACCTGCGCCCTTACCCTCAACCTTGATATTATCTACCCCCAGGCGCTGGATCGGCAGCGGGTTCACTTTCAGCGCCCCTACCGCACCGGGAACATGCAACAACAGCTGATTGGGTTGGTAAGAGAGACGATCGGTAAAGCCTGTGACCGGCTCACTGAAACTGAGCTCCACCAGCAATTGATCGGCAAGCAGCGGATTGACCTTGATCTCCTGCAGGGTTGCCACTGCCCACGCCTGACTGAGGGCGCTGGCGCAAAACAGCAAAGCTACTTTGGATACACTCTCTATTGTTGTTCTCATTGCTGTTCGTCCCTGATTATTGTTTTTCTTGCACATTGGCCATCGCCAACTGGGTTTCTCTTGTTACCCAGCACCCCTTCCCGTCCGGAATGGTTTCCAGCAAATCCACGGCAGTGTCAGTGATCTTGATGACTCGACCCTGATCAAGCCCCATATACTGGTTGAGTCCGACCCGCATCGATTTGCCATCCGGGGTGCTGATCAAGGCCCACAACTGACCTGCCTTACCCAAAGAACCATGCATCGACAGACTGGCCAGCGAATAATTTTCCAGCACCTCTTTCTCACGATCCATCAGGGTCTGAGCACAATCCGGCTGGGCCTTGGCAGTGCTTGTACTTCCGACCGTCGCCTCAGGCTGAGGAACCATGAAGGGGCTGCGCAACTCGCGTTGCTGGTAGTGCATGGGGGCAAAAGGCTTCAGCTCGGGCAAGGGCTCGATAGGTATGGGCGGCCTTGCTTTGGTCTGGGCGACATAGCTATCCATGTCCTCCTGACCACCACACGCCGCCAGCAAGAGGGCAGGCAACAACCAGCAGATGCGTCTCATTGTTTCGGCTCCACTGTTTTACCGTTGTACTTGTAGGTCTTGGCCAGCATCGACATCGAAATCAGCTCCCCTTCATCCTTGCTCTGGCCCAGAGTGAAGGAGTCAAGGATGACGATACGGGGCAAGGCAGCCATGTCAGCGGTAAACTTGCCAATTTCATGGTAAGTGCCCACGACTTCGATACGCATCGGCAGCTCTGTCGAAAACTCGTGCTTGACCTCGGGTTCCCAGTTGATCCGGTTCAATTTCAAGCCATTGTCGGTAGCAATAAAGCTGATATCGTCCAGCAGACCGGCGACCTCATGGGTATTGGGCAACTGCTTGAGCTGGGTATCAACCAGTTGCTCAAGCTGAACCATTTGCGCCTTGTATGCCCCCAGGTTGGCAGCCAGCATCGCCTTGCTTTCAAACTGGGCTTTCAGTTCGGTCTCTTTCCCCGCTTCCTGAGTCAAACTGGTCAGTGAGTTGGCAATCACGTAGTAGTAGATGGCGCCGCCGGTCAACACGCAGCAGAAAAAGATGAAGACCCCTTTTGCCCATTTTGGCCAGCTTGCTATGTCATTGATATCCAACTCGTTGAGTTGCTGAAGGTTCATTGTTGCTCCTTGGCCACATTCCCTGCAGCCGCAGCATTGTTGGCGATCAGGAACATCATGGAAAACTGGCTCAATGACACTGGCGCAACATCAGCCGCAAAAATAGTGCTTATCTTTGCCTGACCCAACCAACCGGAACCATCAATCCGCCGCATCATGCTGGCCACCCGACCATATGCTTCAGTCTTGCCATTAACATCAATAATATTGTTTTGCATCGAAAGGGTGTTGAGGTAAACCCCGTTGGGTACCAATGAAGGCAGTTGATTAAAGAGGCGAACGGGCACATTGCGGCGCATCTGCAACTGCTCGATGAGCTGCATCCGATCGATCAGTTCCTTGCGACGCTCTTTGAGCAGACGGATCTCCCCCAGCTGGGCATCGAGAATAGTCATCTCCTGAACCAGCCGCTGGTTGCGCTGCTGCTGGGCGACGATCTGGCGATCAACCAGCCAGTTGGCAAAAAATCCCAGCGCGACCGTGGCCAGCACAAAAATCCCCAGCAAGGCCCCGAACTGTTTCTTTTGGCGCTGGGCCCGGGCTTCACGCCAGGGTAAAAGGTTTATATTTGACATGGTGTGAAACTCCTCAGAGCCAACCCGAATGCCGTCATATATTTAGCACCATGTACCAGCTCGGCCTCCCCTTTCGGCTTGCCAAACAGGGCGAACAGATCCGGGTGCAACACCTCGCAATTGACCTCTTCTTTTACCTGTACCAACAAACCGGGTAGCAGACTGCCTCCCCCCGTCAGCACCAGTTTTGCGATGTCGCGATAACCGGATGAACTGCAAAACAGCTGGATATTGCGCCGCACTTGCTGCAGCAGCGAGTTGATGTGGGGCATCAAGACATCCAGCTCATGGTCAACAGGCAAGGTACCTTTGGTTTTAGCCTGCTCAGCCTCATCCAGCGTCATGCCATAAAAGGAGGAGAGCGCCTGGCTGTACTGATCGCCGCCGAAGTTTTGCAAGCGGGAGTAGATCACCTCTCCCTTGACCAGCGCCGCAAAGGTCATAGCACTGGCACCGATATCTATCACCCCGATCGGCCGTTCACTCTCCTGCAATTCGGGCAGACAGGCCACCACGGCACGGCCCAGCGCATGGGCGCCCACATCCACCACCTTGACGGCAATACCGGCTTCGGCAAGGGCGCTGACCCGGCCGTTGACACTCTCGGTGCGGGCTGCGCTCAGCAGCACATCTTGACGATCTTCGCTATTGTTGGTGCTCAGCACCTCAAAATCGAGACTCACTTCATCAAGGGGGAAGGGAATGATCTGCTCGGCCTCCAGCTGCACCTGACTCTCCAGCTCCTTGTCGCTGAGGCGGGCATCAATCTGGATCACCTTGGTTATCACGTTGGAGCCGGTCACCGCAGTGGCGGCATAGTCGCTGTGAGCAGGGATCAGGCGCTTGAGGCTCTTGAGAGATTGGCTGACACGCTCGATATCCTGCAATTGATAGTCAACCAGCGTCCCTTTCGGGGTGGCAATATCGGCGACCGACTCGAGATGAAGCTTGCCAGGTCGGCCACTGAGGGTAACGGCCTTGATGGTCTGGCTACCAAAATCAATGCCCACCAGAGGGAGGAGGGATCCCTTGTTAAAAAGCCCAAACATATACACATCCATGCGTTATTTGGTTTTATTCCTGAACAGAGTGTAGGACACCCGATCAGAGGAGTGCTTCACTCATCCTAAATGCTCTAACTATCAATGTCATAAAGTTTATGCCGAAAAGTGACCCATCTCGCTTTCTTCATGGCAAGTGGCCCTCCTTGGTTATTGCTCCCCGTAGTGCTAACCTCTCGCATCCTTTTGAGGTGGGTGGCTCGCCACAGGAAAACCTCGAATTCCCGATGGCAAAAGGGCTATACTCTGCGCCCGTTGGCTAATTTTAAGACGATTGGTAGTTCTTCCATGCTGAAATGGCTCGTTCGCCTGTTTATTGTCATGATGCTGGGTGCTGTGCTGGGTGTTGCCAGCCTCATCGGTATCTACTTCTATATCAAACCCCAACTGCCCGATGTCACCGCACTGCGTGACGTCAAGCTGGCAACCCCGATGCGGGTTTACAGCCGGGATGGGGAGTTGATCGCCCAATATGGCGAAATTCGTCGCATTCCGCTGCGTCTGGACGAAATTCCGCAACCCATGATCGATGCCGTACTGGCGACCGAAGATGCACGTTTCTATGAGCACCCGGGCATTGACCCGATTGGTATCATTCGAGCCGCATCCGTCTGGGCTGTTTCCGGCCATGCCCGTCAGGGGGCCAGTACCATCACCCAGCAGGTTGCCCGCAACTTCTTCCTGAGCAATGAGAAGACCATCATCCGCAAGATCAAGGAGGTCTTCCTGGCCTGGCGGATCGAGCAGAATCTCTCAAAAGACGAGATCCTCGAACTGTACCTCAACAAGATCCCCCTCGGTTATCGCTCCTTCGGGATCGGTGCTGCGGCACAGGTTTACTTTGGTAAAGAGGTCAAGGATCTGGGACTGGACGAGATCGCCATCATTGCAGGTCTGCCGAAAGCCCCCTCCATGCTCAACCCCATCCGCTCCCCCGAGCGCGCCTTTGCGCGCCGCAACGTTGTGCTGGGCCGGATGCTGGAAACCGGCAAGATCACCCAAGCCCAGTTTGACGAAGCGTCCAAGATGCCGATCAAGGCCCGTTTTCACGGCGCCGAAGTGACCCTGCACGCCCCCTATCTGGGGGAAATGGTGCGCCAGAAGATGGTCGAGCAGTTCGGTGAAGATGCCTACACCATGGGCCTGCACGTCTACACGACCGTCTCTGCCGAACGTCAGCGGGCGGCAAGACAGGCACTGCTGGATGGCGTTTTTGCCTATGACATGCGCCACGGCTATCGCGGCCCGACGGCTCAGTTGTGGAAGGCTGGCGAGACAGCCTGGGATTACGAGCAGATCGTCGCTCACCTTGGCAAACAACCCACTTACGATCCGCTGATGGCGGCGGTCGTGACCAAGCTCGGTGATCGCAGCGCCACGCTGGTACTGAAGAATGGCAAGGAAGCAGAGCTCGGCTGGAACGGCATTAAATGGGCTCGCTCCTTTATTACCGACGACCGTCAGAGCTATGCCCCGAAATCGGCGCGAGATGTGCTGAAAGTCGGCGCCCAGATCTGGGTGCGGGAAGAGGGCGAAGAGTTGCTGCTGGCCCAAATCCCGGACGTCAACGCCGCGCTGGTTGCCATGAACCCGAAAAATGGGGCTCTGGAAGCACTGGTCGGTGGTTTCAGCTTCGAACTCTCCAAATTCAACCGGGTCGATCAGGCGCGTCGCCAGATCGGTTCCAATATCAAGCCTTTCCTCTATGCGACCGCTCTGGAACATGGCTATACCCTGGCGTCGCTCATCAACGATGCGCCGATCAACCAGTGGGATCCATCCAAAGGGCCCATGTGGCAGCCCAAGAACTCCCCGGCCGTTTATGATGGCCCCACCCCGCTGCGTCTGGGTCTGGCCAAGTCCAAGAACGTGATGTCGGTTCGACTGATGCGCGCCATCGGTCTGGATACCTATATCGACGGTCTGACCCGCTTTGGCTTCCCCCGCGACTTCATCTCTCCCCATGAGTCGCTGGCACTGGGCGCTGCCGAATTCACCCCTCTCGAAGTGGTGCGTGGTTACTCGGTACTGGCCAACGGTGGCTTCCTGGTGACCCCATACTTCATTGACAAAGTGACCGACAGCCTAGAGAACACCCTCTATCAGGCCAATCCTGCTATTGCTTGCACCACCTGCGAGCAGCAGGCCGCGCCCGAGCAGAGCACACTGCCAGAGCCAACTGTTGATGGAGCCGCACAAGATGGCACGCAGACCCCTCTCGCGCCAACCATCGCCCCGCATACCATCAGTGCCCAGAGCGCATTCCTGATCACTGACACCCTGAGCACGGCCATCTGGGGGGGCAACGGCTGGCGTGGTACCGGCTGGCGTGCAGCCCGCGACCTGAAACGTCACGACATCTCCGGTAAAACCGGTACCACCAACGAATCGCGGGATGCCTGGTTCTCCGGCTACACCCCGGACATCGTAGCTACCTCCTGGATCGGTTTTGACAACCACCAGCGTGGTCTTGGCCGTGCCGAATTTGGCGGTGGCGCCGCGCAGCCTATCTGGATCGACTTCATGAAAGTCGCCCTCAAAAAGCTGCCGGAGCACAAGATGCCGGTTCCCGAAGGGATCATGACAGTGAAGATTGATAGCGAAACCGGCCTGCTGGCAACCAGTGGCGGCACCGACGAATACTTCAAGGAAGGGACCGAGCCGACCCGCTATGCAGCACCGAGCTCGGATGGCAATCAGGTCTACGGCGGTGACAACCCCGATGTGGAAGGGCCTGTCTCAACCGACGATATCTTCTAAGCTGCTCTTACGGCAGAAGCAAAACCGGCAGCCTTGGCTGCCGGTTTTTTTATTGGGCCAACTGCTTGCTCATCAGCGTGGCGATCGAGGCCGCCAGCTCATTGAAGCAGGGGCGACGCACCGAGTAGTGGCGATAGAGCAGCGAGATGGTACGCCCCGGCACAGGGTCAACCACAGGTCGATAGCTCACCCCGCCTTCATCATGATCGGCAGGTACGGCCAACTTTGGCACCAGGGTCATGCCGCTACCGGCGGCCACCATGTTGCGCAGCGTCTCCAGACTGGTCCCCTTGAAGCGTTGATCCTCACCTATCCCGCCGGCGAAACAGAATCCCATCGCCTGATCCCGCAAACAGTGGCCATCGGCCAGCATCAGCAATTTCTTGCCCTTGAGATTACCGAGTGGCACCTGTCTGGCCTGTGCTTCGGGGTGATGGCAAGGCACAGCCAACCACATCGGCTCATGATAGAGCTGGATTGAACCAAACCCTTCCATCCCCGGCATCTCGGCCAGAATGACGCAATCCAGCTCCCCCTCTTCCAACCGCTTGAGCAGGGTTTGGGTCTGCTCCTCATAGAGGTAGAACTCCAGCTGGGGGAAACGCTCACGCAGGGTCTGGATAATGCGGGGCAACAGGTAGGGGCCCACGGTCGGAATGAAACCGATATGGATCTCCCCGGACATCGGCTCGGAGAAGTGCTGACCGATGCTCTTGAGCTCGCGCACCTCCTTGAGCACCCGACGCGCCTGATGGGCCATGGCATCGCCAGCCGGAGTAAACAGCACCTTGCGCGAGGTACGTTCGATCAGAATGACCCCGAGTTCATCTTCCAGCTTGCGCAGCTGGCCGCTCAGGGTGGGTTGACTGACAAAGCAGCGTTCAGCGGCTTTGCGAAAATGTTTTTCCTCATCCAGCGCCACCAGATATTCGAGATCGCGAAGATTCATACAGCAAGAGTCCTGCCTGGAAAATGGGCCATCAGCATGCACAATATCGTCCGGCGGGACAAGTCATCCACTTGCAGTGAGCCTCTCTGGCTGCCCCTCCAAAACAGAAAAGCCCGACCACCTTGCGGTAATCGGGCTGTTTGACTCGCCGATGGATTACACCCTGAAACGGCGCACCATATCCTGCAGTTGGGTAGCCAGGTGGTTCAACTCGTTGCACGCCTGAGCCATCTGGGTGGCACCGGCGGCCACCTCTTCGGAAGCATGGCTGATATTGACCACGTTACGGTTGAGCTCCTCGCTCACCGCTCCCTGCTCTTCGGTGGCCGTTGCAATCTGGATGTTCATGTGGGAGATGCTGCTGACCGAGCCACTGATCTGGGAGATAGACTCGCCCGCTTCCCGCGCGGTAGCAACTGTGGTGTTCATCAGCTCCTGACTCTGTTGCATGGTACTGCCGGCCTGTTCGGCACGCTGCTGTAACTCGGCAATAATGGTGTTGATCTGGGAGGTGGAATCCTGAGTGCGCTTGGCCAGAGTACGCACCTCATCGGCCACCACCGCAAACCCCCGCCCCTGCTCACCGGCACGGGCCGCTTCAATGGCTGCGTTCAATGCCAGCAGGTTGGTCTGTTCGGCAATGCCACGGATCACCTCTAGCACCATACCGATATTGCGGCTGTCATCGCCCAGTTGGCGGATCACCACCGCAGTGCTCTCGATAGCACCGGCGACCCGCTCGATGCGCAGAATGGAGTCATTCACCGTTTGCGCACCAATCTCTGCCGTTTCGCTGGCCGAGGTGGCGGCACTGGCCGCATCGCTGGTGTTGCGAGAGACCTCCTGCACCGTAGCCTGCATCTCGTTCATCGCCGTCGCCAGCTGGTTCAGCTCATGTTGCTGAGCATTCATATTGTTGGCTGACTGGCTGGCAACAGAGCTGATCTCCTCCGCAGCGGAACTCAGTTGAACCACAGAGCCCGACACTTCACTCACCAGAGTGCGCAGATTGGTCTGCATCTCACCAAACCCTTTGGCAAGGGTTCCCAGTTCATCATTGTTGAACTGCTGCATATCGATACGGGAGGTAAGATCACCAGAGGAGACACGACGGGTCTGTTCCAGTAACGCCATCACGGGGTTGCGGATCTGACCAGTCAGCAGCCATGCAATTGCCACCACAAAACCCAGCGTCACCAGACTGACGATGACGCTCATGGTTCTGGCACTGCTGTAGAGCGCCTCCACATTTTTTGTCATCTGGGCCGCAATCTCGTTATTGATTTCCCGCAAGCGGAAGGATTTTGCTCCCACCTCCTCCAGCGCGACCCGGGTTTCGTTTTTGCGCAGACTTCTGACTCGCTCCAGATCGCCAGCAGCGAAGGCGCTCAACAGTTGGTCATGCACCGCAAAATACTTGGCCCCCGCCGCAACCACCTGCTCATAAACCTGTTTCTCTTCACCAGTAGTGAAAGGTAAAGCACCGTATTTTTGGGCGGCCTGTTCAAATTCCTGCCTGGCCTTATTGAAGGTCAGGGTGCGCTCGCTTACCTCTTGATCATCTTTGTTTAGCCCCGCAATCACCTGAGACAGCTCGGAGCGGCGCGCATCCAGAATGGCCACGTGCATCTGGCTGGCATAGCGGGTTGACGGGAGCAGGTTGTCAGTAATGGTTTCGGTATCACCATAGAGCTTTGCCAACTGGCTGATGGAGAACCAGGCCAAGCCCAGTACCAGCAGTGCCAGGATGGCGAATCCGGCACTCAGTTTCTGGCCGATAGACATGTTTTTGAACATATGGGGGCTTCCTTGAAATGAGTCTGCACTCCCGCAACATCCGCCGGGAATGGTCACATAGAGCATAGTCTGCAAGCAGAAAGTCGAAGGCTTTCATATCGCTTCTGCATACAGGAATATCGGCCCATTCACTCCACTTCTAAAGAGACCTTGTCCGTTCACATTCTAATAACTATTCCATCAACTCAAGAAGATGCTGACGCAACCCGGCAGGATCGCCCAAAAAGTCAGCCACTCGCACAGCACTCACCTTACCGTTGTGCATCAACCCAAGGGTGGGATAACCCTGACCGCCCAGCCGTTTCATCCAGCCCTGGCTATCTGCCAGATGTTGCAGCAAGGGGGCCTGCAGATAAGCTTGCTGAAATGCCTCGGCTGCAATCCCCTGCTCTGCCGCTAGCGTGGCAAGAAACGCAGGCTCACCAATCCAGATCCCGTCCCGATAGTGGGATTGCTGGATCCGGTGCAACATGACCAGCCCATCGCCCCCCAACGCCGTGACGGCCAAAACCGCACGGATCGGCGGCTCGGAGTCCAGCAGACACCCTTCCCGCAGCAGCAGTTCGTTAAAGTAGCGTTCGCCAAAATGCTGGCCGGTCAGCGCTTCGATCCGCTGATCATGGGGTCGCACATAATCACGCAATGCCTCGCCCATCGGCTGACGGCGACTACCCAGCCAGAGACCGCCCGCATGCAGCTCGATCTTGAGTCCGGCAATAGTTGCTGCCGCCTGCAACAGGGGGGCGGCACCGTAGCACCAGCCACAGAGCGGGTCATAGACATAATGGAGGGTGGTTTGTTGTTCGCTCATCTTCATTCTCACTTCGATCTCGGATAAAAAACCGGGCCCTTAGGCCCGGTAAAAAAACACAGGGAAAGCAGGCTCAGTGGCTTACCACTTCATCTCGCCGGTATTGACCTTGGCACCGATGGCCAGACCATCGTCAACCGGCAGTGCCGGATAGGCCTTCTTCAGAGCCTCAATCAGCTCACCGGAATTTTTCGCCTTGGCCAGCTCCTGTTCGAAACGCTCTACATAGTCACGGGTAAAGGTCACAGCAGCAGTGCCTTTGGGAGCAGTGCCCAGGAAGTGGCCCGGTACCACGCGCTCGGGTTTCAGGGCCAGCAGGTTGTCCAGCGCCTTGACCCAGTTACTGCGGGCCGCCTTGGTCTGGCTATCCGCCATCCAGACATGCACCCCGTGGTAGACCGGCACACCACCAAAAGCAGTCTTGATGGAAGGGGCCCAGAGGTAGGCATTCGGGGTATTCATCTCTTTGATTTCAATCTTCTCGCCATCCAGCGTCAGGTGGCTGGCGGTCATCACTTGCGGCACGGTCAGGCTCTTCGGTGCGCCCTTGCCGAGGATCGGGCTCCAGTAGCTCAGCTTGGCATCCTTGGTCTGGTTGATGTGGTCAACCACGTGCTGATCGGCCAGCACTTTGACATCCGGGAACGCCGCCATGACCGGCTCCAGACCGAAGTAGAAGTCGGGGTCACCGGCACTGATATAGACTGTGGTCAGCTTCTTGCCACTCTTCTTGATCATGTCGACCAGCGCCTGACCATTTTGCACGTCGAACTGGGCATCGATCAGGATGGCCTCTTTGTCACCGGTCACCAGTGAGGAGGAGACCGGGAAGATCGCCTTCTCGCCAGGGTTGTAGACGGTCACGCTCAGGGGGGCGGCCAGTACGGCGCCACTCAACAAGGTAGTCGCCAGAGTCAGGTTGCGGATCAGGGTGTTGTTCATCATCTATTCCTCATTAAGTATTCGGGGGTTCATTTGATGGACACAGTGTATTGGATCACTTAAGGTGCAAATACAGCATAAAAAGCGCATCACTGTTGCACATATCGAACATATAGAGAGCCATACATGGATCGACTGACCGCCTTGCGGGTCTTTGTCAGCGTAGTCGAACAAGGGAGCCTGAGCGGCGCCGGAGAGAAACTGGATATGTCGCGCGCCATGGTGTCGCGCTATCTCGCCGAGCTGGAGAGCTGGATGGGCGCCCGCCTGCTGCACCGCACCACCCGTCGTCTGAGCCTGACCGGTCCAGGAGAGGAGGCGCTGAACCGGGCCCGCGCCATGCTGGCGCTCGGCGAAGAGATGGAGCAGATCGCCGTGAAGGGGGATGACGCCCCAAAGGGGCAACTGCGGATCACCAGCAGCTACTCCCTGTCGGAAGCCTTGCTGGTCGGGGCTGCCAACGACTATCTGGCGCAATACCCGGGGACGGCCATCGACATTCTGCTGCTCGACAGAACCGTCAATCTGGTGGAGGAGCGGATCGATCTGGCGGTGCGCATCACCAACGACCTCGACCCCAATCTGGTGGCGCGCCGTCTCGGCACCTGCCACTCGGTAGTCTGTGCCAGCCCGGCCTATCTGGCCCGTCATCCGATGCCACACAAGGTGCAGGATTTGGCGCTGCACAACTGCCTCACCTACACCTACTTCGGCAAGAGCCTGTGGGAGTTCAATGGACCGGACGGTCCCGAGTCAGTGCCGGTCAGTGGTAACCTGAGCGCCAATATCTCCAACCTGCTGCTGGAAGCAACGCTGGAAGGCGCAGGGATCAGCCTGCAACCCCGCTACTCAGCACAACCCTATCTGGAGCGCGGGGAACTGGTACCCCTGCTGACCGACTGGCAGCCCAAGCGGCTCGGCGTATACGGGGTATATGCCACCCGCAAGCAGATGTCGCCACTGCTGCGCAGCTTCCTCGATTTTCTGCTGGCTCGCATGGCGGCGGATCCCATCTGGCAGGAGTGAACACACCTCAAACCCGATCATGAAGAAGGGGCCTCTGCGGGCCCCTTCTTCAATCTGATCCCTTGATCAGGCTTCAAATCCGAATGGTTCTGAGTGCGGCGCTTCCGGCTGCGCACTCTCGTCCAGGAAAATATCCCGATAAGCCACATAGATGGAGTAGTTGAGCGCCGGGATCACCACCAGCAGACCTACCAGTAACAGCACAGCGCCAAACAGCAACAAAATAGCTGAGAGCAGCCCCCACCAGAAGAAAGGCCACATATTGCGCCAGCAGCCAGCGAAGCTCAGCCGTACCGCCTGGATGATGCCGATATCGTGGTGGTAGATCAGCGCCGGAGCAAAGGTGACCCCCATCAGCACGGGAATGATGAGCAGCATCCCTACCAGCAATACCAGCAGCAGTTGTTGCAACTGGCTGGCTGAGACCACCATGCTTTCGGGATCCTGCGTCAGCAGCGGGAGTAGCCCCCACATGGAGAGCAGACCGAGACAGACGAGGCCCACCAGGCTGAACAGCAGCAACACCAGCAGACCGCCTAGCATCAGCGGGGTCAGCTTGTGGCGAAAACCGGCGAAGAGATCGGCAAACTGCAGCGGCTCCCCCCGATAACCCCGAGCGGCGACCGCCACCCAACCCGCGCCCCACACCATGTAGAGCAGCTGGGAGATAAGGCCACCCGCCGGCAGTTGCTCCAGCAGCATACCCACCATAAACCAGACCAGCACCATGGCTACGCTGATCCCCATCCCCTTGTTGAAGATATCGAACCCGCTGCGAACCCAGAGCCAGCCACGACCTGTCGTGTACCGGGCCGGAGTGGTGCGCAAAGGGGGTAATCCGTTCATATCGTCTCCTCGGAGTGTCGGTGGCATCAGTGCCGGAAGCCGATTCTAGAGCCAGGGCGGGGGCGACTCAATGCCGAAGCGGCCCGACCACGACATAAAACCTGACGCAGCGATGCACAAAAGGGGCGTCAGCCACGCCTCGCCTCTGGCTGCCCCGACTATAACGAGGCACAATCTGCTCCCTCCCCCAGCCGCGCCTGTCATGGCCAGCATGTCGTGATCACCCTTTAGTGATCGGCGAATACCGGACAGGAGGTTGTCATCCCGCCATCCCGGGCGCTTTAACATCGAGTGGTATCGTCATGAGAGTTGTTTGTTGTCTGTTGTTGTTACTGGCCAGCCAGTCAGCCCTGGCCGAGGGTTTTATCAGTCGCCTGCTCAACCACCCGGTGCCGGGTGGCGTTGCGGTAATCCCTCTTGGCGCGTCCCCCACAGCCCCCACGGCCCGCTATCACGACAAACCCGTGCTGGTAGTGCGCGAAGACAACCAGTGGATCGCCATCGTCGGCATCTCTCTGAAAAGCACGCCCGGCGCCCAGCAACTGACCACAGGTGATGGCCGTACTCTCGGCTTCACCGTGACCCCCAAGCACTACCGCGAGCAGCACATCAAGCTAAAGAACAGCCGTCAGGTCAGTCCGCTTGCCGAGGATATGACACGTATCAACCGCGAGCTGGCGGAGCAGACCCGGGCTTACCAGACCTTCAGCCCCAACCAGCCAAGCAACCTGCTGTTCGACAAGCCGGTCAACGGCCCCCTCTCCAGCCCGTTTGGCTTGCGTCGCTTCTTTAATGGCGAGGAGCGCAATCCCCACTCCGGCCTCGACTTCGCTGTCGGCGCCGGCACCCCGATCAAGTCCCCCGCCGCAGGCAAGGTGATCCTGATCGGCAACTACTTCTTCAATGGCAATACCGTCTTTGTCGACCACGGTCAGGGGCTCATCAGCATGTTCTGCCACATGTCGAAGATCGATGTGAAGCTCGGCCAGAGCCTGCCGCGTGGCGGCATCGTCGGGCGAGTCGGTTCGACCGGCCGCGCCACCGGCCCCCATATGCACTGGAACGTCAGCCTCAACGACACCCGGGTCGATCCCGCCATCTTTATCGGCGCCTTCAAGCCCTGAATCGGCAGAGCCCGTTAACAAAACATCCTCTAACAAAACAGGCAGCCCATGGCTGCCTGTCTGCTATCTGCACGTCGAACCTGATTACCTATCCGGCCAGCGCGTGGGCGCCGGACTCCCGACGCATCGCCCGCCACATCACCAACACCAGCAATGAGCTGCACGTTGGCAATGCCAGCCAGACCCCGGGCACGCCCCACAGGGTCGAGAATCCCCACAAGAAACCGCCGATCAGCACCAGCTTGCCACCGGTGAGCAGGGAGGCGATGCGGGCCCGATTGATGGCCTGGAAGTAGGTGGCCCCCACCAGCAGCAAGCCCTCCATCGGCAGCCCCCAGAAGTAGAGCCAGATCCCGAGGCTCGCCACCGGCAGCAGGGTAGCGTTGTCGCCGGCAAACAGATAGACCGCCGCCTCCGGCCACAGATAGAGCGGGAACATGGCGCACAGGGCGCTCCCCAACGTCACTCCGAGTGCCAGATTGCGGATCCTCAGCACCCGCCGCCAGTGACCGGCGCCCGCGTTAAAGCTGGCGATGGGCTGGATACCCATGGCGATCCCCTCGAACACCAGATAGAAGAAGGCCTCGGTGTAACTGATCACCCCGTAGGCCGCCACATGCAGCGAAGTGCCAACCGCCAGCAACGCCTTGTTGTGCAGTGCCAGCACCACAGAGAGATAGAGGTACATCAGAAAACTGGAGATCCCGAGGCGCACCGTTTCGCCCATCAGCCGCAGATCGGGGCGCAGGGTGTCCCAGCTTATCCGCAGTTGGCTGCGCGGTGTGAAGAAGTGCCACAGGCAGGCAAGGCCTGTCACTGCCTGGGAGAGCATGGTGGCCGTCGCCACCCCGGCCAGTCCGAACGGAAACACCACCATCAGCAGATAGTCGAGCAGCACGTTGAGCAGGCCCCCGACCACCATGATGAGGGTGACAAATCCGGGGCGGCCATCGTTGCGCAGCAGCGAGCTGAACGCCATCGACAGCACCGCAAAGAAGCCAAGCCATGCGTAGGCCTGCAGGTAGGAGAGCCCGGCGGTGAAGATCTCCCCCTCCGCCCCCATCCAGGCCAGCATGGGCTCGCCATAACGGATCCCGATAAAACTGAGCAGTGCCGAGGCCAGCAACACCATCACCAGCGCATTGCCGACGATATGGCGGGCTTTGGCCGGGTTGCCCTGCCCCAGATAGAAGGAGACCAGCGATGAGGCCCCCATGCCGATCAGCGCCCCCACCGCATAGAGCACGGCGCAGATGGGATAAGCCAGCATCAAACCGGCCATGCCATCCTGACCCAGCACATGGCCAACGAAGATGCCATCGATGGTGACATAGATGCCGGTGATCAGCATGGCCGCCACGGTCGGGGTTACGTAACGCCAGAAAAGGCGAGATAGCGGGGCTGTGCCCAGATCAACAGCTGACATATTCGACTCGGTGGAGAGAAAGCGGCCGGGATCATAGCGAAACGGCAGCACGACTTCCTGTTATTTGTGTTATGAATCATTAATATAGACTGCTTTACCCGCCTCCCTGCCCTGTTTTAGGCTAGGGCCACCTCTTCTGAACGGAAACGAGCCTCATGTTGCAACGCCTGCTCACCCTCTTGCTGCTCTCCCTTCTCTTGTTGCCGCCAACCGTGCGCGCCGACGATGCCATTGCCCAGGCCGAATCCCTGTTGCAGAGCGTGCCCAAGAGCGATACCCCGGAAAACCAGAAGCTGCGGGAGAGCTACCAGCAGGCGCTGCAATTTGCCAGAGAGGCCGAGCGCTACCGGGAGCAGAGCAAAGCCTATCAGCAGATCCTCATCGATTACCCCAAGGAGTCGGCGCGCCTCAAGGAGAGTCTGCACAACTATCAGCCCGCTGCTCGCCCGCCGCTGGCGAGCCTCAAGGAGGAAGCGCTGCGCCAGGCCATTGGCCTTAGCAGCAACCGCCAGCTCAACCTGCGCAAGGAGCGCCAGGGGGTGATGGACAGCCTCAACCAGCTGGAGAGCACCGGGCAGGAGTATCACCTGCGGGTGGATGATCTGCGCAAGCAGCTGCAACTGACCCGCAGCCAGCTGGAGCGACTTAGCTTCAGCAGCGAATCGGATCGCCAGCAGGAGGCACAGCTGCTGCTGACCAGAATGAAGGAGCAGAGCCTCTCCGACCGGATCCAGATGCTGGAACTGGAGCAGCTCTCGGCCCAGCAGCGCAACGATCTCGGCAAACTGAAACTGCAGGAGCTCAATCTGGCCATCGCCGATGAGGATGAGTGGCAAGCCAGCCTGCTGACCCAGCAGAACCAGCTGCGGCGGGAGAAGACCGAACAGGCGCTGGAGGAGAGCGAGCGGCTGCGCAAACAGCTCACCACCGACATGCCGCTGCTGCTGGAGCAGCAACAGCAGAATCAGGCGCTCTCCATCCAGCTCGGCACACTGGAAGATCAGATTGAGCGGGTGCAGGACGAGCAGCGCAGCATCGACAAGAATCTGTTTGAACTGAATGAGCTGGTCAACTCGGTACGCGAACAGCTGGAATGGCTGCAGATCAGTAATGCCTACGGCGAGAACCTGCGCAGCAAACTCTCCGATCTGCCTCCCCAGTTCCCCCTCGACAAGCTGGAGTCCGCTATCGTCAGCGCCCGCATGGCCAAGTACCAGTACGAGAGCGAGCAGGATGGGCTCAAGGATACCCGCCAGTTGCGCGACAAGCTGATGGCCGAAGAGGAGGTGACGCTGGATCGGCCACAGCAAGCGGTGCTCGACAACCTGCTCAAGGCCCGGCGCCAGCTGCTGACCCGGCTCAACGACGCCTCCGATACCCTCATTCAGGAGCAGACCCGCCTCAAACTGCTCTACAGCCGCCAGAACAGCAAGATCGACGAGATCCGCGAAATAAGCGCCAGCCACCTGTTCTGGATGCCGGATGTGCGCCCCTTTACCCCACAGGTGATGCTCGGTATTCCCGCCGCGCTGACCCTGGCCTTCAACCCGGACAACTGGTTGCAACTGCCCTACGCCATCGCCGAGAACAGCCCGCTGAGCCTCACGCTGGCCGGTATTGGTCTGCTGGTGCTGGCCTGGAGCTGGTTCAAGCTGGCCCGTCATCTGAGCCTCTATTGCGACCATATTGCGCCGCGGATCGGCAAGGTGACCCAGGACAAATTCAGCCTCACCAGCCGCTTGCTGCTGCGCTCCCTGCTTGCCGCCCTCCCCTTGCCCGCCATGGTACTGATGGTGCGCGGCCTGCTCGAAGGGGCCTGGCAATACCCGTTTGCGGTGGCGGTGGCGCGCGGTCTTGGCGAGATCTGGTTTCTGCTGCTGGCGCTGGTGATGGCCCGCCATCTGACACTGGAGAGGGGGATTTTGATCCACCACTTCCGCTGGCCCCGGGAACAGGTGCAAAAGGTGTGGGGGCAGTTTCGCACCCTGCTGCTGGTGCTGATCCCGAGTTTCTTTGTGCAGGGGATGGCCAACAGCTATCAGGAGCACGCCTTCTACGACTCCCTCGGCCGGATGGCCTTCATGATCGGTGCACTCTGGCTGTTGCTCTTCTTTGCCCGCCTCAACCGGGAGCGGCTGCCACTCACCTGGGGCCAGACCGACATGACCAAGCCCCATCTGCTGCACCACTTCATCTGGAACAGCCTGATGCTGGCGCCGCTGCTGGCGGTGATTGGCGCCCTGTTTGGCTACTTCTATACCTCGCGCACCCTGCTGCGCCAGCTGGAGCTTAGCCTGCTGATGGGGCTGGGTTGCCTGCTGGTCTACTATCTGGCCAGACGCTGGATGCTGATCCAGCGCCGCCGCCTCGCCTTCGAGCGCGCCAAGAGCAAGCGGGCCGAGATCCTGGCCCAGCGCGGCCGGGAAGAGGGGCATGACGAGCTCAGCTCCGAGACCCCAGACGTGGTGGAAGAGACTGAGCTGGATCTCGATACCATCAGCGCCCAGTCGCTGGGACTGGTGCGCACCCTGCTGATGCTGGGCTTCACCATGCTGGTGGTAGTGCAATGGTCAGATCTCAACTCCGCCTTCAGCTTCCTCAGCAATATCGAGGTGTGGCAGGTGAGCAGCAAGATTGGCGGCATCGAGCAGCTCTCGGCCATCACCTTGCAGGATCTGATGCTGACCGCCTTCGTTTTCATTCTGACCGTGGTGACTGCCCGCAACCTGCCGGGGCTGATGGAGCTGACCCTGCTGCAACACCTCAGTCTCTCCCCCGGTACCGGCTTTGCCCTCACGACCACCAGCAAGTACCTTGTGATCCTGATCGGCGCCCTCACCGGCTTCTCCATGCTGGGCATCGACTGGTCGAAGACCCAGTGGCTGGTCGCAGCCCTCTCGGTGGGGCTGGGTTTCGGTCTGCAGGAGATCTTCGCCAACTTTGTCTCCGGCCTCATCATCCTGTTTGAGAAGCCAATCCGGCTCGGTGACACCGTCACCATCCGCGATCTCACCGGCACCGTCACCAAGATCAAGACCCGGGCCACCACCATAGTGGATTGGGATCGCAAGGAGATCATCGTGCCCAACAAGGCCTTCATCACCGAACAGTTCATCAACTGGTCGCTCTCCGATGCCATCACCCGGGTCAAACTGCGGATCCGGATCGGCCTGACCCGGGATCCGAAACTGGTGCAGCGCATTCTGGAAGAGTCCATCCAGGCATCGACCCTGGTATTGGAAACACCGACGCCCGAGGTCTTCCTGATCGAATTCACCGACTCGGCGCTGATCTACGAGATCCGCCTCTACGTCAACAACATGGATCATCGAATGCCCATCACTCACGAGGTTCACTCGCTGGTGCTGGAGAAGATGCAGCAGCAGGGACTTACCCTGCCCCATCAACAGATCGACATTCACCTGAGCCGCGGCTGATCCGCGAGGTAGAAGGAGCAGAACATGCAGATTATTGCCCATCGTGGCGCCAGCGGTCTGGCACCGGAGAACACCCTAAAGGCGATGGCACAAGCGCTGGAGCTGGGAGCATCAGCCATCGAGATCGACGTGCAGGCGGCCGATGGCGAGTTGTGGGTCTTCCACGACCGTCGGCTGGAGCGCTGCACCAATGGCAAGGGGGTGCTGACCGAGCAATCCCGCTCCTATCTGGAGCAGCTCGATGCCGGTGAGGGAGAGGTGATCCCGACCCTGTGGCAGGTGATGGAGATCATCGACGGACGCTGCGAGCTGCATATCGAGCTCAAGGGCGCCCATACCGCCGATGCGGTGGCAGCCCTGACCCGACGGGCAGAGGCCGAGCTGGGCTTTACTCCCGGGCAGTGGGTGGTTTCTTCCTTCCATCACCCGGAGCTGGCCCGATTTGCCGCCTTGCGGCCCGATATCCGGCTCGGTGCCCTGACCGCTAACCTGCCGCTCAACCTGGCGCAGTTTGCCGACGAGCTGGGGGCCTGGTCCATCAATTGCGATGTTGATTTCATCGACGCCGCGCTGGTCGATGATGCCCATCGCCGGGGGCTCAAAGTTCTGGTTTATACCGTTGATTATCCAGAAGATTATGAAACGCTCTCTAGCATGGGGGTCGATGGAATCTTCACCAATCGACCAGATCGTTTTCTGGCGCAGTGAGGGGGGGGATACGCACATGGATAACCACTGATTTAGGCACTAACTTTAAATAGCTGACCGGGATACAAAGAGTTCAACTTCAGCCGATAAGAACAGGCACATAACAATAACCAGTTTCCACACACTCAGACTGACGCTCACAAGGATGTAACTATGAACTTATCGATTAAAAACAAGCTGGTCCTGGCTATCGGGGTCATCATTCTGGTGATCACCGGGATACAGGTCTGGTACAACACCTCGCAACTGCGCAGCGAGACCCAGCGACTGGTCTGGAATATCATCGACGAAAGCTCCATGGCCAACGTCAAGGGGATCTCCCGCTGGGTTGACTCCCGTATCGCCATCGTCAGCACCACCAAGGAGGCTTTCACCAAAGAGGATGAACCCATCAGCCATCTGGCCCAATCCATGAATGCAGGTGGATTCGACCTGGTCTATGCCGGTACTGCCGATGGCAAGATGATCCAGAGCAAGCCCACCAACCTCCCTGCCGGTTATGACCCCCGTCAACGCCCCTGGTACAAGGATGCAATGGCAGCTGGCAAACTGGTCATCACTGCCCCTTATGCGGATATCTCTACCGGACAACTGATTGTCACCATTGCCGAGCCGTTCCAGCGCGGCAACACTCAGGGAGTCATCGCCGGTGACGTATCCATAAGCGCCCTCATCTCGGATATTCTGGCCGTCACCACCGAGGGCACCTACGCCATTTTGGTAGACAGTAATGGCACCATCATCGCCCACCCTGATGCCTCGTTGAGTCTCAAATCTGCCACCGCCCTGGCCCCTGAATTGACTGCTTCCTATATCAACCAGATCGCCCATGACGGCGCAATCCACGAGCTGGTAATCAGTGGCAAGAAAGAGGTATTTGACTTCAACGCAATCCCCAATACCAACTGGTATTACGGCATGATGGTGGATGAGGAGACCGCCTACCAGTCGGTACGCCGCATGGTTACCTCCTCCCTCATTCAGGGGCTTATCACCATACTGATCGTGGCAGGCTTCTCCTATGTCGCCATCAACGGCTCGCTGGCCCCTCTGAAAACCTTGGGCGAAGCGATTGCCGATCTCTCCCGTGGCAATGGCGATCTGACCCGCCGGATCAAGATTGAACGTGAGGATGAAGTAGGCGCGGTTGCCAAACACGTCAACACCTTCATCGAGCGGATCCATGTGATGGTGCAGGATATCTCCAACTCCTCCGGCCAACTCAACCAGCAGGCCAAGTCCTCCCACAGCATGGCGGAGAAGGCCAATCAGGGGCTGGCACGCCAGCAAAACGAGATCTCCCAGATCGCCACTGCGGTACACGAGATGTCGGCCACCGCGGTCGAGGTTGCCAGCAACGCCGAGCAGACCGCCGAAGCGGCCCGCAGCTCCTCCAGCAGCTGCGAGCATGGCAAGCAGGTGATCGCCCGCAACCAGCGCTCCATCACCGATCTGGCCACCCAGGTGGAACAGGCCTCCAACATCATTCAGGAGCTGGAGAAAAACGCTCAGGAGATCAACACCATCCTCTCCACCATTCAGGGCATCGCCGAGCAGACCAACCTGCTGGCACTCAACGCCGCCATTGAAGCGGCACGTGCCGGTGAACAGGGCCGCGGCTTTGCAGTGGTAGCCGACGAGGTGCGCGTCCTGTCACAGCGTACCCACAGCTCCACCGTCGAGATCCGCAATATGATCGAAACCCTGCAACGCAATACCCAGGGGGCAGTAAGCACCATGCACGAAGGCCAGCTGCTGGCCCAGAACAGCGTGGATGACGCCAACAACGCCACCCATGCGCTGGAGCAGATCACCACCTCGATCAACCAGATCTCCGACATGGCGACCCAGATCTCCAGCGCGGCTGAAGAGCAGCGGGCCGTCACCGACGAAGTAAGTCGCAACATTCAGGCAGTGAAAGATGTCTCGGATGAACTGGCGGTAGATGCGGACAGCTCACGCCATCTCTCTGAACAACTTAAAAATATTTCGGGTGAACTGAGCAATCAGGTCGGCATGTTCCGCATTTGAGCATGAGCAAAAGGGGCCGTTCAGGCCCCTTTTATTTTTCTAAATAGCGCTTAATTTTCAGTGGGTAATCTCACATTACCAGCCAAATACCCCGCCTTGAAATCCTTGTAATTCGTCTGGAATCATCAGATCACCGCCGTGGTCACCTCCGCACTTCGGATTACTTATTTCTATCCGAATGGATGAATGCCAATAATTCTCATTAAAAAATTACAATAAAAAACTTAAAATTTTTTTCGCGAGTACCTAAAAAGAGAGGTGATTCGCATTTTATTGAAAGAAAACTACGTACAATCCAGAAGTTAAAGTACTCGTAGCTAGGTGTTCAACTGCTCAGTAACACCAAAAAATGACGATAATAACGACATTTTCATCCAGGGATTTGGGTGTTTTATAGAAAAATAACCAATAAAAAGGGAATAAAACCTAGCAGTTTGACTTGCATCAAGCCTGAATTTTTTTCATAGAGCAAAATCGTGCCCAGCAAATCTATCCCTAAGGAGGCAGATGTGGATATTATCAAGACCGATGTGGCCATCATCGGTGCTGGCGGTACCGGCTTACGCGCCGCTATCGCTATAGCCGAATCACAGCCAGACCTGGACATCGCCCTGATTTCCAAGGTTTACCCGATGCGCAGCCACACGGTTGCTGCCGAAGGCGGCGCCGCCGGTGTCGTCCGTGATGACGACTCCCTCGAAAACCACTTCAACGACACCGTCTCCGGTGGTGACTGGCTGTGCGAGCAGGACGTAGTGGAATACTTCGTCAACAACGCAACCAAAGAGATGATCCAGCTGGAGCACTGGGGTTGCCCATGGAGCCGCAAGCCGGATGGTAAAGCCAACGTGCGTCCGTTTGGTGGCATGAAGGTTCCGCGTACCTGGTTCGCCGCAGACAAGTCCGGTTTCCATATTCTGCACACCCTGTTCCAGACCTCCGTCAAATACCCGAGCATCAAGCGCTTCGACGAGCATTTCTGCCTTGATCTGATCGTGGACGACGACCGTGTCCAGGGCGTACTGACCTTCGACATCCAGAACGGTATCACCCGCTTCATCCAGGCCAAATCCGTGATCGTGGCAACCGGCGGCGCTGGCCGTGTCTATCGCTACAACACCAACGGTGGCATCGTCACCGGCGACGGCATGGCACTGGCCTACCGTCACGGCGTACCGCTGCGTGATATGGAGTTCGTCCAGTATCACCCGACCGGTCTGCCGGGCACCGGCATCCTGATGACCGAAGGTTGTCGTGGTGAGGGTGGCGTCCTGCTGAACAAGGATGGCTACCGCTACCTGCAAGACTACGGCTTGGGCCCGGAAACGCCGATCGGCCAGCCGAAGAGCAAATACATGGAGCTGGGTCCGCGCGACCGCGTTTCCCAGGCATTCTGGCAAGAGCAGCAGAAAGGCCGCGTCATTCAGGGCCCGATGGGCGATGTGGTTCACCTCGACCTGCGTCACCTTGGCGAGAAGTACCTGAAAGAGCGTCTGCCGTTCATCTGCGAACTGGCCAAAGCCTACGTCAACGTGGATCCGGCCAAAGAGCCTATCCCGGTACGTCCAACTGCCCACTACACCATGGGTGGTATCGAGACAGACAACAAGTGTGCCACCCGTCTGCCCGGCCTCTACGCCGCGGGCGAATGTGCCTCCGTCGGTCTGCACGGTGCCAACCGTCTGGGTTCCAACTCCCTGTCCGAGATCGTGGTATTCGGCAAGCTGGCTGGTGAACAGGCCGGTGAATTTGCCAAGACTCAGAAGCATGGCAATACCGAAGCCCTGGCCGCCAAGGCCGAGGCGCTCATCAAGCAGCACCTCTCCCTGATGGACGTAGACGGTACCGAAAACCCGGCCGATATCCGCAACGAGCTGGGCATGTCCATGGAAGCCGGCGTCGGTATCTACCGTACCGAAGAGCTGATGCAGGGCACCATCGACAAGATCAACGAGCTGAAAGCCCGTTACAAAAAGGTCAAGATCAACGACAAGTCCTCTGTCTTCAACACCGATCTGCTGTACGCCATCGAACTGGGTTACATGCTGGACGTGGCTGAAGCCATGGCGCACTCCGCCATCAATCGTAAAGAGTCCCGCGGTTCCCACCAGCGTCTGGATGGTTACGAAGAGCGCGATGACGTGAACTTCCTCAAGCACACGCTCTCGTTCTACAAAAATGGCGAAACGCCCTCCATCGATTACTCCGATGTGAAGATCACTAAGTCCCAGCCGGCAAAACGCGTGTACGGCTCCGAGGGTGAGAAACAAGACGAGGCTAAGAAGAATGGCTGAGATGATTGAAATTGAGATCCTGCGCTACCGTCCGGAACAGGATAACGAGCCCTGGATGCAAACCTTCCAGGTGCCATACCAGAGAGAGATGTCTCTGCTGGACGCCCTGCAGTACATCAAGGATCACCTGGACTCTACCCTGAGCTTCCGCTGGTCCTGCCGGATGGCGATCTGCGGCTCTTGCGGCATGATGGTCAACGGTGTGCCCAAGCTGGGTTGCAAGGCGTTCCTGCGCGACTATCTGCCGGGCAAGATGACCGTCGAGCCGCTCAACAACTTCCCGATCGAGCGCGATCTGGTGGTCGACATGTCCGACTTCATCGAGAAGCTGGAGAGCATCAAGCCCTACATCATCCCGAGCGAGCCGCGCAGCCTGTGTGATGGCGAGTACATCCAGACTCCGGCCCAGATGGCGCAGTACAAGCAGTTCTCCCAGTGCATCAACTGTGGTCTCTGCTACGCGGCCTGCCCGCAGTACGGCATCAACAAGAAGTTCACCGGTCCGGCGGCACTGGCTCTGGCCTATCGCTACAACGTCGACAACCGTGATGCCGGCGCCAAAGAGCGTATGCGCATCATCAGCCAGGACGAAGGCGTCTGGGGCTGTACCTTCGTGGGCTACTGCTCCGAAGTGTGCCCGAAGGGCGTCGATCCGGCGGCGGCCATCCAGCTTGGCAAGGTCGAAAGCGCCAAGGACTACATGATCGCCATGTTCAAGCCAGATTGAGAGCAGGATTGAGACCATGAACAACACTGATAGCAAACGTAAACCTTACGTCCGCGAAATGAAGAAAGACTGGTGGCTGAAGAACGCCTTCTACACCGGTTACATGATCCGTGAAGGCACCAGTATCTTCGTCTCCATCTACGCCGTTGTGCTGATGTGGGGCCTGATGCGCCTGGTTCAGGGTCAGGAAGCGTTCAACGGCTGGCTGGAATCTCTGCAAAGCCCGATCGCCATCCTGTTCCATGTCGTCGCTCTGGCGGCGTGCCTGTTCCATGCCAAAACCTGGTTCGCCCTGGCGCCGAAAGCCATGCGTATCTTCCGTGGTGAAGACCTGGTACCGGAGAAGCCGATCGTTCTCGCCCAGTATGTGGCGCTGGCGGTGGTGTCCCTGCTTGTCCTGATCATCGTGGCCTGAGGAGAAAACAATGAGACGTTCTGACGAACCAATTTACTGGGGTCTGTTTGGTGCGGGTGGCATGGTCGTTGCCATGCTGCTGCCGGTCATTGTCCTCATCACCGGTCTGCTGGTGCCCATGGGCATCATGGACGTGGAAACCATGAGCTATGACCGCGTGCACGCGTTCGCCAGCTCCTGGTGGGGTGCCTGCATCCTGCTGGTGATCATCGCCCTGCCAGTCTGGCACGGCATGCACCGTATCTACCACGGTCTGCACGATCTGGGGATCCACACCACCAAGCTGCACCACTATGTGTTCTATGGCTTTGCCTTCCTGGTATCTGCCATTAGTGTCGGCCTGCTGATGGTACTGGTACTCCAGTAATCACATCTGACTGATTGACCAAACCGGGCCTCGTGCCCGGTTTTTTATTGCCCCGCTATCCCGCCCCTGCTTTTTATTCACTCAAACAATTCGATAAAAACCAGATTATCGTCCAAGCATATGGCGATCATAGTCACATAACCCCAATACATTCGTCATTTGTAGCAAACCATTTTGACCACCATCAATTTAGTGACATCTATATCAATTATAATTATTCAGATTAAATAATTATTCATATGGAGCTAGCTAATGACAGACAAAACACGCTCGGTGAGCATAGGCAGTTACCTGGCACTGGCCTTCGCCGTGGTCTTCTTCTCCGGACTGTTGCAATCCGGCGAGTGGTACGGGGTATTCGATTTCACCACGCTGAACGGCTCGTTCGGCACCATGGTCCAGAGCGTCAGCGAGAATGGTGACGGCATCAAGACCGCCATGACCGACATGCGCGGCAAGGGGGGCAACGGGGCGAGAGACGGCTTTCTGTTCGCCCTGACCCTGATCCCCACCGTGATGTTCGCCCTCGGCATGATCAATGTGCTGGAACACTACGGCGCGCTGGAAGCGGCCCGCAAGTTGCTGACCCCGCTGCTGCGCCCGCTGATGGGGATCCCGGGCAACACCGGCCTCGCCCTTATTGCCTCCCTGCAGAGTACCGATGCCGGTGCCGCCATGACCCGTCAGCTCAAGGATGAAGGGCTCATCACCAAGCGTGAAACCGACGTATTCACCATGTTCCAGTTCTCCGCTGGTGCCACCATCGTCAACTTCTTCTCCTCCGGCGCCGTGCTGTTCACCCTGACACTGGCAGATGGTAGCCCGGCGGTCAGCTCCTCCATCGGTCTGGCTGTCATCGTGATGTTCGCCTTCAAATTTGTCGGGGCCAACCTGTTCCGGGTCTACCTCAATATGAGCGAAGGCAAGCAGACCGATAACAACACCCAGCAGACCCTCAACACTCAGGAGCAAGCCAAATGAGCCAGGCCAACATCAAGAAACCCATCGTCACCGATATCTTCGTCGAAGGGGCCAAGAAGGGCTGGGTCATCGCCACCACCTCCACCGTACCCAACGTACTGATGGCCTTCGTCATCATCAAGGCGCTGCAGATCACCGGCGCGCTGGATGCCATGGGCGCCATTTTCTCCCCCGTCATGGCCATCTTCGGGTTGCCCGGTGAGGCGGCAGCCGTGCTGATCGGCGCCTGGATGTCGATGGGCGGTGCAGTCGGTGTGGTCATCACCCTGTTCGATCAGGGGATCCTCAACGGCACCCACATCGCCATTCTGGCGCCAGCCATCTACCTGATGGGATCCCAGGTGCAGTACATGGGCCGCATCCTCGGCTGCATCGGTACCGAAGGGCGTTACATCCCCATCATGGTCGCCATCTCGGTACTCAACGCCTTCGGCGCCATGTTGGTGATGAACATCCTTCTCTGACCCGAACCTGATAGTGGAGCAAGCAATGACTTTTTCTCTGGATCAATACCTGACCGAACTGGCCCCGCTGATCAATCTGGATTGCGGATCCCTGCACCAGCCGGGCATTGCGGCAGTGGCCGACCTGATGGCCGCAAAATATGAGGCGATGGGCGGCTGGCAGATCAAGCGGGTCGACTGTGGAGCCGCGGGGGTGGGGCTGGAGATCCGCAACCAGCCCGAAGCGGCGCAGATCGATGTAATGCTGATCGGCCATATGGATACCGTCTTCCCCCTCGGCACCGCCGCCGCCCGCCCGATGAGCGTAGATGGTGAGCGCGCTTACGGCCCCGGCGTCTCCGACATGAAATCCGGCCTGCTCAACATCGTCTATGCCCTGCGTGAACTGCCCCGCGAGGTGCGCGATCGCCTGAGCATCTGCGTCTGCATGAACCCGGATGAGGAGATCGGCTCCCTGCACTCCAGCGACTGGCTGGCAACGGTGGCCAAAGAGGCAAAACAGGTGCTGGTGGCCGAAGCGGCCCGCGCCGATGGCTCGCTGGTCAAGGCGCGCAAGGGGATGGCCCGTTATCGCATCGATTTCACTGGCAAGGCGGCTCACGCGGGCAACGAACCGAAGAAGGGGCGCAGCGCCATCACCGAGCTGGGCCACTGGATCCTGTCCATCAACGCCCTGACCAACTTCGATAGCGGCACCACCCTCAACATCGGCATTGTCGAGGGGGGCAACGGCGCCAACATAGTGCCAGCCCATGCCAGCGCCGTGGTGGATGTCCGTTTCTGGGACAATCAGGAGTACCACCAGATCAACGATCATCTGCTGACCCTGGCCGAGCGGCCGCATCTGAACGGCGTCACCATCCAGCTGACCCGCGAGGCCCACAAACCGGCCATGGTGCCGTCAGAGGGCACCCAGGCACTGATGCAGCTGGTGGAGGAGTGTGGCGCCGAACTGGGGCTGCCGATCAGCTGGCAGGAGGTGGGGGGCGGCTCTGATGCCAACCTGACCGCCGCCCTCGGCATCCCCACTCTGGATGGCCTGGGCCCCATCGGGGCCGGTTTCCACAGTGACGAGGAGTATCTGGATCTGGCCAGCATTGCCCCGCGCATCGAGTTGCTGGTGAAGGTACTGACCCGTCTGGCGGCCTGACAGCCTCTCACGTAAAAAAGGGCCAGCCGGTTTGCACCGGCTGGCCCTCTGTTTATCTGCTCCCCCTGAATGACAGCAACCCTTCGCTATTACTCCATCGGCGGCAAGAAGCGGCGCATCACCTCATCCGTATGCCCCCCTTCCTGAAATGCCACCAGCGACTGATTGAGGATGTTCACCAGCTGGTGACCGCGGGGGGAGCCCTTGCTCACCAGCAGATAGAATCCCTTGCGGCTGGGCAGGGCGAGATTGAGCAACCCGCTCTCGCTGCGGTAGATGCCAAGGCTGATGCCTGCCACCATAGGTTCGATTTCGCTCGGCAGAAAGTCGCAGCGATCCCGCTCCAGCATATCGAGCGCCTGCTGCAACTGTTTGACCCGGCGTGGCTCCTGCGCAAGCCCGTAGGGGGTGTAGTTGTAGCCAATCACCCCGCACACCCGGGAACGATTGACCGTCTGCAGATCCGGCGGTTCGGGGTAGCGGCGCTTGAGATAGAAGAAACCGAGGTGGGTGTAGTAGAGGGGAACACTGTAGAAGGCAAACTCGGCCCGCTCCGGCTTGTAGCTGGCATCCCAGGTCAGCTCGCACAGACCATTCTGGCGATAATCCGCCAGCTCCTGCTGCACCCGCGCCCAGGGCAGATAGCGGATCTGGTGCGAGAGCCCGCTCTGTTGCAATGCATCGAGCACCAGCGTCGTCGCCGAACCGGTCAGGCGGCTGGTATCGGGCACACCGTCCTTGCGCTCCCAGTAGGTAAAGGGGGCCCACTCGTTGCCCTCCCCCAGACAGATCTTCACTGGTGGCTCTTGCCCCCATAGCGCGGGGGACAAGATGGCCATCGCCAATCCCGCCCACCATGTTGCCACTCGTTTCATCTCCCGCTCCCGGACTGTTGATCCCTCTTGCAGCTTAGCCCAGAAGGGATTTTGCTCACTTTGCAGGGGCGCTTTCATGCCACAACGCCAGCAAATTGGCCGGAATGGCACCATAACGAAGCTGCGGCGTCTGGTGCCAGTCAGCCAACTTTTGCAGGGCTTTCGCCAGATCCTGTGCAAGCGTGCGGGTCACTCTCACACCAGCTTCCAGATAGAGGCTCTTGATCTCGAAGATCCCCTGCTGGCGATGGGCCTTGGCATCCATCCTGCCCACCAGCTTGCCACGATGGAGCAAGGGCAACACGAAGTAACCGTATTGGCGCTTGGGGGACGGGGTATAACACTCGATGCGATAGTCGAAGTTGAACAGATCCTTGGCTCGCTTGCGATCCCACACCAGCGGGTCAAACGGCGACAAGGCGGTGGTATGGGTTGCCTTGAGGGTGCCCGCCTGTGCCCTTGCCAGCTCATCGGCCAGCGAGGCGTGCACAAAGGCGCCGTGCTGCCCCCCCTCCACTCGTACCGGCAACAGTTCACCCTCGTCCGCCAGTTGATGGAGCAAGGCGTCATATTTGCCGCGCCGCAGCCGGTAGTAGTCCGCAACCCAGCCAGTTTTGACCAGCCCCAGCGCCCGGCAGCTGGCGCGCACCATATCCCGCTGCGCCTGCTCAACGCTCGGCAGATCCCGCTGGTCGCTCCAATCGGGGATGACCCGTTCGGCCAGGTCATAGACACGCTGAAAGTTGCGCCGCTCCCGCACCATCAGCTGACCGGTGGTAAACAATACCTCCAGATGGCGCTTCTCCGGTTTCCAGTCCCACCAGCCATTGCTCTTCCCCTCTTTGCGCTCAAAATCGGCCGCCCGGACCGGGCCATGCTGGCGAATACGCTCGATAAGCTGGCCAATATCCTGCTGATGGGTGGCAAGCCAGTTGGCCGAAAACTTCCAGCCCATGGCGGCAGGGTCGAGCATCCGGTGGCGCAGCAATCGGTAATCCTCGCGGGGCACAAAGCAGGCCTCGTGGGCCCAATATTCGAAGATCTCGCCGTCAGCCAGCAGCTGCTCCAACCAACGCGGTTCATACTGGCCAAGCCGGCTAAAGAGCACCAGATAGGGGCTGCGCGCCACCACCGAGATGGTATCGATCTGCAGCAGCGCCATGCGGCGAATGGTGGCCAGCAGATCAGCCGGGGTCGCCTTGCTGCGACAGGGGGCGAGCAGCCCTTGCGCCGCCAGTTGCAGATGACGGGCATCTTGCAGTGACAAATGGGTAATCGACATCAACAACCGCTCCCTGGTATCTGACCATCGCGCGCCCGGCGGATGGCCAACAAAACCGGGGGAGGTCCCATGCGGGCATGCCTCCCCTCCCTGTGTGCCAGCGCCGCTATGAGTGGGCCGGGGGCAAGACCAGCTGATTGACCACCAGCATGATCTCTTGATAAGTGGCCTCTACCGTCTCGGGGGTCGGCTCCAGAATGAGGTCATCGGCATAGCCGTTGATGAGGGAGGTGATCTGACGCGCCAGTCGCTTGGCATCGCCCGCCACAAACTCGCCGCTGTCGATCCCCTTTTGCAGGATCTGCTCCAGCACCTCGCGCCACGCCAGAATGATTTTGCGGTAGCTCTCGGCAAACACAGGGTCGCGCAGTGACTCGTTCCAGGCATCCAGATAGATGGCCCAGGAGGCATCCTGACTGGTCGGCAGGTTGTCTCGCACAAAGAGCGGCAACGCTTCGCGGGCCGGCAGCGGCAACAGCCACTCCCGCTGCTCGGCTATCTCATGACTGGTGAAGCGCTCCACGGCGCAGAGACAGAGCTCTTTCCAATCCTTGAAGTAGTGGTAGACGTGGCTGCGCGCCAGACCGGTGCGCTCGGCAATATCACGGGTTGACGATGCCGCCATCCCCTTCTCTCGAAACAGGGCCAGTACGGCCTCGATGATCATCTCTTTGCGCTGTTCTGCTGATGGGCGTGCCATCTGACCTCCTGCGATATCAATCGATCTGCTTGACTTTGAGCAGTCGCTCAAACAAACTTTGAGCACTCGCTCAAACTTAGCGTTTCCGACATCTTAGGAGATAACCCATGACAACACCAACCACTTCGGCAGCCAGTTGCGACGAGCAGGCCACGCCGTTGCCACACTCGGCCGGTCGTTCGCTGGGGGCGATTGCGCGGGCCAATCCTCTCAAGCTGGCGGGCACCTTCTCGCTGGTGGCCCTCGAAAACATCCTGCTGGTGGTCTATCCCCTGTTCGCCGGCTTTGCCATCGACGCCATCGTCAAGGGCCAGTGGCTGCAGGCTTCAAGCTACGCCCTCATCGTGCTGCTGTTCTGGCTGATCGGCGCCCTGCGCCGGGCGGTAGATACCCGCACCTTTACCCATATCTATGCGGCACTGGCGGTGCCGGTGATCCTGACCCAGCGCCAGCAGCGGGAGGGGCAATCCACCATAGTGGCGCGGGTCACCCTGGCGCGGGAGTTTGTCGACTTCTTCGAGAAACATATCCCGATCCTGGCCACCAGCCTGATCTCCATCGTCGGGGCGGCTGTGATGCTGATGGTGATCGAGTTCTGGGTCGGCATCGCCTGCATGGGGATATTGCTGCTGTTCGGCCTGCTGCTGCCCGGCTTTTCGCGCAAGAACCAGCGGCTGCACGAGCGGCTCAACGATCGGCTGGAACACGAGGTCAAGCTGGTCACTCATGCCCAGTCAGCCAGCCTCGCCCGCCACTACCGCACGCTGGCCTGGATCCGCATCCGGATTTCGGATCGGGAGGCGCTCGCTTTTCTGGCGGTCGGCATCAGCGCCTCCCTGCTGTTCCTGCTGGCCATCACCATGCTGATGGCTCAGCCCCAGGTCTCGGCAGGCCATGTCTATGCTGTGATGACCTACCTCTGGAACTTTGTCACCAGCCTGGATGAGGGGCCCGGTCTTGCCGATCAGCTGGCCCGGCTGCGAGACATAGGCCGCCGGGTCAACACCGCCCAACCCGATGAAATGATTTGATATTTTGTATCTGTAACCGGAGTAGAAGATGAATCCGACCACCCTTTGCCAACGAGCGTTGACCATGTGCATCAGCTGTTTTTTCCTCGCCGCCTGCGGCCCCAAGATGAGCGACTTTGAGCCCAACACCAGCTACTGGTTCAAAGAGAAACCGGCAGAGGAGAGCGCCCCGCTGGCACAAGACATGAAGGTGGATATCGCCATCATAGGTGGCGGCTACAGCGGCCTCTCCAGCGCCTGGCATCTGGCCAAGGCCAATCCGTCGCTCAAGATCGCCATCTTCGAAGCCAAGCAGGTGGGCAGCGGTGCCTCGGGCCGCAACGGCGGCATGGTATTGCCGGGCTCCGAGGTGATGGACCTCTACGAAGAGGGGGAAGCGAGCAAGCGCCACTACGATCTCACCGTCGCCAGCATGCGCAAGCTGCAGGCGCTGGTCGCCTCAACCGGCGTCGAGGCCGACCTCAAGCTCGATGGCTATGTGGAGGCGATCCTCGATGAGGAGGATATCGCCGAGTACCGCGACTATGTGAAAACCGCCAATCGCCTCGGTATCCCGCTCCAGTACTGGAACGCCGATACCACAGAGGAAAAACTCGGCACCGATCGCTACGTGGGGGCGGTCTACGACCCCAATGGCGGTCAGGTACACGCCATGAAACTGGTCAATGCCCTGCGCAAGGCGGTGGAGCAGGCGGGCGTCGCCATCTACGAGCAGAGCCCGGTAATGGGGATCAAGGAGGGCAAGCAGATCGAGCTCAATGTGGCCGACAAGTACAAGGTGACCGCCGACAGCATAGTGCTGGCAACCAACGGCTACACCTCCAAGCTTGGCTACTTCAGCGGCCGGGTCTTTCCGGTGCACGCCCAGAGCGCCGTGACCGAGCCGCTCACCAAAAAACAGCTGGCCGCCATCCAGTGGCAGAGTCGGGTGCCCTACTACGACACCCGCAACATCCTGTTCCATCTGGTATTGACCCCGGATAACCGCATCGTCATCGGTGGCGGCAATGCCGAGTACGTCTTCAACGACGGCCTCAACTACAAAGGCGATCTTAACCGGGTCAGCGAGATGATGATGACCGAGCTGGTGACCCTCTATCCGGCCCTCAAGGGGATCAAATTTGAGCAGGTGTGGGACGGGGTACTCGGCATGACCGGTGACAGCACCGAAGCAGTGGGGGTAATGGGGGATCACAAGAACATCTACTACGCCCTCGGCTACAATGGCCACGGCATCAACCTCTCCTTCCTGTTTGGCGACATCGTGGCCAGCCTCTATCAAGGCAAGGAGCACCCCTGGTTCAACCACGCGGAGCAGAGTCTGCCGATGTGGCTGCCACCAGAGCCGTTCAAGTCAATCGGCGTCAAATCTGCCCTGATGTACTACCAGTGGCAGGACAAGGGCTACAAGGAGTAGCGCCGGGCGAACCCGACGAGTAACAGACGAAGGCACGCCTCAGGGCGTGCCTTTTTGCAATACCGCCACATCGGCGTGGGGGAAGCTGAGCTCGGCCTGCCAGCTGGCGGCCAACACCTGAAACGATGCCTCGGCAAAGAAGACGATGTGGGTCGGGTCGTGGCGATAGCGCCAGTTTTTAAACCGCTCGTCACTGAGCACCCGCTGGGTCTGCAGCACCAGCAGGCCGCCTGGCTTGAGGCAATCCCACAACTGGGCCAGCACCGCGCGCGGCTCGGCGATATGCTCGATCACCTCGGTACTGGTGATGAAGTCATACTGACACATCAGCAACTCTGGAAAATCGGCGTAGAACTTGTCATACCCCACCATCTGGTAACCCGCCTCACGCCCCATCGCCACCAGCGCCGGGCCCGGGCCACAGCCAAAATCGAGACCACTGGCAGGTAGCGGCACCCGCGCCAGCACTTCGCCAAAAGCCCGCATCAAAAAAGTGCGATAACGGGGATCATCCACCCGATTGTCGTGACCGTCATAGACCGCCTTCTCCGCCGCCTCATCCAGATGATCCGCCTCATCCAGCCAGACTAGCTCGCACGCGAAGCAGCGATGATAGCGCTTGCCCGCCACCGGCAGGGGATAACTGCGATGGCTGGCACACAGGGGGCAGCGGACGGTGGATGACATGGCGGTTCCTCTTGGGGGCTTCCTGTTGGATAACAGCGGCGCAGATTGCCTGCCCGCTGCCTCGCTGACAACTTTTTTTGCTCCTTAAGGGTTTCTTAAGTTTGCCCTTTTACTCTCAAACCATCGCAAGAGAAGGAGTCACCCATGACCATCGAGATCCAGGCCCCCTACCGATTGCTGCTAGCCAAGTCCCCGCAGCAGGTCATGGCGCTGCAAGCCTATATCCAGGCCGCCTACACCCTCGAGTTCAACGCCCGCATCCCCCATTTTCTCCCCTGCCTGCTGGGGCTATATCGGGCGGACGGGACGCTGGTCGGTGCCTGTGGTCTCAATCATGCCAGTGAGGGGCCTCTCTATCTGGAACAGTATCTGGAGCAACCCATCGAGGCCGCCATCAATACCCGCCTCGGGGTCTATCCGGTACGCAACCGCATTATCGAAGTGGGCAATCTGGCCTGCAGCGAACCGGGCAATGCCCGCCTGATGTTCGCGGCCCTGTGTCGTCTGCTGTGTGAAAACGCCCTCGACTACGTGGTCTTTACCGGCACCGCCAAGCTGCGCAACAGCTTTGCCCGCCTGCAACTCAACCCGGTAGAGCTGGCCCCCGCACAGGCCCATCAGGTGGGGGCCGATGCCGACGCCTGGGGTGAGTACTACCGTTGCCAACCCAAGGTGATGGTGGGCGACATCAATCAGGGGCGCGAGGTGCTGGCCCAGCGCAGCCTGCTGCTCAATCTGCTGGCCCCCATGCCGACCCTGTTTGACGAGACCAGCAAGAGCAGTGATAACCAGACCCATCAAAAAAGGTGCGCCCAATGAGCCTGTTCGACGCCATCGCCAAACATGCCCGCGAGAATCCGCAATCCCCTGCGCTGCTGAGCAGCCAGCAGCGTCTCGATTACCAGACCCTGTGGCAACAGATCCAGCGTCTGGCCAGCCAGCTGCAACAGCTCGACATCAGCCGTCTGGCGCTGCAACTGGACAACGGCCTGCCCTGGGCGCTGCTGGATCTCGCCTGCACCCGCGCCGGTATCGTGGTCATTCCGGTGCCCCACTTCTTCAGTCAGGCCCAGCAGGCCTGGTTGCTGGAGAGCAGTGGCGCCGATGCGCTGGTGGGCCCATATCATCAGGGGTGGCAGGCCGCCGAGCCGCTCTCGCTGATCACCGGCGAGCTGCCGCTCTGGCGCCATACCCCGGCCAATCGACCGGCGCTGCCCAAGGGCACCGCCAAGATCACCTACACCTCCGGCACCACGGGCCAGCCCAAGGGCGTCTGCCTGTCACTGACCCAGATGATGGCGGTGAGCCATGCGCTGGCCAAGCGAGTCGCGCCAGCCAAGGTGGAAAAACACCTGACCCTGCTGCCGCTGGCCACCCTGCTTGAGAACATCACCGGCCTCTATGTGCCGCTGCTGACCGGCGCCTGCAGCCGCATTCCGTCCCTCGGGGAGCTCGGTTTCACCGGATCCAGTTCGCTCAATCCAGCCATGCTGGGGGAAGCCCTGCTGCGCTGGCCGACCCACAGTCTGGTGCTGGTGCCCGAACTGCTGCGCCTGCTGCTGGCGCTCTGCACCAGCACACCGACGCTGGCTCAGCAGCTCAAGAGCCTGCGCTTTATTGCCGTCGGTGGCGGCAAGGTGGCCCCCGACCTGATCAAACACGCCCGTCAGCTCGGACTGCCGGTATATGAAGGTTATGGCCTCTCGGAGTGTGGCTCCGTGGTGGCGCTCAACAGCCTGGATGCTGACAAGCACGGCAGCGTCGGCCGCCCCCTGCCCCACTGTCAGGTCACCATCGCCAGCGACGGCGAAATTATGGTGAGCGGCAGTGCCATGCTGGGGTATCTCGGCAGCAACGCACCAACTCCCGAACAGATCGCCACCGGCGATCTGGGCCACCTCGATGAAGAAGGCTACCTCCATATCACCGGGCGCAAGAAGAATGTCCAGATAACCGCCTTTGGCCGCAACTTCTCGCCAGAGTGGGTGGAAGCCGAGGCCCAGCTCTGCCCTGCCATCGCCCGCATCGTGGTGTTTGGCGATGGTCAGCCCGCCAACGTGGCGCTGATCCAGCCCCTGCCGGGCAAAGAGGCGGATCTGCCCCGCCAGATCGCAGGTCTGAACCAGCGGCTGCCCGATTACGCCCAGCTGCACCACTGGTTGCCGGTGGCACTGGATCAACATCCCGGACTGCTGACCGCCAACGGGCGCCCCCGTCGCAACGAGATTTACCAACACTTTTCCCGGCAAATCAGCCAATGCCTTACAGGAGAATCGTCATGAGCTTCTACCAGACTCTGCAACAAGCCACTGCCAGTGAGCGTGAGCATCTGTTCAACGCCCCCATTATCGAAGCCTGTCGCCGTGGCGATATCAGCCGTGACACCTATCTCGCCTTTCTGGCGCAGGCTTACTACCACGTGCGCCACACAGTTCCGCTCCTGATGGCAACCGGCGGCAAGCTGGGTCAGGAGTACGAGTGGGTGCGCGGGGCCATTGCCGAATACATCGACGAGGAGTATGGCCATCAGGAGTGGATCTTAAGCGATATCCGCGCCTGTGGCGGTGATGCCGAGGCGGTGCGCCACGGCCAGCCCGGGCAGCCCATCGAGCTGATGGTCGCCTTCCTCTACGACCAGATCCAGCGCGGCAACCCCATGGGCTTCTTCGGCATGGTGCAGGTGCTGGAAGGCACCAGCGTCGCCATCGCCCTCACCGTCGCCGACCAGCTGAAAAAGGGTCTCGGCCTGCCACCCCAGGCGATGAGCTACCTGAGCTCCCACGGCGCCCTGGATCAGGAGCACCTCAAATTCTTTGAATCCTTGATGGATCGGGTCGAGAGTCCGGCGGATCAAGCCGCCATCATCCACGGGGCCAAGGTGGTTTATCGCCTCTATGGCGAGATGCTCTACAACCTCACCGCCACACCGTAAGTCGGCAGCAGACAGCAAAAGGGAATCCATACCATGAACCTTGAAGGGAAACTCGTGCTGCTCACCGGCGCCAGCGGTGGTATAGGTGAAGAGCTGGCGCAGGAGCTGGCCGCCCAGGGGGCCCACCTGCTGCTGCACGGACGTCGCGGCCCGGCACTGGAGCGGCTGTGCAAGTCACTGCCCCACCCCGAGCGCCATCAGGTAGTGCTCGCCGACCTCGGCTCTGCGCAGGAGCGGGCCAAGCTGTTGCAACACCCTACGCTGGAGGACGGGATCGACATCCTGATCAACAACGCTGGCTGCAACCAGTTTGCCTGGCTGGAAGATCAGAGCTTCGAACAGGTGGAGCGCCAGCTGCTGCTCAATATCGAGGCGCCCATCCAGCTCACCCGTGCCCTGCTGCCAACCATGCGCAAGCCGGGGATCATCATGAACATGGGCTCGAGCCTGGGCAGCATCGGCTACCCCGGTTACAGCGTCTACTGCGCCAGCAAATTTGCCCTGCGCGGCTTTAGCGAAGCGCTGGGACGAGAGCTGGAGGGGAGCGGCATCAAGGTGCTGCACTTTGCCCCCCGCGCCACCCGCACCAAGCTCAACTCCGAGGCCGCTTACGAGATGAATGCAGCGCTCGGCACCCAGACCGACAGCCCGCAGGAAGTGGCCGAAGAGGCGGTCATCGCCCTGTGCAACGAAACCCGCCGCAGCTGGCTCGGCTGGCCGGAAAAACTGTTCGTGCAGCTCAATGCCCTGCTGCCCGGCATCGTCGACAAGGCGCTGGCCAGACAGCTGCCGATCATCAAACGTTATGCCCGTCATCTTCAGCCAGGGACGGCAGATGCCAGCGCAAACAGTGCGCCACAACCAGACTTGTCCCGCCCGATCCCGACCAAGAAGGAGCATTAATATGAACTTTTTCCATCAATCAGTGACCTCTTGTGCCATCGCCATCCTGCTGGGATCCACCTCAGTCATGGCCGCGGATGATGCCCTCGTCCCCATCCAGCAACAGTGGGCCGTCTGCCAGTATCAACAGAGCGGCAAGGCGAAAGAGAGCTGCCTCGAAACCCTGAGCACCCAGGCCGAAGCGGCCAGCGCCAAGGAGCCTTTTCGCGCCGATCTGCTGATCTGGTCTGCCATCGTCAAGAGCACCTGGGCGGGGGCCAAAGGGGGGCTGGGGGCACTGGGTCTGGTGAAAGAGGCCAAGGCCAAGCTGGAGCTGGCACTCAAACAGGATCCCAAGGCGCTAGACGGCTCCGCTTACACCAGTCTGGGCTCCCTCTACTATCAGGTGCCCGGCTGGCCAGTCGGCTTTGGCGATGACGAAAAGGCAGAACAGCTGCTCAAGCAGGCGCTGGCCATCAATCCCGATGGCATCGACCCCAACTTCTTCTATGGCGACTTCCTGCTGGATCAGGGTCGCAAGGCCGAGGCCAAAACCTACCTCGACAAGGCGCTGGCCGCCCCGGCTCGCCCGGGTCGCGAAGTGGCCGACGAAGGGCGCAGAATGGAGATCCGCGATCGGCTGGCCAAGCTATAAAACCCTGATGGATCAAAGAACTATTTAAACTCTGCCCACCAGCTTGCATACTGGTGGGCAGGGTTGTTTATGCCACGGCACGCCCTGGCGCTGAGCCAGATCGCCACACCCAACAAACAGGGAGAAAAGAATGCGGATCCTGCTGGTGGAAGATGATGTGATGCTGGGGGATGGTATGCAGGATGCACTGCGCCATAGCGGCTACACGGTGGACTGGCTGCAACAGGGGTTGCCCGCTCTGGCAGCCCTCAAGAGCGACGATTTCGCCGCCCTGATCCTCGATCTCAATCTGCCCGACATCGATGGCCTCAGCCTGCTGCGCAAGTTGCGGCGAGATGGCCACCAGCTGCCGGTGCTGATCCTCACCGCCCGCGATGCGCTGGACGATCGGGTGGTCGGCCTCGATGCCGGCTCCGACGACTACATGGTCAAGCCCTTCGCCCTGCAGGAGCTCAACGCCCGCCTGCGCGCCCTGGTTCGCCGCAGCAAGGGGCAGGCTCAGGCGGTACTGGAGTATGGCGACATCCTCATCTATCCCGAATCCCAGCAGGTCACCTATAAGGGGGAAGCGGTCAAACTCACCCCCCATGAATACAAGTTGCTGCAGGAGCTGATCAGCCAGAGCGGCCGGGTGCTGAGCAAGGATCAGCTGCAACAGAGCCTCTACGGCTGGGATGAAGGGGCCGAGAGCAACGCGGTAGAGGTGCATATCCACCATCTGCGCAAGAAGTTCTACAGCGACCTCATCCGCAATATTCGCGGGGTCGGCTACATCATTCCCCAGCTCGAACAGCCAAGCCGGACACCCGCACGATGAAACGTCCCCGCTCCATTCGCCGCTTTCTGCTCACCGGTATCCTGACGCTGGTGAGCCTGAGTCTTACCATCAGCGCCTTTATCGGCTACATGGAGGCGAGCCACGAAATGGAGGAGCTGTTTGATGCCCGCCTCGCCCAGTCGGCCCGCATCACCAATCAGCTGCTTGCTCGCTACATGGCCCAGCAGGGGCAACTGCCCGCCAACGGCACCGTCTATCAGGAGTGGGAGGCGCAAAATCCCGATGAGTGGCAAAAAGACCCCAGTCTCAACCTGACCGGCGAGGATCGGGAGATCACCCCCTACGGCCACGAGTTCGAACGCAATCTCTACTTCCAGCTGCTCGATGAAAAGGGCGGCTTGCTGCTGCGCGCCCCCAGCGCCCCGGATCAGCCGCTGGTCACCCTGGCCATCGGCTTCGACACGGTCGAAAAAGATAATCACCAGTGGCGCACCTTCACTCTCTACAACCAGCAGGAGCAGACCTGGCTGGTGGTGGCCGAGCGGGACGACGAGCGCAGCGAACTGGCCAGCAAGATGGCCACCCTCACCATGCTGCCGCTGCTGATCACCCTGCCCTTCCTGCTGGCCCTGCTCTGGTGGCTCATCACCCGCGGGCTGGCCCCCCTGCGTCAGCTGGCCCAGGCCATCAGTGAACGTCACCCCGCCAACCTGAGCCCGCTCAGCCTCAAGATAAGCGCTCAGGAGCTGACCCCCCTCACCAACGAGATCAACCGGCTGATGCAGGCGCTGGCGGAGACCATAGAGCGGGAGAAACAGTTTACCAACGAGGCGGCCCACGAGCTGCGCACCCCGCTGGCGGTGCTGCGGATCCACAGTGAAAATGCCCTGGCTGCCGAAGATGAAGTGAGCCGCCAGCAATCCCTGCACAAGATGCTGCAGGCCCTCGACCGCAGCGATCGGCTGATCCGCCAACTGCTGACCCAGGCTCGTATCGACAACCAACAGGGGCTGGTATTGACCGAGCTGGAGGTGGGCCACCTGCTGCAAGGCACCCTGGCAACGCTTGCTCCCATAGCGCTCAAGAAGGATCAGCAACTGTCGCTGGAGTGTGAATTGCCGCAGCTGGTGATGGGGCAGGCCACCCTGCTCGAACTGCTGTTCAGCAACCTGATCGACAATGCGCTGCGCTACACCCAGCCGGAGGGCGAGATCAGGGTGCGGGTTCAGCGAGAGGGCAACCGAGTGAGGGTGGATGTAAGTGACAACGGCCCCGGCATTCCCGCCAGCGCCTTGCCCCGGCTGTATGAACGCTTCTTTCGGGTCAATCCCCAGCAGGGGGATGGCGTGGGTCTCGGCATGGCCATTGTTTCGCGCATCGCCCAGTTGCACGGTGCCGACCTCGATGTCCACAACAGGCCGGAAGGGGGGCTGGAGGTGAGTGTGCTGCTCCCGCTGCCGCCGGCAAGATAAGTAAAGAGCCCGCGATGCGGGCTGTTTGCTATCAATGACAATTTGGCTGCACGGTAAAGGTTCGACCGGCATCCACCGGGCCGAGATCCGCCAGCAGGCGACGGCCAAGCAGCATCGGATAGATCATGTCGCTGCGATCCCGCAGGGTGAACCACTCCTCGTACACCTTGTCCCCCAGACAGATGGACATGGTGACGGTCGGCCGCTGCTCGATGCCCCCGGCGCCGCGGATGGTCACGCTTTGCTCCACCGGACGCTCGAACTGCTGCTTGACTCGCTCACCGCTGTCGGCGTCGGTCACATCCAGCATGAAGCGCACCCAGGGTTTGCCATCCCGTTTGAAGTGGACGAGGGAGCGCGCATCAAGAGAGGAGGTGAGCGCACCGGTATCGAGTTTCATCTTCACCGCCACACCGATCGGCATGATGAGCCCCTTCTCAACCCAGCCATAGCTGGTCGAGGTCTCTGCCAGCACACTGCCACACAGTGCCAGCATCAGGGTGATCCCCACCATCATCTTGCCCATTTTACTGCCCTGCCTTGTCAATCCTGCGCCCAGATCTACCACAGTCCTATTGTGGGTCAATCCGATTTATTTCAGCTACTTGGATAATATCTGGCAGGTCAGGAGAGAGACGACAAAGAGTGGCCGAACGGCGGCCCAAGCGAGCGGGAATATCGAAGGAGAGCAACGCACCGAACGGTGCTGGATGAAACTGGTGGTTAACCTCAGGTTGTGACGCCAAAGGCTACCACAAGGATTTACAAATTATCAGTCTTGTTCTGAAGGGATTTTTGCCTACACTGTTGTAAACCGGAGGGCCTGAAAACCACCGGTTTTTTTGCGCCTGCCGAAAATTTGCCACTGCAAAAGTGACTTTCAACAAGGCTCAATAAGGAATTTGTAATGCGTATCGAAGAAGACTTGAAGCTCGGTTTCAAGGATGTCCTGTTCCGCCCCAAGCGCTCTACTCTCAAGAGCCGTTCCCAAGTAAGCCTGACCCGTCAGTTCACCTTCAAACACACTCAGACCCAATGGCAAGGCGTACCCGTTATCGCCGCCAACATGGATACCGTCGGCAGCTTCGCCATGGCGCGCACGCTGGCCGGTTTCGAGATGATGACCGCGGTACACAAGCACTACAGCCTTGAGCAGTGGCAAGCTTTCGTCAACGAGACCGATCCGGCGCTGCTGGGCCATGTGATGGTCTCCACCGGCACCTCGGCTGAAGATTTCGCCAAGACCCGCCAAATCCTCGCCATGTCCGAAGCGCTGCGTTTCATCTGTGTCGACGTGGCCAACGGCTACTCCGAACACTTCGTCGAGTTCGTGCGCAAAATTCGTGAAGCCTGCCCCAACCATGTCATTCTGGCAGGCAACGTGGTGACCGGCGAGATGGTCGAAGAGCTGATCCTCTCCGGCGCCGACATCGTCAAGGTTGGCATCGGCCCGGGCTCGGTCTGTACCACTCGCGTCAAGACTGGCGTCGGCTACCCGCAACTCTCCGCCATCATCGAGTGTGCCGATGCGGCACACGGTCTCGGCGGCCAGATCGTCGGTGACGGCGGTTGCACCTGCCCGGGCGACGTCGCCAAAGCGTTCGGCGGCGGCGCCGACTTCGTGATGCTGGGCGGCATGCTGGCAGCCCACGAGGAGTGCGGTGGCGAGATCGTCGATGTAGACGGTGAGCCTTTCATGAAGTTCTACGGCATGAGCTCCTCCAGCGCCATGGACAAGCACGCCGGCGGCGTCGCCGAGTACCGTGCCTCCGAGGGTAAAACCGTACTGCTGCCCTACCGCGGCCCGGTCGAGAACGCCGTGCGCGACATTCTGGGCGGCGTGCGCTCCACCTGTACCTACGTAGGCGCCAGCCAGCTGAAAGAGCTGACCAAACGCACCACCTTTATCCGGGTTCGCGAGCAAGAGAACAACGTCTACGGCAAGGAGTAACCTGCCACAGACCGCCGTCACACGCTGACGGTTAGAAGCCAGTCAACCGGTGTGCTACCCTGCGCACCGGTTTTTTTGCATCTGGGATCCCGAGCCATGACCACTCCCCTGCCCCCGTTTGACTGGGACATCTTCTGCTGCGTCGTCGACAACTTCGGCGACATCGGCGTCACCTGGCGACTCGCCCGCCAGCTAAAACGGGAGGGGAATATTGCGGCACCTAGCGATGAGGTTCAGGTGCGGCTCTGGGTGGACGATCTGGCCAGTTTTGCCCGCATCTGTCCGGGGCTCGACCCGGCGCAGGATGGCCAGTGGGTCGATGGCATCTATATCCAGCACTGGCATGAGACCCTGCCGAGCGACATGACCCCGGCCAGGGTGGTGATCGAGGCCTTTGCCTGCGAGCTGCCCGCCCCCTTCATAGAGCTGATGGCGAGCCAACCCAGCCCCCCATACTGGATCAATCTGGAGTACCTCTCGGCAGAGAGCTGGGTCGAGGATTGCCACGGCCTCGCCTCGCCCCAGCGGGTGGGCAACCAGAGCCTCAACAAATACTTCTTCTTCCCGGGCTTTACCGCTAAAACCGGCGGCCTTTTGTGCGAGCACGACCTCATCGCCGAGCGGGAACAGTGGCAGCAAGATGATGCGGGACTGGCAGCCTACTGGGCCAGCCTTGGTTTGCAGCCAAAACAAGAGAACGAGCTGCGGGTCAGCCTCTTTACCTACGAGAGCGATGCGCTGAAAAGTCTGGTCGAGAGCTGGTGCCAGAGCGCCACGCCCGTCACCCTGCTGCTGCCGCTGGGGCGCTCTCTCAACGATGTGCTCACCGGTGCCGGTCTGACTGATGCCATCCCTGCAGCCAAAGCGGGGGATCTGCTCCACTCGGGCAACCTCACTATCAAGCTGCTGCCGATGACCGATCAGGCCGGTTACGATCGACTGCTCTGGAGCTGCGATCTCAATCTGGTGCGTGGGGAGGACTCCTTCGTGCGGGCCCAGTGGGCCGCTCGTCCTTTCCTCTGGCATATCTACCAACAGGAGGAGGAAGCCCATCTGGTCAAGCTGGAGCAGTTCCTTGACCACTACTTATCCGATCTACCCGCCGAGTGCTGCCAATGGCTGCGCCGCGTTAATCTGGCTCTCAACCGTGGCGAAGATTGCGGCGAACTTTGGGCCCAATGGCCCCGATATAGCGCCATTTGGCAGCAACATGGGCGAAGCTGGTCACAGAAGTTGCTCCGGGATGGGGATCTCGTCACACGGTTGGTGAAATTTTTAGAAAGCCGTATATAATCTGGCAGTTTTTATCCGTCCGTTTCACGAACAGGAATTTTTTACATGAAAACCGCACAGGAAATCCGCGCTGGTAACGTAGTCATGATCGGCACCGAGCCGATGGTGGTTCAGAAGGCTGAATTCAACAAATCCGGCCGTAACTCCGCCGTGGTCAAAATGAAGCTGAAGGGCCTGCTGAACGGCAGCGCTACCGAGACCGTCTTCAAGGCCGACGACAAGCTGGACGTTGTTCAGCTGGAACGTAAAGAGTGCACCTACTCCTACTTCTCCGATCCCCTGTATGTCTTTATGGACACCGAGTACAACCAGTACGACGTAGAGAAAGACAACCTGGGTGACGTGCTGAACTACCTGGTAGACGGCATGGAAGATCTGTGTGAAGTGACTTTCTACAACGAGAAAGCCATCTCCGTAGAACTGCCGACCACCATCGTGCGCGAAGTTGAGTACACCGAACCGGCAGCCCGTGGCGACACCTCCGGTAAAGTGACCAAGCCTGCCCGTCTGAAAGGCACTACCTACGAGCTGGCTGTTGCCGCTTTCGTAGAGATCGGTGACAAGATCGAAATCGATACCCGCACCGGTGAATTCAAGCGTCGCGTCAACTAATTGACCGCTTTGAATTGATTGCAAAAAAGCGAGCCAACGGCTCGCTTTTTTATTGCCTCCGGGTTGCCATCACACCGCCCGCCTTCAGAAAATCCCGCCGCCGCCGCTAACCCATATAACCGGGGGAGCACACTATGGCCAGATTATCCTTATCACTGCTGTTATTAACCTTGCTGGCTGGCCATGGGGCAGAGGCGAGCGAGGTTGCGCCCCCCGTTGCCGAGCCACGGCCCCTCGACCATTGGCAAGCCAGCGACTGGAAAGGGTTACCCGATGCCACCCAGATAGACAAGCAGACGGTGCTGTTCGCCAAACACGACAGTGAAAACTATCTGGGACTCGCCATTTTACTGCCCGACTGGCAGCGCAGCGGCCAGCTCTGGCAACTGACTCGCGCTCTCGGTCGGCTGGGCTTTGATACCCTGCTGCTGCTCCCCTCCCCCCAGCAGACCGAACTGGACCCAGCCGCCGAGAAAAAAGCGAAAAACAGCGATACATTTCGCAAACAGTTTGCCGAGCGGATCAGCAAGCTGGCGGATGCCAAGCTGCAGGAGGGGGGCTTCAAGCTGATCCTGGCGCAAGGCACAGGCGCCGCCTGGACCGCCAACCTTATCGCCAGCGAACAGTTGCCCGCCCCCGACGCGCTGGTGCTGCTCGATGGCTTCTTCCCCAATCAGCAGAGCAATCAGACCCTGGCCAAACAGGTGGCTCAGGCGGCCATCCCCACTCTAGACCTCTATCAGGAGGATGGCGGTCGCTGGCCCCTGCTGGCCGCCGAGGCCCGCAGAAGCGAGAGCCGGCGCAGCAACAAGCTCAACTATCGCCCCTACGCCCTGATGGAGCTGGAGGAGACCCCCACCCGCATTCAGGGCTGGCTCAACCATCTGGGCTGGCTCTAAACCAGCCGCCATCGTGGCGCAATAAAGCGCGCAAGCTCACATCTGCCGGATAAAGCCCTGCCATGACACAGCGGCAGGCTGGCCCTGACTGCATCCTCTTTGGCATCATGGCCTCTCGAACCTGAACAATGGCAGGAAGGCCCATGCAGCAGATTGTGTTTCTCGACAGCGATACCCTGGATGCGGGCATCACCCTGCATCACCCCGACTTCCCCCACCACTGGCAGAGTTATCCCTGCACGGCCCCGGAACAGGTGGTGGAGCGGCTCAAAGATGCCAGCATCGCTATCATCAACAAGGTACGGATCGGCGCCGCCGAACTGGCCCAGCTGCCAGAGCTCAAACTCATCGCCCTGGCCGCCACCGGCAGCGACAACGTGGATCTGGAAGCGTGCCGCGCCGCCAACGTCGGGGTGTGCAACATTCGCAACTACTCGGGCCCCTCGGTGCCGGAGCACGCCATGGCGCTGATGCTGGCCCTGTCGCGCAACCTCTTCTGCTGGCGCCAGTCGCTGCTGGAGGGGCGCTGGCAACAGAGCGGCCAGTTCTGCTTCTTCGACCACAACATCATGGATCTGCACGGCAAGCAGCTTGGCATCATCGGTAAGGGAACTCTGGGACAGGCGCTTGGCGAGCGGGCCAAAGGGATGGGGATGACAGTGCGTTACGCCCAGAGCCAGATCGGCGCCAGTCACGACGAGGACCGCTTGCCCCTCGACGAGTTGCTGCAAAGTTCGGATGTGATCAGCCTGCACTGCCCGCTCACCCCCTACACCCGCAACCTGATTGGCGAGCGGGAGCTGGATCTGATGAAACCGGGCGCCCTGCTGATCAACGTCGGCCGCGGTGGGCTGGTGGATGAGGAGGCGCTGCTGCAAGCGCTGGCCAATGGCCGCCTCGGTGGTGCCGGTTTCGATGTGGCGAGCGTCGAACCGCCGCCTCCAGACCACCCCTTGATGAAGGCGCTGCAATACCCTCACTTCATTCTGACCCCCCATGTGGCCTGGGCCAGCGAAGAGTCGATGCAGCGGCTAGCCGATCAGCTGATCGACAACATCAACGCCTTTGCCGCCGGTCGCCGCCAGCACCGGCTGGTGTAACCGCACGAGCGAGTAACCGCAAAATCGAGTGACCACACCATGCAAAACGGGACCAACAGGCCCCGTTTTTCATCTTCCGCACTCACTGCGCACACATCAATCGTCGTCGTGCCATCTGTGCTTTTTATGCTTTTTGTACTTCTTGTGGTGCTTGTGATGGTGATGATCGTCGTCATCATCGTAATAGCGATCCTGGCTCTTATGACCATCGCCGGTCTTGGCACCGATGGCCGAACCGCTCGCCCCGCCGACCCCGGCGCCGATCAGCTGACCGGTATCACCACCGACACTCTTGCCGATGGCGGCACCGCCCAGCGCCCCCACAGCGCCGCCAAGGGCCGCTTCATTCTTGTTGCCCTTGTTGGCCGTCGCAGCCCCACCGGCAGCACCGCCCAACGCAGCCCCCACCAGCGCACCGGTATCACCCCCCAGCTCCTTGCCGATCATGGTGCCCGCCACCCCGCCTGCACCGCCACCCAAAATGGTATTGAGGGTCTCGGAGGCGTGCACGGTCGTGCTGCCAGCCAGCAAGGCGCCCAGCAGTGCCAGTGCGCGAAGAGCACGTGAATTCATCTCCATGGGTACTCCTGTCAAACCTGATTAATATTCAGCGGCACTATACAAAGCGCCACGGGGTTCGCCAGCCAGCAGAAATGAGGGATGCGACAGTCAATGGCCGCACGGCCACCGCCCAAAATGGAAGAGTAAGATCAAGCAATTGAATTTAAAGATTAAAATCACCAAAAAGCCAAACTATTACGGCTGGGCGCCCCACAATCTGGTTGTCGTGTCCCGGCACAGACCCGCCGCGCTGGGACAAAAGCTGTCAGTCAGCAACCTCATCCGCCAGATGCCAGCAGTCCCGGCCAGCCTCCTTGCTACGATAAAGGGCTGCATCAGCACGCTCGAAGATGGGGTCGGCAACGGGTGAATGGCAGGCGCCGCCGATACTCAAGGTGACCTGTCCCTTGTGCTCACGCCACTGTTGATGTCGCACCACGTCCAGCAGACAATTGAGCTTCTCCGCCAGCTCATCCTGTGGCTGTTGCAGCAGAGCGGCAAACTCATCGCCACCAATCCGGTAAACCGTGCTCACCCCCAGCACATCAGCAAGACAGTTGGCCACCCGACACAGCACCTGATCGCCGAAGGCATGACCCCGACTGTCATTGAGTCCTTTGAAGTGATCAATATCAAACAGCAGCAGCCAGAAGCGCTCCCCCCTCAGCTCCAGCGCGCTCTTGTGCTGCTCGAAGGCTCGCCGGTTCATGATACCGGTCAGAGGGTCCCGCAACAGCGCATCCTGCCCCTTGAGGAAGCTGGCCCTGACCTGATCGATCTCGTTCAGGCTGCGTCGCACAAACCAGGTATTGGCCTTGGTGATAGGGGGAGAACTCTCCAGATTGCGCACGATACCGGTCAGTGAACCCGACACCAGCGCCTGCTCCTGGCGGAAGATCCGCACCAGCAGACTCAGCGTGCAACACCAGATGGCAAACAGGGAGATCAATGGCAAAACCACCATCTGCAGCGCCTCATAGAGGCTGTTGCGAAACAGCACGGGCGGCAGATAGATATTGAGATCCCAGCCAATATCCGCCAGCTCGCGCTTAAGGAAAGTGCCATGACACAACACATCCAGACCGAGCCACTGCTGGCCCTGATGTTGCTCGATGGGATGATCTGCCAGCAGATCCATATTGCTGCCCACCACCAGCTGGCCGCTGTCGCGCAAGGTAAGATAGAGTGCGGCCTGATTGCCACCAACCGTCCGCTGTAGCGCCTGCTGCAGCGAGTCGAATGACATGTCGACCATCAGCAGCCCCAGCAGTTGCCCCTGATCGTCCCGCACTCGTTTAATCAGGCTGAGTATCAGTTCATTGGTATTGTATTCAGGGTAGGGGCCAAACCAGACGCGCTCGTCGCCCGGCATAGTGGTCACCTGATACCAGGGTCGCAGCGCCGCCTGATAACCGGGGGGCGGTAGCCAGTCCGGGTAGCTGTCGATACGATCCGCGTTCAAGTTGTAAAAGTAGATGTAGTGGTTGCCTGGTTTGATCTTGTGCGCAATGGCCCAGATGGGGGAATCGGCCAGCCCGCCGCGAGCGATCTTCTCCTTGTCGAGCGAGGCCTCCAGCACTGCCAGTTGCCGCTCATTGACCTTCACCATCTCGTGGATCAGGGACGCTTCAACGGAGGAGGCCATGTGGCCGAAGCCGGATACCGTCATGTCGATATCCCTCAGATAGCTGGCAATAGCCATGATGATCGTCACTATCAGGATCATCAAACCAATCAATGCCGAGAGGGGGACCAACACATAGTAGCGTTTATTGAGATACGAACGGCTCACATCACATCCGAACCAAGAAAACATACGGGGATTGTAGGAGAGAAAGGAGAGTGAATCATTGATTAATATCACTTTCGCGCCCCTTAAATGACATTTCCAACATTAACGAAACGTCAGGGTTCGCAAACGAATATCAACTGACAGGAAAAACGCTAGTTACCCCGGGTTAACCCCGCTCTGCATCGCGGGTGTTATAGTCTATACCTGATTCGGCAGGCGCTGGACAAACCGTCCATCACCGGCTGCAACGCCAAGCAGAACAAGGAGATGTTATGAGCAGTCCGTTTATCGAACAGATCAAAGCACGTCGTACCATCTATGCCCTGGGCGACCAGGTGTCCCACACGCCGGAGCGGCTGACGGCCCTGATCCAGGATGCCATCAGACACAGCCCCTCCTCCTTCAACTCCCAGAGCTCCCGTGCCGTCATCCTGTTTGGCGCCCAGCACCACAAGCTGTGGGATATCGTCAAAGCCGAGCTGAAAAAGATTGTGCCGCCGGAGGCCTACGCCCAGAGTGAGGCCAAGGTAGATGGCAGCTTTCGCGCAGGCTTCGGTACCGTGCTGTTCTTCGAAGACACCGACGTCATCAAGGATCTGCAGCAAAAATTCGCCCTCTATGCCGACAACTTCCCCATCTGGTCGGAACATGCCACCGGCATCGCCCAGTTTGCGGTCTGGACGACGCTGGCGCAGGAGAAAGTCGGCGCCTCCCTGCAGCACTACAACCCGCTGATCGACGAGGCGGTACGCAAGGAGTGGAACCTGCCCGCCAGCTGGCTGTTGCGCGCCCAGATGCCCTTTGGCAGCATCAAGCAACCAGCCGGCGATAAGACCTTTATCGACGACGCTACCCGTTTCCGCGTTTTCAAATAACCGTTGAGATAGCAAAACGCCCCCGCATCTCGGGGGCGTTTTTATTGCGGCATGCAGTGTTGATGGCGATGGTTCATACCGCAATCTGCGGTCGTAATACGCTCTACCGCTCAGGCGGGCAGCGTCACCAGCAGGGACTCACCTTCCCCCGACTCCACCTTCACCTCGCACCAGTCGCGGATCACCGCCACCACCGCCGGATTGAGCGGCGCATCCCCCCCCACCTGCACCACTGTGCAACCTGCACGCAGGGCGCTCTCGATACCGGCTGGTGCATCCTCGAACACCAAGCAACGAGCGGGCGAGACGCCAAGCCGTTCAGCCCCCAGCAGATAGGGCTCGGGATCGGGTTTGCCATTGACCACCTCTTCGGCCCCCATCAGTACGTGGGGCAGCGGCAAACCGGCACAACTCAGGCGATGGCGGGCAACCCGCGCACTGGCGGAGGTCACGATGGCCCAAAGCTCTGACGGCAAACAGTGCAGCAACTCGCCAGCCCCAGCGATGGCGTCTCCGCCGGTATGCAGCATCTCCAGCTCGTCGAGCCGCGCCGCTTCCAGCTCCACATCCAGCTGCGGGGCCAACGCCCGGATCACCTCACGTGAGCGCATACCGTGGCACATCGCCAACACCGGCTCGGGGGCCAGCTGATGATGCTGACACCAGAGCCGCCACACCTTCTCCACATCGCCGGTAGAGCAGACCAGGGTGCCATCCATATCGAGCAGCAGGGCGGATACTGACAGGGTGATCGTGTTCATGCCAGCACTCATACAGGCACCCCGGCCAGCTCGGGCAGAGAGCCAGAGAACGCATCGGCAAAGGCCTGCTGCTGGGCGGCACGCTCATAACAAGCGAGCGCCTGCTCGGCACTGCCAACCCACACCTGCAAGGGGCCGACCACAAAACCCTGTTGCAGCAGGCTGACGAGCAGCTCCCCAGTCTCCGGGGCCGCCAACGGCTGGGCCAGCACCAGCTTGCCCTTGATCAAAAAGAGATAACGTTGGGTCGACATGATATGACTCCTTGTTCCAGACCGAAGGGGGCTCGGCTCCCCTTTCAGCGCCATTAGAACAGGGCGTTTAGATAATTTATAATGAGTAAATGGCCACTTTCGATAATCAAACGGAATGAAATTCGACCTCAAACAACTGCAGGCGTTTGTGACGCTGGCCGACACCGCCAACTACCGGGAAGCGGCCAGCCGCCTCTTTATCACCCAGCCGGCCCTCACCAAGCAGATCCAGAGGCTGGAGCAGACGCTGGGCTGCACCCTGTTCAAACGGGGCCGCCACGGCGCCGAGCTGACGGCGCTCGGCGCCCAGCTGCTCACTCAGGCAAGCGCACTGGTCAAACACGGCAGGGAGTTTGAACGTCACGCGCTGGCGGTGGCGAGTGGCGTGGCCGGTCGGCTCAAGATTGGGTTTGGCCTGTCGAGTTTCGCGCTGGCCCCTGCGCTGGTGGCCCGCTTCAAGCAGCAGGTCACGGACGTGATGGTCCATCTACAGGATATGCCCTCAGCCATCCAGCAGGAGCAGTTGCTCTCCGGCCAGTTGCAGCTGGGCTTTATGCGCAGACCGCAGGTACAGCAGTTGCAGGAACACAGACTGCTGATCGACCGGCTGGTGCTGGCGGTGCCGACACGGATGACCGAGCCAGACCCGGCCGCATTCGACGTCCAGCAGGCACTGACCAGTCAACCCCTGTTGCAGATGGTGGGCCACCGCTGCCCTGGGCTCAGCCAGCAGATCGCCGGTTTTCTCGGCGCCAATCGGCTGACCGGCATGGTCCAGGAGGCCGAGGATATCCAGACGCTGGTGGCATTGGTCGCGGCGGGCATAGGCAACGCCATCCTGCCGCGCAGCGTCAGCTTTATCGCAGGGCCCGATGTCACCCTCTATCCCCTCTCTGGTCCCAGCTCCGAGTGGGAGGTCAGCATGGTATGGAATCCGGACTTTGCCGACCCCATCCGGGATCACTTCGTCAGGCAGGTGATCGCCAGCCATCCCCTGCCGGTGTCAGCCACGCCCGAGCGCTGAAACCAACCCTTGCTGGTAGCTAACATCGTGCCACGTCAAAACAGTGCGCCCCCATCAAGGGGGCGCATGCAGGACAAAAGCGGCAATGCGGCTCAACAGCTGGCGCAGTGACTACGGTTTTTACCCGCCCCCTTGGCGCAATAAAGCGCCGCATCGGCCGCGGCCAGCAACGCCCCTTCCCCCTCCAGCAGTTGCTCTGCCGTGTAGGTGGCAATGCCAATGCTGGCGCTAAGCTGAATATTATTTGCCACCACGATGTCGAGATCGTTGATGGCCTGGCGGATCTCCTCTCCAATCCGCTGGGCCGCATCTCGATCGGTATTGCCAAGGATCAGGGCAAACTCGTCACCACCAAAACGGCAGGGCAGATCCGCCGGACGCTGGCAGAAGGACTGCAGAAGATGGCCCACCAGCTGGAGGGAGCCATCCCCCATCTGATGACCAAGATGGTCATTGCACGCCTTGAAGTTATCCAGATCCAGCATGATGAGGGAGAGCGGGGTATGTTCACGCATGCTGCGCCGCCACTCGTTATGCAAAAAGCTGTTGAACAGCCGCCGATTGGCCAGTCCGGTCAAGGGATCATGTTGGGAGAGGCTGGCAACTTCCAGCTCCAGCAGCTTGCGCTCGGTGATATTGATATGGGCGATGGAAAAATACTCGGCGTCAAGCCCGGGTACCGGCGCGACTCGCATCATAAACCAGCGCTGGGTGTCGGGGCTGTGGCAGGGGTATTCCAGATAGAACTTCTCCTGCTGATGACGGATAACCCGAAGGATCCCCTCCACGGCAGCCAATCCAGAGGGCTCGGATTCAGCGTCACAAGCCCCCATGTAATTGACCCCAATCCAGTTATATCCCTTGGGCATACCGTTTTGCTCGGCAAACAGATCCCAGGCGAGATTGGTGTAATGGATCACGCCATCCCGATCTATCACCGATATCTGGTCTTCCAGCGAATCCAGCAGCGCAGCCAGATGATGGGCTCGCTCGGCGAAGTGACTCTGCCGCGTCTGTATATCATCCGCCATGGTGGCCATCCTGTGGCAAAAGTGGCATACCGCCAACTATTAACAATTAAGTCAGCAGATAGAGTAAAGCACCCCATTCCCACTTAGCCAACTGAGACCAAATTTCACCATCGAACACTATCCGGCAAGGTTTCAGGCCAGTTTCCCTGTTCCGGATAACAAGAGCGCATCATAAGCATATGTATCTGATAAGTCACATTTAATGACCACACCACTGATTTTCACAGGGGATGCCATCTCCTTCCCCATCCATCTTGGTACTAGGGCAGTTTTGTAAAAACCAGGTTGCCTCCTCGCAGGAGGTCATCTGGGAGCAATGCTGCCGACCATCACACTGACGAATAAAGGTCGGTGTCTGTGGCGTGCTGACCGAGGTGCTGATCTCCTCCTGATTGAAAGATGAGACCGGCAATGGCGCCATCGACTCGGCCGAGAAACGGGAATAGATGGAAAAGAGGCCGACGAGCACCAGCAGGGGGATCAGTTTGCCACTCCAGCTGCTCTTGCGACGTCGATAGGGGTTGCTTCTCTCTCTGGTCGAGGTGGGGCGTGGCGGCTGACTTGCCGCCCGAAACGATGGCGCCGCTGATGGTGCGGCTGACCTTGTGGCTGATATTGCGGCCGACGGCACGGCATCCGCCAACGTGAGCGGGCGATCGGGGAAAAAGACCTGTAACGCCCTTGGTTTGCCATCCTGGCCACTGCCGATCAGATAGGTGACACGCTCCCCCGGCTCTGGCACCCGGCCATCTGATTGCAGCGCCGTAACATGCACAAATAGCCCTGCACTGCGTGACCCATTGGTTGCCTGCTCGGCGCCATTTTGCTCCGGCGTAATAAATCCAAAGCCGCGCGCCTCGTTCCAGCTCGCGATCCGTCCCTGATAACGCATCTGTCCATCCTTGTTGTTATCCATGTGAGCACTATCTTGCCCGACAATCATGTTGCCCAAAAGCGCAGCTGCCCGACAGGAGGCCACAGAGTCAATCTCAAAACGGTGCTCGAGCGCAGCCTGCGTTAAGGATCAAGCCAGCCGGGACACCTTGATGATCTCGGCGATGCGACCCAGCATCCGCAGCGAGGTGTGATGCTCGGTGGCATCTGCGGCGGCGCAGGCATCCTCCAGAATGGTGATGGCGTAGTCGCGATCGTGACCATCCCGCGCTGCCGCCTGAATGGCCCAGCTAGTGCTCACCCCGCACAGATAGAGGTGGTCGATGTGGTTGGCCCGCAGCGCAGGCTCCAGCGCCGTGCCATAGAAGGGGCTCACTCTGGGCTTGGTCAGCACCAGATCGCCGGGCTGCACATCCAGATCCGGATGAAAGTCGGTGCCGCTGTCAGCCAAGGAGAGCGCCCCCAACTGGTGAGCGCGACCAAACATGGGAGACCCCTTGGGCTGCAGCTGATAGCCGCCGTCAAAGCCCACCTTGATCAGCACCACCAGCCAGCCGTGGGCGCGGGCATGGGCCAGCGCCTGATTGGCATGCGCAATGGCATCCTGCTCCAGCACATGGGCTGCGGAGGCGGCAATGCGCCCGTCGGGATGGGCAATATCGTTGATAAAATCGATCACCAGCAGTGCCTTGTTCATCACCTTTGCTCCTTCGCGAATTCAGCCCGTGTTACCTGGTTTCTACCTGTCAAACCAGCCCCAGTGCATAGCGCAGCGCCATCTCCTTGAGCGGGCCCGCCTTGTCCGCCAGATTGAGAGCCAGATTGCGGGCCAGCTTGAGGGGGCCAATCTCGTTGCTGAACACCCCGTAGAAGAGATCCATTCCCGACTGCATCAGCAGGTTATCGGGGCGACGGCGTCGCTCGTAACGCTCGGCCAACGCCAGCTGATGCCAGTCGGCGCCAGCTCCTTGCAGCAGATCAGCCCAGCAGGCCACATCCTTGAAGCCGAGGTTGACCCCCTGCCCCGCCAGCGGGTTGATGGTGTGGGCAGCATCGCCAAGCAGCACCACCCGACCGGCGTGATAGTCGTTGGCGTGGCGGCGCACCAGCGGGAAGCTCCCCTTGCCGGTGACGGTAAATCCGCCGAGCCGGCTTGGGAAGTGGCGGCGCACTTCGGCGGCAAGCCCTTCGTTGCTCATGGCCGCCAGCGCGCGGATACGGGCCGGGTTGTCATACCACACCAGGGAGCCGTGCTGGCCGGGCAGCGGCAGGAAGGCGCGCGGGCCGCTCGGGGTGAACTGCTGCCAGGTGATATCTTCCTGCGCAAAGTCGGTGTCGATATTGATCAGCATGCAGTGCTGGCGGTACTCGAAGCGCGATACGCCGATACCTGCCAGCTTGCGGGTGTGGGATTCGGCACCGTCGCAGGCCAGCACCCAGCGGGCCGCCAGCTCGGTGCCGTCGTCCAGAGTCAGCACAGCTTCATCCGCACTCTGGCGCAGGCTGGTCACCGCCGCCGGGGTGTGGGTCTGGATGGTGGGAAAATCCTCCATCCGTTTGAGCAGGGCGAGCTGCACCAACCGGTTTTCGATGATGTAGCCGAGCTGGGGCAGACCGAGATCGGCGGAATTGAAGCGGGTGGCAAAACCGTCCAGCTCCCAGGTCTCCAGCCGGCGGTAGGGGCAGAGCCGCATCTGCTGCAGATGGTGCCAGGCACCGGCCTGCTCCAGCAGCGCCACCGAGGCCTGACTGATGGCGGAGACCCGCAGATCCAGCGGCTGCTCCGGCGCGTAATGCTCCGGCAGTTGGGTCTCGATGACCCGCACCGAGAGACCCTGAGCCGCCAGCAGACAGGCGGTGGCGGCGCCCACCATGCCGGCGCCGACGATGGCGATATCACACTGTTCCATACATTTATTCCTGAAAGGGTGCGTCCGGCGACAGCGCCCGGACGTGAACCGGATGGCTGCATGATAGCGCAAGGGCGGCTGATAAACAGTGAGACAAACGGGGAATTGCTGCGTCAAATCAAGGAGAAAGCTTATTGAGCTTGCAGGCAACAGGTATCGGGTGAGCACCATTGCCAGCTGGATATTAGCTAGGCAGTATCCAGATTGCGGAGTAAAATGCGCGGTCCTTTGACCATGCCGATTTCAAAACAAGTCAAGAGAAGCAATGAGCAAGAAACTTCACATTAAAACCTGGGGTTGCCAGATGAACGAGTATGACTCGTCCAAAATGGCCGACCTGTTGGATGCCAGCAATGGCTACACCCTTACCGAAGAGCCCGAAGAGGCAGATGTCTTGCTGCTCAATACCTGCTCCATCCGCGAAAAGGCGCAGGAGAAGGTGTTCCACCAGCTGGGACGCTGGAAAAAGCTCAAGGCCAACAAGCCCGGTCTGGTGATCGGCGTGGGTGGCTGCGTTGCCTCTCAGGAGGGCGATGCGATTCGCCAACGCGCTCCCTATGTGGATATCGTGTTCGGCCCGCAGACCCTGCATCGCCTGCCCGCCATGATCAAGGAAGTGCAAGAGGGCCGTGGTGCTCAGGTTGATATCGCCTTCCCCGAGATCGAAAAATTCGACAGCCTGCCCGAACCGCGCGCCGAAGGGGCTACCGCGTTCGTCTCCATCATGGAAGGCTGCTCCAAATACTGTACTTACTGCGTGGTGCCCTACACCCGCGGTGAAGAGGTGAGCCGACCGCTGGACGACGTGCTCTACGAAATCGCCCAGCTCGCCCAGCAGGGCGTGCGCGAAGTGAACCTGCTAGGCCAGAACGTCAACGCCTACCGCGGCCCGACCTTTGATGGAGGCATCTGCACCTTCGCCGAGCTGCTGCGTCTGGTGGCCGCTATCGACGGTATCGATCGCATTCGCTACACCACCAGCCACCCGATCGAGTTCACCGACGACATCATCGAAGTCTACAAAGACACCCCGGAAGTGGTCAGCTTCCTGCACCTGCCGGTGCAGAGCGGCTCCGACCGTATTCTGACCATGATGAAGCGCCCGCACACCATCCTGGAGTACAAATCCAAGATCCGTCGCCTGCGTGCCGCCCGTCCCGACATCACCATCAGCTCCGACTTCATCGTTGGCTTCCCGAATGAGACGGACGAAGACTTTGAAGCGACCATGAAGCTGATCGAGGATGTGGGTTTCGATATGAGCTTCAGCTTCATCTTCAGCCCGCGCCCGGGCACCCCGGCCGCCGACATGCCCGACGATGTCGACATGGAAGTGAAGAAAGCCCGTCTGGCCCGCCTGCAGCACGTCATCAACAACCAGGCGATGCAGATTGGCCGTGCCATGCTGGGCACCACCCAGCGCATCCTGGTGGAAGGGCCCTCCAAGCTCGACCCGATGCAGCTGTGTGGCCGCACCGAGAACAACCGGGTGGTCAACTTCGAAGGCCAGCACACCCTGATCGGCGGCTTTGCCGACGTGGAGATCACCGAGGTACGTCCCAACTCCCTGCGCGGCAAGTTCATCCGCGGCGAGAGCGAGATGAACCTGCGGATCGCCACCGCCCCGAGCGAAATCCTGGCCCGTCGCCCGGATAACGTGCCGGACGAGCTGGGCGTGGCCGCCTTCACACCCCATTAATCCCCTCCTCCCCATTCGCCCGGCGGATGGGGAGCGCCTTGAGACGAGGATATTTTGAGCCGACACATCTCGACCCTGAATCTGCATCTGGAGCCCGCCGACAACCAGCGCCTTGCCAGCCTGTGCGGCCCCTTCGATGACAACATCAAGCAGCTGGAGCGCCGCCTCGGCGTCGAGATCAGCTACCGTGACAGCCACTTCCAGTTGGTGGGCAAACCGGCCCAGCTGGATGCCGCCGCCGTCATCCTCAAGCACCTCTATGTGGAAACCCAGCCCCTCAAGGGTGGCAAGGTGACCGATATCACTCCCGACATGGTCCATCTGGCCATTCAGGAGTCGCGGGTGCTGGAGCAGGATGACGAACCGGCGCCGAGCATCCCCTATGGCAAGGAGGTGACGGTCAAGACCAAGCGCGGTCTCATCAAGCCACGCAGCCCAAATCAGGCCCAGTACATTGCCAATATCGTGCGCCACGATATCTGCTTCGGCATAGGCCCGGCCGGTACCGGCAAGACCTATCTGGCGGTCGCAGCGGCGGTGGATGCGCTGGAGCGTCAGGAGATCCGCCGCATTCTGCTGACCCGTCCGGCGGTGGAAGCAGGCGAGAAGCTCGGCTTCCTGCCCGGCGATCTCTCCCAGAAGGTGGATCCTTACCTGCGCCCGCTCTACGACGCCCTGTTCGAGATGCTGGGTTTTGAGCGGGTCGAGAAGCTGATGGAGCGCAACATCATCGAAGTGGCGCCGCTCGCCTATATGCGCGGAAGAACCCTCAATGACGCCTTTATCATTCTCGATGAGGCCCAGAACACCACCACCGAGCAGATGAAGATGTTCCTGACCCGCATCGGTTTCAACTCCAAGGCGGTGGTCACCGGTGATATCACCCAGGTAGACCTGCCGCGCAACGCCAAATCCGGCCTGCGCCATGCTCTGGAAGTGCTGCAAGGGGTCGATGGTCTGTCGTTCAACTTCTTCGAGTCCAAAGACGTGGTGCGCCACCCGGTGGTGGCCCGTATCGTACAGGCCTATGAGGCGTTCGACGCCAAACAGGCCGCCGAGAAGGTGGCCGGCCAAACAAACTCCAGCAAAGAGAGTGAGCAATGAGCGTAACCCTGGATCTGCAGCTGGCCAGTGCCAGCACTGACGGCCTGCCCACCGAAGCCCAGTTGCAAGGCTGGCTCGACGGCACCATTCTCGGCTTCCAGCAGGAGGCAGAAGTGACGGTGCGCATCGTCGATGAGGCGGAGAGCAACGAACTCAACCTCACCTATCGCGGCAAGGACAAGCCCACCAACGTGCTCTCCTTCCCGTTCGAGGCGCCACCCGGTCTGGAGCTGCCGCTGCTCGGCGATCTGGTGATCTGCCGTCAGGTGGTAGAGCGCGAGGCCGAGGAGCAGGGCAAGCCCCTCATGGCACACTGGGCCCACATGGTTGTGCACGGCAGTCTGCATCTGCTAGGTTATGACCATATCGAGGATGAGGAAGCCGAAGAGATGGAAGCGCTTGAGCGCGACATCATGCAGGAGCTAGGTTTTGCCGATCCTTATCTGAACGACGAAGAGTAAAACGCCGGACGGTCATCGACTTGAAACAGCAGATGACCATCCTTATATAACCCGAACTATTTCAAGTGTGTTCATACGAGTAACCAAGAGAGAAAATGACCGACGATCACCCTAGTACCGGCTCGCCGAAGAAAACCTGGCTCGACAAACTCAGCCAACTCTTCCAGGGCGAGCCAAAAGACCGCAATGATTTGGTAGACGTGATAGCCGATGCCGAAGAGCGCGACCTCATCGATCAGGACACCAAGGACATGATCGAGGGGGTGCTGGAGATCGCCGATCTTCGCGTGCGCGATATCATGATCCCCCGCTCCCAGATGGTGACCATCGAGAAGTCCCAACCGGTGGATGCGATCCTGCCGGTGATCATCGAGTCCGGCCACTCCCGCTTCCCGGTGATCAACGAGGACAAGGATCATGTGGAGGGCATTCTGCTCGCCAAGGATCTGCTCCCCTTCGGGTTTGGCGGCCATCACGCCAGCGAGCCGCTGCAGCTCGAGAAAATCTTGCGCCCCACGGTGATCGTGCCGGAAAGCAAACGGGTTGACCGTCTGCTCAAGGAGTTCCGTGAAGAGCGCTACCACATGGCCATTGTGGTCGACGAATTTGGTGGCGTCTCCGGTCTGGTGACCATCGAAGACATACTGGAACTGATCGTTGGCGAGATCGACGACGAGTTTGACGACATCGAGGATGAACCGGACGAAATCCGCCGCCTCAGCAAGCGGGTCTTCTCCATCAGTGCCCTGACCGAGATCGAGGATTTCAACGACTTCTTCGGCACCAAATTCAGCGATGAAGAGGTGGACACGGTGGGTGGTCTGGTAATGCACGCCTTCAGCCACCTGCCAAAGAAGGGCGAGGAGATCGAGCTGGACGGCTACCTGTTCAAGGTGATGCATGCCGACCGGCGTCGTCTGCAGCAGCTGCAGGTGAAGATCCCCGAACACCACGCGGCGGCGCAATCCGAGCCGCAATAAGCAGATCCGCTCGATGTGTGAAACAACGCCCCGACCTCGGGGCGTTGTGCTCTCTGCCACCGGCATCGAGGCTCGCCGTTGCCCCGCTTACAGGTTAAGATACCGGCCATTCGACCCCAGTTGCACACCAAGACGAGCACCATCGCCCGTGAGATTATCCCCTGTTACTTCCAAAATTCTGTTAAGCCTCAGTGCATTGGCCTCTGGTGCCATCGCAGTGCTGGCCTTCTCCCCCTTCGGCTACTGGCCGCTGGTGATCCCCTCCCTGCTTGGCCTCTACGCTCTGCTGGACAAAGCCACGCCGAAACAGGCTGCCTGGCGCGGTTTTGGCTACGCTATGGGACTCTTTTTGCCGGGCCTGTGGTGGATCCACGTAAGCATGACCGAGTTTGGCGGCATCCCGCTGCCGGTCGCCTTTGTGCTGCTGGCCGGGCTCTCCGCCTATCTGGCCCTCTACCCGATGCTCGCCAGCTGGGTCTTTGCCCGCTTCTTTGGCGGCCGTCACTGGAGCCGCTGGCTGCTCGCCTTCCCGGCCCTGTGGTTGGTCGCTGACTGGCTGCGCGGCTGGGTGATGACTGGCTTCCCCTGGCTCTGGTTTGGTTACAGCCAGATCGACGGCCCGCTCAAGGGCTTTGCCCCCATTCTCGGGGTGCAGGGCATCACCCTCGCCCTGTTGCTCTCTGCCTCCGCTATCTGGCTGGTGTGGAAGTCCCGCTCCCCGCTCTGGCTGGCGGTGCCTGCCCTGCTGGTGGCCGGTGCCCACGGTCTGATGCAGCTCAACTGGGTGACCCGTGGCGAGCCGGTCAAGGTGGCACTGGTGCAGGGCAATATCGCCCAGTCCCTCAAGTGGGATCCGGAGGCGCTGGCCCCCACGGTGCGCACCTATCAGGACTTGAGCCGCGAGAATCAGGATGCCGACATCATCATCTGGCCGGAATCGGCGATCCCGGCCATCGAGAAGGCGATGGGCCCCTATCTGGAGAATCTGGACAAGGCGATGAAGGTGAACGATACCGGCCTGCTGGCGGGGATCATTCACTACGACGAGCAGCAACAGCGCTTCTACAATACCGTGCTCGGCATGGGGGTGCAGGATGCGGATGGCAAGGAGTCCTACTTCTACAACCACTCCAACCGCTACAACAAGTACCACCTGCTGCCCATCGGCGAGTTCGTGCCTTTTGAAGATCTGCTACGCCCCATCGCCCCCTTCTTCAACCTGCCGATGTCCTCCTTCAGCCGGGGTGACGAAGTGCAGCCCAACCTGATCGCCAAGGGGCTCAAGTTTGCCGCCGCCATCTGCTACGAGATCATCTTCCCGGAGGAGGTGCGCCGCAACGTCAATGCCGATACCGACTTCCTGCTGACCGTCTCCAACGACGCCTGGTTCGGCACCAGCATCGGTCCGTGGCAGCATATGGAGATCGCCCGGATGCGCGCGCTGGAGCTGGCTCGTCCGCTGCTGCGGGACACCAACACCGGCATCACTATCGTTACCGAGATCGATGGCAGCATCATCGGCCAGATCCCGCAGTTTGAAGCGGGCGTGCTGCGCAGCGAAGTGCGTCCCGCCCACGGCGAGACCCCCTACATGCGCTTTGGCAGCTGGCCCCTCTACGGTCTGACCGTGCTGCTGCTGGGTCTGGCGCTGGCGCTGCGCCCCAAGGCTCACCCCTGGGCCCGCGAGCTGTAATGGCCATCCGCAATCCCTGATAAACCTCGAGGCGCCCGCAGGCGCCTCGTTTTTTTACGACAGCTAATCACTTATCTTTTTGCAGGCAGCAGATCACATAGCCGTAACTGCCAAGATATTGGCGGTGGATGGCCACTTCCCGGCTCAAGTCCTGCCAGGCGGCACTCTCCCCCAGCTCGTCACGATAGCGCACCAGATTGACCTCGATGGGATCCAGATAGTTGTTCCAGGCGCTCATCGGCAACGGAGTGTGTGACAGGCAGCGGTAGCCTGCCGCTTGTATCGTCTCAAGCAGGCCCGCCAGCGTCTGCATGGCGGGATAATCCTGCTGCCAGAATGCCAATGCCTCCTCGGGCGGGTTATCGGTCAGCCAGACCGCATCACTCAGCACGATGCAAGCCTGTGGGCTCGCGAGCAGCGGGCGCCACGCCTTCAGCGCATTGGCAACCCCCATCACGTAAGCGCTCCCCTCTGCCCAGATGAGGTCGGCCGGTGCCAAATCGTCCGGCAGTGCCGCCATGTTGGCGCAGAGGGTGGAGACATGCTCAAAGCCTGCTGCACGGGCGGAGTGCGCCACGGCGGCCAGCGCCTCCTCTTCCAGATCGATGGCTACGATAGTGGCATCGGTCACCTGCGCCAGCGCCATGGTCGAGGCCCCGCGCCCGCAGCTCATGTCGAGGATCCGGCGCGGCCGGATGGGCAAGGCGGCAAACTGCTGCTGGGTGAAGGCGCGATCCCCCGGCCCCCAGTAACTCATGCCATCCAGCAGCTGGATAAAGTCCTTGATGTAACGATCATGTTCATTCATGTCTTTGCTCAACCATTGCAAGTGGTAGCGATCTTTCTCGCTAAAACCCTGTTTCATCACCCACGCGAAGTAGGCCTCCGGTGCCTCGCGCTGCAGTTGCAGCTGCCAGGCCTTGAATTCCTCACCGGAGCGCGGACGCAACCCTGCCAGATCCGCCAACAGATCCCGGGCGCGCTGCATCCGCGCCAGCTCCTTATCGAGCTCCCTGACCCGGGCCTGCAATGCCGCCTGATCTATCTCGCCAGCCAGACAGGCGAGGCACTGCTTGAGGCTGAGACCACCTGCCTGCAGGGCCTGCACCATCTGCAGTCGCTGCAGATCCCCCTCGTCATAGTGGCGATAGCCGTTGGCGGCCCGGGTACCGGCAATCACCCCCAGCTTCTCGTAATAGAGCAGGGTGGAACGGGCGAGGCCGCAGCGGCGGGCCAGTTCGGATATTTTCATGGCAATCACTCATGGTGCGGGCCCTCAGATGACCCGATAGAGATGAGCTTAAACTGTGAAGCTATAGACAGGTCAACGCCCTTTTCCAGAGATCCGCCAACAAAAACGGCCACCCGAGGGTGGCCGTTGTCAGCGCTATCTGTGATAAAGCGGTGATAGAGCAGCGATGCTACCGGCTCAGAGACCGGCCGCCTCCAGATGCTCCACCAGCAGCTGCACGCTGCGGTTGCCGCGCCACTCGTTGACATCGAGCCGGTAGACAAGCCGCACCCGCTTGACCGAGGCATCGGGCCAGCGCTTGAGATCGACGCCAAAGGCGATGGCATCCACCGCGTGACCGGAATCGGTTGTCAGCATCATCTTGAGGTGCTTCTCCCCCACCAACCGCTGCTGCACCAGCACGAACTCGCCGTCGAACAGCGGCTCGGGGAAGGCCTGACCCCAGGGGCCGGAGGCGCGAATAAGCTCCGCCAGCTCGAGGTTGAGCTCATCCGGCAACAACTCGCCATCGGTGAGCAACACCCCGGTCAAAAGCTCCGGTGTCACCAGCTCGCTGATGACCGCCTCAAAGGCCCGACCAAACGCCTCGATATTGGCCTTGGGCAGGGTCAACCCCGCCGCCATGGCGTGGCCGCCAAACTTGCCCATCAGGCCCGGATGGCGGGTATCGAGCAGTTCCAGTGCATCGCGCAGGTGCACGCCGGGGATGGAGCGGCCGGAGCCCTTGAGCTCGGTCTCGCTGCTCTCGGCAAACGCAATGACCGGGCGGTAGTACTTCTCCTTCACCTTGGAGGCCACCAGCCCCACCACCCCCTGATGCCACTCGTCCCGATGCAGCACTATACCCGACGGCACCTCGCCATCGCGAAACCGGATCTGCTCCAGGGTGGCGAGGGCCTCCTGCTGCATCCCCTGCTCAATCTCCTTGCGCTCCTGATTGAGGCTGTCCATCTCGGCCGCAAGCTGGCGCGCCAGATTGAGATCATCGCAGAGCAGACAGGCGACCCCAAGGGACATATCATCGAGGCGCCCTACCGCATTGAGGCGTGGCCCCAGTGCAAAACCGAGGTCGGCGGCGGTGAGGCGGCGACCATCGCGGCCCGACACATCCACCAGCGCCTGAATGCCGGGGCGACAGCGCCCGGCCCGGATCCGCTGCAAGCCCTGATGGACCAGAATGCGGTTGTTGCCATCGAGCGCCACCACGTCGGCGACCGTGCCGAGGGCCACCAGATCGAGGTAATCCGCCACATTGGGGGCTCGCAACCCTTGCCGTTCGAACCAGCCGAGCTGACGCAGATGGGTGTTGAGGGCCGCCATCAGGTAGAAGGCTACCCCCACCCCGGCCAGCGACTTGGAGGGGAAATCGCAACCGCGCTGGTTCGGGTTGACGATGGCATCGGCGTCAGGCAGCTCCTGACCCGGCAAATGGTGATCGGTAACCAGTACCTGCATGCCGGCCGCCTTGGCAGCCGCCACCCCGGCGATGCTGGAGATGCCGTTATCCACCGTGATCAGGAACTCGGCGCCACGGGCCACCGCCAGCTCGACAATTTCGGGGGTGAGACCGTAGCCAAACTCGAAGCGATTGGGCACCAGAAAATCGATATGGCGCCCCCCCATGGCGCGCAGGGCCAGCACGCACAGGGCAGAGCTGGTGGCGCCATCGCAGTCGAAATCGCCGACAATCAGTAGCCGTTTCTGGGCAGTCAGGGCATCCGCCAGCAGCGGCACAGCCTGCTCCATCCCATAGAGGCGCTGGGGCGGCAACAGCTGGCTGGCGCTGCGCTCCAGCAGGGCGGGATCCTCTACGCCACGGCTGGCGAAGATTTGGCGGAGCAGGGGATGCAGGGTGGCAGGCAGATGGGAATCATCAACTCGCGGACGACGACGGATTTGCAGGGACATCAATATGATCCAGTATCTTGAGCAGCTGTTCGGGGCTCTGATACCCGCGCACCAGATCCCCGTCGGAGGAGACCCAGGCCGGCAGTACCTTGACCCCCAACCATTGGCTCAGGCCAATATTTTGGATAAGGGTCTCACTACATGCCGTTTGAGGCAAATAGGCTTTTAACGGATCATTTTGCAGCAGGGGATCGCTGCACCAGTCGGCGGCCCGTTCGGCGTGATCAATCACCGGATAGAGTGCCACGCTCACCCCGGATGCCTGCAGGTGTTGCAAGGTGCCGGAGAGCTGACGGCGCTTTGCGTCCTGCTCGCCGAGAAACAGCGCAACCCGGTGACGCTCATCCCGGGCCTTGAGCACGATGGGGGCATGGGCCACCTGTGCCAAGCCAAGTCGGCGCTGCTCGCGCATACCCGAGATGGTCAGGTTCTTCATGTCGCGGGTCATATCCAGCATGACCCCCTGCACCACATAATCCCCTTTGGCATCGCTGTAGAGCACCCCCTGTGAGGTGCCCAGCATATACAACCCCGCGATCGGGGTCGGTTCAACCAGATAGACGGGGACCCCCAGCCGGGCCGTGATGGTCTGTTTCAAGGCTTGGGTATCCATCCCCGCTCTGGCAGCAAATGTGCACAAAAGCATCATTCCCAGTAGTAAATACTTCACTTGTTTACTCACGTGGTATGAATGAATCGACCCAGCAAACTACAGCAGCACAGCTCATCATTCAACCAGCTACTTACCAAAAAATTAATATCACTTTGTACCAAAAAAATGGCTCCCCCCGATTGCCAAGGACTCATAACGCCCGCAAGCTAGTCAGGACGACAGGAACAACGCGGCTTAGCCTCTGTTTTTCCTGACAAGAGTTCGCCCTTTGGCAAGGGTAATCAACGCGCTATCTTGTTTAATTTCGGAGGAAATAATGAGTCTGATTCAAGAGTTCAAAGCCTTTGCCGCCCGCGGCAACGTCATCGACATGGCGGTCGGTATCATCATTGGTGCCGCCTTCGGCAAAATTGTCTCCTCTTTTGTCGGTGACGTGATCATGCCGCCCATCGGCCTGATCCTGGGCGGCGTGGACTTCAGCGACCTGGCGGTCACCCTGAAGGCCGCAGAAGGTGCAACACCCGCCGTAGTTATCGCCTATGGCAAGTTCATCCAGACCATCATCGACTTTCTGATCATCTCCTTCGCCATCTTCATGGGACTGAAGGCCATCAACACCCTCAAGAAGAAGCAGGAAGAGGAAGCCGCCGCCCCGGCAGGCCCGACCAAGGATCAGGAGCTGCTGACCGAGATCCGTGATCTGCTGAAATCTCAACAGGAGCGTTAAGCCGACTCCCCAGACTGGTGTGTATGTGTGTCACGATGCCCATGGGCTATGGTTAGATGGCGTAAAGTTATATAGGCGTCGTGACTATGCAAAACTCCACTGCTGCAAACTCCAATCACAGCTTTATTCTCCGTTTTCTTTTGCTGCTTGCGCTGCCACTTGTTTTGACCACATTGGGTAGTGCGTACCTTTTTTCTGTTATGCAGAAAAACACCTTGCTAAGCACCGCCAGATTTTTTAACGATAGTACTGCGCAGCAATGGGATAACTCACTCTCTTCGGTTGAGAGGCAAATAAATATCATCATTGCCGACATTACTGAGAATAATGGAGATCTTCCCCCGGAATTAAAACAACGTTATCGCGACATTTGGCAATACCTTCTTTACCCTGATGGCCCAATAAAAACTGTGTACTACATGCTTCAGGATAACAAGCATATCAATTTCTCTCTTCATCCTACCCCGATTGAGTTCAAAGAGTCGGAACGTCCATGGTATCGCAATGCCATCGAGCATCCCGGCATCAATATCTGGAGCGCCCCTTACATTGACGCGATTGAAAAAACGCCGGTCGTCACCCTTTCCCATGCTGTTTTCAATAACCAGGGGGATTTTCTGGGCGTGATTGGTATCGACCTGAACTTGAAAGTATTTTCAGCACGTATAGGGCGGATTCTGGAGAGTAGTAACAATGTTGTATATATGCTCTTTGACCGAGGCAGCAAGATGATTGTGGCTCACAGCGACCCTCAGGAAAACGGCAGTCGACTTGACCAGCCATGGATTTCTGAATTGAAAGGCAGGAATGGTACTTTAATGAGTGAAAATGGTGATCTCATTTCATATCACGCCCTTCACAACAACCCATCATGGCTGGTTATTACTATATTTCCATTCAAGAGCGATATTTTGATTGGTGAAATACTGCCCACCATATTTATCACTCTGATATTGTCACTATCGATATTCACACTGGTTGCCATTATTTTCAGACAACGTCTGGAGCATACTATCAGCACATTGGTACAAGTTGTTAGACAATTGCGTATTACCCCTCCAGGGCAACAGATTATTATCCCCAAGCTGGCTGGCATAGAGGAGCTGGAGGATGAAATAGTGATGATTTCAGACAAAATGCAGGCCGAAACAGAAAAATCGCTGCGTGATGCATTAACCGGCTTGTACAACCGCCGTCATTTGGAAGAGGTGCTCGCCATTCTACATAAAGAAAATAGCCAATATATATTGGCGATTATCGACATTGATAACTTCAAAAAAATAAATGATACCTATGGTCATCCCATCGGTGATGCCGTTTTGAAACGCACCGCTCAGCTAGGTAGCCAATTGCTGGAGGAACAGGCAACCCTGTGCCGCTTTGGGGGGGAAGAGCTAGTCGCTATTTTTGAGCAGACGGATATTGCCAACGCGCAGAAGTTGATGGAGCAGTGGCGTATCAGCATGGGGCAACAGGATTGGCGTGAAAAGGGCTTAAGCGTCTCCTTTAGCGGTGGCATTGCCGAATCCCTGAATGATGCGCCAGACAGTGTGATGGCTCGCGCCGATGCAGCCCTTTATCAGGCTAAACAAGCGGGCAAAAATCGGTTGCAACGGGCTTAAGCGCGGGGGTGGTGCTCACCGTGCAGCGCCTTGAGCCGTTCGTTGGCCACATGGGTGTAGATCTGGGTGGTGGAGAGATCCGCGTGACCCAGCAGCATCTGTACCACTCGCAGGTCGGCGCCGTGGTTGAGCAGATGGGTGGCGAAGGCGTGACGCAAGGTGTGAGGGGAGAGCTCGCCGTTGATCCCGGCCCGCAGGGCATAGAGCTTGATGCGGTGCCAGAAGGTCTGGCGGGTCATCATACGGGCCTGCTTGGAGGGAAACACCACATCCGAAGTGGTGCCCCCCAGCAGCAGGGTGCGCGCCTCCCGGTAGTAACGCTCCAGCCAGTGCATCGCCTCCTCGCCCATCGGCACCAACCGCTCCTTGTTGCCCTTGCCCACTACGCGCACCAAGCCCTGACGCAAACTGACATGCTCGGCGGTGAGCCCCACCAGCTCGGAAACCCGCAAACCGGTGGCGTAGAGCAGCTCTAGCATCGCCTTGTCCCGCAACTCCAGCGGGTCATCCACCAGCGGCGCACTCAAGAGTGCCTCCACCTCCGTTTCGCTTAAATCGGAGGGGAGTTTTTTCGGCAGCTTGGGCCCCTCCAGCAGCACGGTCGGATCGTCGCTGCGCAGCTTCTCACGGTTGAGATACTGATAGAAACGGCGCAGGGCCGACAGAAAACGGGCGGTGCTGCTGGCCGCAAACTGGTGATCGACCCGCCAGGCGAGGTAGTGCTGGATCTCGTCCATCCCAGCCAGCAGCAGCGAGCTCCCCTGCTCGTCGAGCCAGAGGGAGAACTTCTCCAGATCGCTGCGATAGGAGCTGACCGTGTTGTCAGACAATCCCCGCTCCAGCCAGAGGGCATCGAGGAAGGGTTCAATCAGGGGGTGGGGGACAGGCTTGCTCATGGTGCGCTGCAATCAGGGGAAAGATGGCCCATTGTAACGCGCCAACTCCTTGGAAAGACAAGGCACTTTCATTGGAAAGATAAGGCACGTTTGCCACACCCCTTGCCGGGCGGTGAAGGTCGAATGGCAATCTGCTAGACTGGCGCCCTCCCCTTACGTTACCCATCGTGTTGCCAACATGGCGCAGCCCACACGAGCATGCGAGAACGCGCCAAAGCACGCGAGAAAGCGCCAACAGAGAGAAGAGCGATGAAGATTGGTCTGTTTTACGGTTCCACCACCTGCTACACCGAGATGGCTGCCGAGAAGATCCGCGCCCTCATCGGCCCCGAGCTGGTGGATATTCACAATATCAAGGATGTCTCCCTGCGCCTGATGGAGGATTACGAGATCCTGATCCTCGGCATCTCCACCTGGGATTTTGGCGAACTGCAGGAGGACTGGGAGTCCCGCTGGGAAGATATCACCGATCTCCATCTGGAGGGACGCATCGTCGCCCTGTTTGGCCTCGGCGATCAGCTCGGTTATGGCGAATGGTTCCAGGACGCCCTCGGCATGCTGCACGATCAGCTGGTGCCAAAAGGGGTCAAGCTGGTGGGCTACTGGCCCAACGAAGGGTACGAATTCGATGCCTCCAAGGCACTGATCGACGATGGCCGTCACTTCGTCGGGCTGGCGCTGGACGATGCCAATCAGTATGACCAGACCGATCCGCGCATCGAGCAGTGGGTCGAACAGATCCTGAGCGAAATCCACGCCCTGCTCTGATCTTTTTCACTCATCTCAAGGCGGCCACTCCCTGTGGATGTGGCCGCCCGGGCGCAGTTATCGCACCGATTTTCTCAATCGGTATCATCGCATGACGCTATAGCGACTTTTTTGTGCTGGTCTGCAACAATGGACTCGACATCCCATAACAATCAGAGCCGGATGTCGGAAGCAAACGGACAGACCAGAAAAGGATATTCTATGACCCCATTCTCCCTGTTGGCCCCCGCCATTGCCCGTGACGTGCTCGATCACGCACTGGCGCTGGGTGCCGATTTCGCCGAGCTGTTTGTCGAGCGCAAGCGCCGCAGCCAGCTCAGCCTGCTCTCCAGCCAGATAGAGAACATCAGCGGTGGCCTCGATTTCGGCATCGGCGTGCGCCTCTGTTACGGCCACAAGGTGCTCTACGGCTACACCAACCAAGCCAGCCGCGACGAGCTGCTGCGCATCGTCACCCTGCTGGCGGCCAAAGACCGCCGCGACCCAGTGGTGACCGCCACCGCCTTCGATTTCACCCGCCTGAGCGATCGCAACCCGGTGGCGCTGCCGCTGTCGGCAGACAAGCTGCTGGAGCAGAAGATCGCCTATCTGCACGCCATGGATGCGGTGGCCCGCGCCGAGAGCAGCAAGGTGAGCCAGTTCTCCGGCAATGTGCTGGGCTGGGAGCAGGAGGTGGAGATCTTCAACAGCGAAGGGGTGCAAGTCGCCGATCGCCGCCACTACAACCGCATCATGGCCCAGACCATCGCCATGGAAGGGAGCGAGCAGAGCGTCGGTTACGAGGCCCCCGGCGCCCTGATGGGGTGGGAGCATGCCGAGCGCATCGATCCGCGCGAGCTGGCCCTCACCGCCACCCGTCAGGCACTGGTGAAACTGGGCGCGGCTCCCTGCCCGAGCGGCACCCTGCCGGTCATCATGGAGAATGGCTTTGGCGGCGTCATCTTCCACGAGGCGTGCGGTCATCTGCTGGAGACCACCTCGGTGGCCAAGAAGGCGTCGGTGTTCCACGACAAGATGGGCCAGCTCATCGCCAATCCTGTGGTCAATGCGGTGGATGAAGGCTTGCAGAGCAACGCCTGGGGCTCCATCAACGTCGATGACGAGGGAATGGCGACCCAGCACACCCAGCTCATCAAGGACGGCGTACTGACCGGCTTTCTGGTGGACAGAATGGGCGCCCTCAAGACGGGCTACGCCCGCACCGGCTCGGGTCGGCGCGAATCCTACAAGTACGCCCCCACCTCGCGCATGCGCAACACCTATATCGAACCGGGCAACCACAGCCTCGACGACATGTTGGCCACGGTGGAGCACGGCATCTACGCCAAGAAGATGGGGGGCGGCTCGGTACAGCCCGGCACCGGTGAGTTCAACTTCAATGTGCAGGAGGCCTACCTCATCGAGCACGGCAAAATCACCAAACCGCTCAAGTCAGCCACCCTGATCGGTACCGGCCCGCAGGTGCTGAAAGAGATCTCCATGGTGGGCCGCAATCTGGCGCTGGCCGCCGGTATGTGCGGCTCTGTCTCGGGCTCGGTCCCCACTTCGGTGGGCCAGCCGGCGCTGAAAGTAGACAACATTCTGGTGGGAGGGAACGCCTGATGAGCCAACTTGACATGAACCAACTGCTCACCCGCCTGCTAGGCAAGGTGGCCGACCTCGGCGCCGAGGCAGACATCATCGCTAATCAGGAGAAGGCCTTCTCCCTCAAGGCAGACAAGGGCGAGCTGGGTGAATACAAGGTCACCAGCAGCCAGCAGCTTGGCATTCGCCTGATAAAAGAGGGTCGGGTTGGCATCGCCTACTCGGAATCCCTCGATGAGCTGGCGCTGGATGCAATGCTGCAGGATGCGCTCGATGCCAGCCGCTTTGCCAAGGTTGACCCGGATCAGCGCATCTCGGTGGCCAATAGCCGGATCACCACAGATTGCGCCGAGATCAACCAGCCCGATACCACGCCGGTTGAGGAGAAGATCGCTCTGGCCCTGCGCCTCGAATCTGACATGCTGGCCATGCCCGATGTGAGCGGCGCCCCCTACAACAGCGTCTTCGAAGGGGAGAGCCAGCTCTGGCTCGCCAACAGTCAGGGCACCCTCTGCCAGCACGGCGAGTTCAGCGTCGGCTGCTACACCTCGGCACTGGTCGAGCGGGATGGCCGCCAGTCGATGCACTCGCAGGGGCAGTATGGCCGTCGCTTTGACGAGCTGGATAGCCAGCGGCTCATCGAGCAGATCTACGCCATCGCCGATGGCCTGCTGCCCGGTGAAGCGGTGCCGAGTGGTCGCTACAGCGTCATCTTCAGCACCAACTGCTTCGCCAGCCTGTTTGGCTGCTTTCAGGGCGTGCTGTCGGGCAAGTGGGCCCAGCAGGGGATCAACCCCTGGCGCAGCAAGGTCGGCCAAAGCGTAGCGTCACGCTGGCTCACTCTGGAGAGCCGGGTCTACATGCCGGGAGGCATGAACATCAAGGCATTTGATGGCGAGGGGGCGGCCAGCTCGGATCTGCTGCTGATTGGCGAAGGGGAGCTGAAAACCCTGCTCCACAACAGCGCCACCGCCCACTACTTTGGCGTCGCCAGCAACGGCTCGGCCGCCCGCGGTGCCCGTAGCGCCCTCGATGTGACCGCTCGCCATCTGGTGTTCGGCGCGGGCCCCCATAGCGAAGCGGAGGTGCAGAGCGGTGACTATCTGGAGCTGGTCAAGCTGGATGGCCTGCATTCGGGTGCCGATGCGGTGAGCGGCGACTTCTCCTTTGGCGCGTCGGGCTTCCTCTGTCGCGATGGCGTTCGCCTGCAGCCGGTGCGTGGCATCACGGTAGCGGGCAACTTCTATCGCCTGCTGGGTGAGCTGGAAGCGGTCGGCGATACCCTGCACCACAACGACGGCAAGGGCTTCTACTCCCCGCTTATCCGTTTTGGTGGCCTCTCCGTCGCGGGCAAGTAAACGCCCCGACGAAACCTGCAAGTAAGAAAAAGGCGCCTGATGGCGCCTTTTTGCTCGTTATCTCGTCCGCCTTGATGGCATGACTCAGGGCGAGAGCGGCTCGCGATGATACTCGGCGCAGCCGCATTCGGGGCAAGTATCGAGCTGCTGGGGATGCAGCACGGTATGGCGCCAGCCACACTGGTCGCACACCATGATCCCGAGCCCAACCCAGTCACCCGCCTCATAGACGCCCTTGTGCTCCAGCTCGTCGGCCAGCTCGCGCCACTCAACCTGGGCGCGGTCGGTCACATCCGCCAGCCAGGACCAGGCGGTGTTTTTCAGGGCCAGCATAAAGGCGGACTCTTCCACCTGCGCACTATCGTCATGGCGCCCCTCGTCATAGTTGCCCAGATCCCGCTTCACGTACTCGGCGATGAGCGCCAGTTCGTCCTGGGTCAGGTCGCTGGCAGCCTCCAGATAGGCCTGCACCTTGGCAATCATCCGGTTGAGGCGCTCCCCCTGGAACTCTTCAGTCTCTTGCCACTGTTTTTGCAGCTCGGCAATGAAGGCTTCATACCCTTTTTGACGTTTGTCCATGGCTCTAACTCCTCTACTAAACCCTGATCTGGCCCGGCTTAAGGCCCAAGGGACGCTGGCGGTTGTTGCCGCCGCAGGATATGGGTATTCTATTGCGATTTCCCAGCTGATTTATCTATTCATTTCACAGATCCGGATGTCACCAATGCAAGAGCAATACGTTCCCCAATCAATCGAACCAGCAGTGCAAAAGCACTGGGATGCCAAGAAAACCTTCAAGGCCGTGGAGAAGGTAGACAAGGAGAAGTTCTACTGCCTGTCCATGTTCCCCTATCCGTCTGGTCGACTACACATGGGGCACGTTCGTAACTACACCATAGGTGATGTGATCTCCCGTTATCAACGCCTCAATGGCAAGAACGTGCTGCAACCCATAGGTTGGGATGCATTCGGTCTGCCGGCCGAGAACGCCGCGATCAAAAACAATACCGCACCGGCGCCCTGGACCTACGAAAACATCGAATACATGAAGAACCAGCTGAAGATGCTGGGTCTGGGTTATGACTGGGATCGTGAAGTCGCCACCTGCAAGCCGGATTACTACCGCTGGGAGCAGTGGTTCTTCACCAAGCTCTACGAGAAGGGTCTGGTCTACAAGAAGACCTCCTCCGTCAACTGGTGCCCGAACGACATGACAGTGCTGGCCAACGAGCAGGTGGTCGACAACTGCTGCTGGCGCTGTGACACCCCGGTGGAACAAAAAGAGATCCCCCAGTGGTTCATCAAGATCACCGACTACGCCGAAGAGCTGCTCAGCGACATCGACAATCTGGAAGGCTGGCCGGAGATGGTCAAGACCATGCAGCGCAACTGGATTGGCCGCTCCGAAGGGGTCAACATCAGCTTCGCTATCGAAGGTCAGGCTGAGCAGCTGCAGGCTGAGCAGCTGGAGGTCTACACCACCCGTCCGGACACCTTCATGGGCGTCACCTATGTCGGTATCGCTGCCGGTCACCCGCTGGCGCTGCAAGCAGCCCAGAACAATCCGGAGCTGGCCGCCTTCATCGAAGAGTGCAAGAACACCAAGGTAGCCGAAGCCGAACTGGCCACCATGGAGAAGAAGGGCATGGCCACCGGCCTCTATGCCATTCACCCGCTGGATGGCCGCAAGGTACCGGTCTGGGTCGCCAACTTTGTGCTGATGAACTATGGCACCGGCGCCGTGATGGCGGTTCCGGCCCACGATCAGCGTGACTTCGAATTCGCCACCAAATATGGCCTCGACATCAAGGCGGTGATCAAGCCGGTTGATGGCGACGTCGACGTGAGCGAAGCGGCTTACACCGAGAAGGGCGTGCTGTTCAACTCCGGCGAGTTTGACGGTCTCGACTTCCAGGGCGCCTTCGATGCCATCGCCAGCAAGCTGGAAGGGCTCGGCAAGGGCAAGCGCACCGTCAACTACCGTCTGCGTGACTGGGGTGTCTCCCGTCAGCGTTACTGGGGCGCCCCCATCCCGATGCTGACCCTGGCTGACGGCACAGTAGTGCCGACACCGGAAGATCAACTGCCGGTGCTGCTGCCGGAAGATGTGGTGATGGATGGTATCCAGAGCCCCATCAAGGCCGACGCCGAGTGGGCCAAGACCACTTACAACGGCCAGGAAGCGTTCCGCGAGACCGATACCTTCGACACCTTTATGGAGTCCTCCTGGTACTACGCGCGCTACTGCTCCCCGGACTACGACAAGGGCATGCTGGATCCGGCTGCTGCCAACCACTGGCTGCCGGTGGATCAGTACATCGGCGGTATCGAACACGCCTGTATGCACCTGCTCTACGCCCGCTTCTTCCACAAGCTGCTGCGTGACGCGGGTCTGGTCAACAGCGACGAGCCGTTCAAGCGCCTGCTCTGTCAGGGCATGGTGCTGGCCGACGCCTTCTACTACAAAGACGAGAAGGGCGGCAACGTCTGGGTCAGCCCGACTGACGTCAAGGTAGAGCGTGACGAGAAGGGTCGCATCACCAAGGCCATCGACAACGAAGGCCGTGAGGTAATGCACTCCGGCATGACCAAGATGTCCAAGTCCAAGAACAACGGCATCGACCCGCAGCTGATGGTCGAGCGTTACGGCGCCGATACCGTCCGTCTGTTCATGATGTTCGCCTCTCCGGCCGAGATGACCCTGGAGTGGTCCGACTCCGGCGTAGAGGGTGCCCAGCGCTTCCTGCGTCGCCTGTGGCGCGTCACCTTCGAACACGTCTCCGGTGGCGCCGTTGCCGCACTGGATGTAGCGGCTCTCACCAACGAGCAGAAAGCGGTACGCCGTGAACTGCACAAGACCATCGCCAAGGTGAGTGATGACGTGGGTCGCCGTCAGACCTTCAACACCGCCATCGCCGCCATCATGGAGCTGATGAACAATCTCTCCAAGCTGGGTTCAGAAGAGCAGGACCGCGCCCTGATGCAGGAAGCGCTGGAAGCTGTGGTAGTCATGCTCTACCCCATCACCCCACACATCGGCTTCGAGCTGTGGAAGATGCTGGGCAAGGGCGACGACATCGATCACGCAGCCTGGCCGGTGGCCGATGAAGCGGCCATGGTCGAGACCGAGAAGCTGGTGGTGGTACAGATCAACGGCAAGATGCGCGGCAAACTGACCGTGCCGGCCGAGATCAGCCAGGCCGACGTCGAGAAGCTGGCGATGGCCGATGCCTCGGTACAGAAGTTCACCGACGGGCTGACCGTGCGCAAGGTGATCTATGTACCTGGCAAGCTGCTCAACATCGTTGCTAACTGATCGGTTGCCAACTGATCATTGCCAATCTGTGACAGCAAACGGATGATAACGGCGGGCCCTGCGCCCGCCGCTTTCCCTTAATGCAAAGAGGATTTTCTATGGGCACCATCTTCACCCGCTGGATGGCCATCGTGCTGGCTGGTCTGCTGCTGCAAGGCTGCGGCTTTCACATGCGCGGCAACGGCATTCCGAGCGAGCTGATGACCATGAAGGTCGTGGGCGACAACAAGAGCGACTTCTACCGGATGGTTACCACCCGTCTGAAGGCCTCTGGCGTGACCCTGGCCGACAAGGAGGGCATTCCGGTGCTCACTCTGGGCGGCGTAGGCAGCACCAGTCAGGTCGCCTCGGTCAACGCGCTGGGGACGGACACCGAATATGTGCTGGGCTTTGGTACCCAGTTCACCATCTCGGTACCGGGCAAGCCGACCCAGGTCTTCCCCATCAACTTCAACCGCAGCTTCCTCAACAAGCCGGATGCAGCGCTCGCCTCCTCCCGTGAGCAGGAGCAGCTCAACCGCGAAATGCAGGAGCAGGCGGCCAATCAGGTGATCCGGCAGTTGAGTCAGGTCAGCTTCTGATGCGGATTTACCCGGAACAATTTGGTGACCACCTCAAAGCAGGGCTTCGGCCCTGCTATCTCGTTTTTGGCGACGAGCCCCTGCTGCGACTGGAGGCCATCGACGCCATCCGTCAGATCGCCCGCAAGCAGGGTTTCGATGAGCGCCACACCTTCGTGGTGGAACAGGGGCTGGACTGGAATCAGGTCTACGATGCCTGTCAGGCCATGAGCCTCTTCTCCGCCCGCCAGATCATCGAGCTGGAGCTGCCCGCCAAGGTGGACAAGGATCTCGCAGCCCGCATCAGCGACATTGGCAAGCAGCTTCATCCCGACCTGCTGTTGGTGCTGAGTGGCGGTCGCCTCAACCAGACCCAGATGAAGGCGGCCTGGTTCGACAAGCTCTACCAGATTGGCACCTATGTGCCGGTCAACCATCCGGAGCCCAAGTTCTTCCCGCGCTGGATGAGTGCCCGCTTTGCGCGTTTCGGCCTCAAGGCGCTGCCGGATGCCATCAACTTCATGTGCCACTCCTACGAGGGCAACCTGCTGGCCGCCAGTCAGGAGATCGAGAAGCTGACCCTGCTCTCGCCGCCCCAGCCCATCAGCGTCACCTATCTGCAAGAGACCATTATCCGCCACGCCCACTTCACCCCGTTCCAGCTGGTCGATACCCTGCTGGAGGGCAAGGTGAACCGGGCCCAGCGCATTCTGGCCGCCCTGCGGGCCGAAGGCACCGAGCCGGGGATGCTGGCCTGGACCCTCTGCCGCGAGCTGGAGCAGCTGACCGAGCTGTCGTTGGCGATGCGCAACGGCCAGCCGCTGGGTGAGCACTTCAGCCGCCTGCGCATCTGGCAGAGCCGCCAGCAGCTCATTCAGCAAGCGCTGACCCGACTGCCGTTTGCCAAGTTGCAGCAACTGTGGCAACTGATGGCCCAGCTGGACGATGCCCAGCGCTGCTTCGATAGCGAGCAGGCCTGGCTGATGCTGCAGACCATTGCCCTCGGCTTTCGTGATGGCACCCCGCTGCCGCTGGTGATGGAGAACAGCCCGTGCTGAAGGCGCCCATTGGCCTGCTGGGGGGCACGTTCGATCCTATCCATATCGGCCATCTGCGCCCGGCCATCGAGGCGCGCGATGCCCTCGGGTTGGCCGAGATGCGGCTGATCCCGAACCATATCCCGCCCCACCGCGCCAATCCGTTCTGCTCGAGCGAACAGCGCCTTGCCATGGTCAAACTGGCGGCGGCAGAGAACCACCACTTTGTGGTGGATGAGCGGGAGCTGAGACGGGACAAGCCCTCTTACACCATCGATACCCTCATCGAGCTGCGTCATGAACTGCCCGATACGCCGCTCTGTTTTCTGATGGGGATGGATTCCCTGCTGAGCCTGCCAAGCTGGCACCGCTGGCAGGAGCTGCTCGACTACGCCCATCTGGTGGTGAGCACCCGCCCCGGCTGGCAACCGGATTATCCGGCCGGGGTGGCACAGCTGCTGGCGCGCCATCACACCGCGAATGCCAACGCGCTGCATCAGCGTCTGGCCGGTCATATCTGGCTGGCGGACAACCAGCCCATCGAACTGTCAGCCACCCGACTGCGAGCCTTGCTGGATGCGGGACAAGACACCCGCTACCTCTTGCCCGAGTCGGTTGCGCACTATATTGATCAACAGGGGCTCTACCGCGCCAACCGCCGCTAGCCCCTGTCGTTATCCCGCCCCACCCGATGGGAAACGGGAGTGACCATGATATAATCCGCCGCCCTGACGCAAACGCTGCGCGCCGGAATACAGGAGAGACTCATTGCAAGGCCAAGAATTGCATGCCTTTATCATCGACAAGATCGATGACATGAAAGGCCGCGACATCATCACCCTCGATGTACGCGGCAAATCCAGCATTACTGACACCATGATCATCTGTTCCGGCAACTCCAGTCGTCACGTCAGCGCCATTGCCCACCATCTGGCCAGCGAAGCCCGCCACGCGGGTCTGGATCTGCTGAGCGTGGAAGGACAACTGAGCGGTGAATGGGTGCTGGTAGATATGGGCTCGGTGATCGTGCATGTGATGCAGGATGAACACCGTGACTTCTACCAACTGGAAAAGCTGTGGAGCGGTGCCGCTCAAATGAATACGCAATAAGAGCACAAGTGTAACGACCATGAAGATCCAGTTGATTGCGGTGGGCACCAAGATGCCCGCCTGGGTAGAGCATGGCTTCGAAGAGTATCGTCGCCGCTTCCCCAAAGACATGCCGTTTGAACTCGTCGAGATTGGCGCAGGCAAACGGGGCAAAAATGCCGACATTCCCCGCATCCTGCAGAAGGAAGGGGAAGCCATGCTGGCGGCTGCGGGGCGCTCGCGCATCGTCACCCTCGACATTCCGGGCAAGCCCTGGACCACGGAGCAGCTGGCGACCCAGCTGGAGGCGTGGAAACTCGATGGCCGCGATGTCGCACTGCTGGTAGGCGGGCCGGAAGGCTTGTCCCCCGAGTGCAAGGCGGCCGCTGAACAGAGCTGGTCACTGTCACCGCTCACCCTGCCCCATCCGCTGGTGCGGGTGCTGGTGGCAGAGAGCCTCTATCGGGCCTGGAGCATCACCACCAATCATCCGTATCATAGAGAGTGAGCCATGCGTCTCTGGAGTCTCACCTCTCATATTCACCCCTATCACAGAGAGTGAACAATGCAGTTCCTGCTCTTATTGCCCCCAAGGGTCTTGAGGTAAAGGCATGCTGAAACAACGCATCGAAATGCGCGATCACAGTGCCGAGGGCAATCTGTTCTTCCGGCGCACCCTGGTAGCCTACATCGGTATCGTCGTGCTGATGCTGGTGCTGCTGGGCAATCTCTATTATCTGCAGGTCGAGTCCTACGACACCTACCAGACTCGCTCCAACTCCAACCGTATCCGCGTGGTACCGGTGGCGCCACCACGGGGCCTCATCTATGACGCCAACGGCGTGCTGCTGGCGGAAAACCGCCCGGTCTACAGTCTGGAAATCGTGCCGGAAGAGACCAAAGATCTCGATAAAACCGCCGACCAGCTGATCACCCTGCTGGGTCTGCCGGAAGGCACCAAGGAGAAGTTCCTCGCCGAAGTGAAGCGCCAGCGCCGCTTCAAGCCGGTCGCCCTCTACGAGAAGCTGACCGAATATCAGGTGGCCCTCTTCTCGGTCAACCAGCACAACTACCCGGGTGCCAGCATCGAGGCCTACCTCAAACGCTACTACCCGTTTGGTGACACTCTCACCCACGCTTTGGGCTATGTGGCCAAGATCAATACCCGTGACGTGGAGCGCCTCGAGAAGGAAGAAAAACTCGCCAACTACGCGGCCACCAAGGATATCGGCAAGCAGGGGGTGGAGAAGTATTACGAGGATGAGCTGCACGGTGTGGCGGGCTATCAGGAGGTCGAGGTGAACAACCGCGGCCGGATTGTCCGTACCCTCAAGTTCCAGCCGCCTATTCCCGGCAAGGATATCTACCTCAATATCGACGTCCGGATGCAGCTCAAGGCCCAGCAACTGCTGGCTGGCCAGCGCGGCGCCATCGTGATGATGGATCCGAGAACCGGCGCCATCATCGCCATGGAGTCGAGTCCGAGCTATGACCCCAACCTGTTCGTGACCGGCATCTCCAGCGCCAACTACTCGGCGCTGCTCAACGATCCGGCGCGGCCCCTGGTGAACCGCACCACTCAGGGCATCTATGCCCCCGCCTCCACCGTCAAACCCATGATGTCGGTAATGGGGCTCAACGAGGGGGCCATTACCCCGGGCTACCGCTATTTCGGCGGCCCGAGCTTCTCCATTCCCGGTACCACCAAGAAGTTTCGCGACTGGCGCCGCTGGGGTCATGGCTGGCTCGACGTCTATCGCGCCATCGAGGTCTCGGCAGATACCTATTTCTACGATCTCGCCTATCGGGTCGGCATCGACAAGATCCACAGCTACATGACCAAGTTCGGCTTCGGTCAGTACAGTGGCGTCGACCTCTATGAAGAGACCAAGGGGGTCATGCCGTCCCGTGACTGGAAAATGGCCCGCTGGCGTCAGCCCTGGTATCAGGGGGACACCATCTCCATCGGTATCGGTCAGGGTTACTGGAGCGCCACGCCAATCCAGCTGGCCAAGGCGATCAGCATCCTGACCCAGAATGGCCACGATGTGACCCCGCACCTGCTCAAGAGCACCGCCTCCCAAGCGGGAGTGGTCGATGCACCGATCAACCCGAACATGGCGCTCAAAACCAAGAGCGACAGCTACTGGCAGGTGGCGCGGGAGGGGATGTGGCGAGTGATCAACGGCCACGAAGGTACCGGCCGTCGCGCTTTTGCCAACACCCCCTATGTGGCGGCAGGCAAGTCCGGCACCGCCCAGGTGGTCAACATGAAAGAAAATCAGGTCTACAACGCCAAAACCATGAAGGTAGAGCATCGCGACAATGCCCTGTTTGTCGCCTTTGCCCCCTATGAAACACCCAAGGCAGTCGTGGCGCTGGTGCTGGAGAACGCCGGTGGTGGCAGTACCAATGCGGCCCCCGTTGCTCGCCAGATGCTGGATGCCTATCTGCTGCCCCCTGATCCGCAACTGCCACCGGCACCGGAAAAGCCGTCCCAACCGAGTGAGGTCGCTCCCAATGAGTAATTCTGCCCGCCAGCAGAGCATCTGGTACAAGCTGCATATCGACTTGCCCCTGCTGCTCGGTCTGCTGGCCGTGATGACCCTCTCCATGGTGGTGCTCTACTCCGCCTCCGGTCAGGATATGGACTCCATCGTGCGCCAGCTGGTGCGCGGTGGTCTCGCCTTTGCCCTGATGATCGGCCTGGCCCAGCTGCCCCCCTCCCTCTACGCCCGCTGGTCGGTGCCGCTGTTCGCCGTGGTGGTGCTGATGCTGATTGCGGTGGACGTGTTCGGCCACATCGGCAAGGGGGCCCAGCGCTGGCTCGATCTGGGCTTTATGAAGTTCCAGCCCTCCGAGGTGATGAAGCTCTCCATGCCGATCATGGTGGCCGCCTGGCTCAGTCGCCACTCGCTGCCACCCAAATTCAGCCATGTGGTGATCGCCCTCATCATGGTGCTGCTGCCCACCCTGCTGATCGCCGCCCAGCCTGACCTTGGCACCTCCATTCTGGTAGCCGCCTCCGGCTTCTTCGTCATCTTCCTGGCGGGGCTCAGCTGGTGGCTGATCGGCTTGGCGGTCCTGCTGATGCTGGCCTTTATGCCGGTGCTCTGGTTCTTCCTGATGCACGACTACCAGCGCCAGCGAGTGCTGATGCTGCTCGACCCGGAGAAAGACCCGCTCGGCCGCGGCTATCACATCATCCAGTCCAAGATTGCCATCGGCTCCGGCGGCGTCTTTGGCAAGGGGTGGCTGCAAGGGACCCAGTCCCAGCTTGAGTTTTTACCAGAACGGCATACCGACTTCATCTTCGCGGTATTTAGCGAGGAGTTCGGTCTGGTGGGGGTTGCCCTGCTGCTGGTGCTCTACCTCTACGTCATCAGCCGCTGCCTGTTTATCTCGATGCAGGCCCAGAACAGCTTCGAGCGACTGCTGGGCGGCGCCATCACCCTCACCTTCTTCGTCTATGTGTTCGTCAACATGGGCATGGTGAGCGGCATCCTGCCGGTGGTGGGGGTACCTCTGCCGCTGGTGAGCTATGGCGGCACCTCCATGGTGACCCTGATGGCTGGATTCGGTATCCTGATGTCCATCCAGACTCATAGAAGACTGCTCGCCTGATGAAACGGGCCGGATTGCTGCTTTCTCTCGCCACCACGATGGCGACCGCCGCTGTGGAGCCGGATCGGTTGGCCCTGCTCGCCGACCAGCAGCAGGTGCCGCTGGCGGAGCTGCAGGCTGCCGTCGCCCGCGCCCAGTTACGGCAGGAGGTGCTCGACACCATCAGCAAGCCGTGGGAGGCCAAACCCTGGCATCGCTACCGGCCGCTATTCGTTACCCCAGATCGCATCCGTGACGGCCAGCAGTTCTGGCAGCAACATGCCGAGACACTGGCCCGCGCTGAGCAGACCTATCGGGTGCCCGCCTCGCTCATCGTGGCCATCATAGGGGTAGAAACCTTCTACGGTCGCCAGATGGGCCGTCATCCGGTGCTCGATAGCCTCTACACCCTGGGGTTTCACTACCCCGAGCGGGCCGACTTCTTTGCCAAGGAGTTTGCCCAGCTGGTGTTGCTGGCAAGGGAAGAGGGGTGGTCGCTGGAGCACCTCAAGGGCTCCTATGCCGGCGCCATGGGGATGGGGCAGTTCATGCCCTCCAGCTATCGCCACTATGCCGTCGATTTTGACGGGGATGGCAAGCGGGATCTGTTTGCCAACCCGGTCGATGCCATCGGCAGCGTGGCCAACTATTTTGCCAGCCACCAGTGGCGCTGGGGCGAATCCGTGGTGGAACCGGCCCAGATCGGGTTGATGGCGGTCGAACCTCTACTCAGGCCTGAGCCCGAGTTAACACAACAGTGGTCAGAACTGGCGGCGGCAGGGATTGAGCTCGCCACGCCGCTGGCCCCACAGACGCCGGTCAAGTTACTGGCGTTTGCCCAAGCCGATGGACCGGAATACTGGGTCGCACGGCATAACTTTTATGTGATCACCCGTTACAATCGCAGCCCACTCTATGCGATGGCGGTGTATCAACTTAGCCAAGCCATTCAGGAAGCGTATGCATTTTCGTCACAAACTCCTCCCGCTCAGCCTGAGCTTGTTGCTGGCCGCCTGTAGCAGCCAGCCGGAACAGAGCGCCCCCGTCGAGCCGCAAGCACCGGTCAGCAAGCCACCCGTTATCGAGATCCCGCAAGCCACCGGCGCCATTCCGCGCCCCGAGCCCCTGAGTGCCAGCGGCAACCGGGACTACTGGATCGGCAAGCAGAAGCACGAGGTGTGGCGCGACATCAAACACTACAGCGAAGAGGGCACCGCCAGCTGGCTATCGCCGGATCTGGACGGCCAGAAGACCGCCAACGGCGATGTGCTGGACAGCAAGCTGTTCAGTGCCGCCCACCGCAACCTGCCCATCCCGAGCTATGTGCGGGTCACCAATCTGGACAACGGGCTGGAGACCATTGTGCGGGTCAATGACCGCGGCCCGTTCAACAGCCCGCGCCTGATCGACCTCTCCTACGCAGCGGCCAAGCAGCTGGAGATGGTCGACAGCGGTGAGGCCCGAGTACGGCTGGAGCTGATCAGCGACACCCCGGATCAGATGGTGATCATGGAGCCGATGAAGCCCATCGAGATGACCCCGACCACTCCGGCGGCGGCCTCCAACACGCTGTCGCAAGATGGCTTCCTGGGTGAACCGACCGCGCTGGCGATGGCCACTCCCGCAGCCGAACCAGCTCCCGTCAAGGCACCCGCCGCCAAGCCCGCCAAAGCGGCACCTGTCAAGCCAGCGCCTGCCAAGGCCGCAGCGCCCGCCAGCAGTGGTGATGGCAAGATGATCCAGGTACTGGCCAGCGGCTCCCGGGATCGGGCCGAGGCGATGGGCAAGGTGATGACCCAGCGTTACGGCGTGCCCTACCGGATCGATGCCCATGGCGCCATTTTCCGGGTGCTGATTGGCCCGGTCGCCGCCGACCAGCAGGCAAGTGTGCTGGAAAAAGTACGTCAGGGCGGGCTGGAACAGGCCTTTATCGTGCCCTGATCGCCCCACTTTGCCGCGGATGTGACTAACCGCTTACTCACTGTCATCACGTCGTTTTATGGCGTGATGACAGGGAGTGATGGATAAAAAACCAGTTCTGATCGCCATCTCGGGCTATAACCTGCGGGCGCATCTGGTATAGTTAGGCCCGCATTTTATCCCCATCTGGCTCGCAGGAATTTCAAGATGTCCAAATTTGCCCGTTCAGTTCTTCTGGCCTCACTGATCAGCGTAACCGCCCAGGCCAATACGCCGGTGCCGACACCGACCCCGAATGCCATGCCCATGGTGGTTCCCGCCGCGCCGGAGATCTCCGCCAAGGCTCATATTCTGATCGACTACTACTCAGGTCAGGTGCTGGCCGAGCAGAACGCCGAAGAGCGTCTGCCGCCCGCCAGTCTGACCAAGATGATGACCTCCTACATCATCGGCCAGGAGCTGCTGAAGGGGAACATCAAGCGCACCGACATGGTGACCATCAGCCAGAACGCCTGGTCCAAGAACTACTCCGACTCTTCCAAGATGTTTATCGAGGTGGGCAAGCAGGTCTCCGTCGATGATCTCAACAAGGGCATCATCATCCAGTCCGGCAACGATGCCTGCGTCGCCATGGCCGAATTCCTGGCCGGCAGCACCGACTCCTTCGCCAGCCTGATGAACAGCTGGGCCGCCAAGCTCGGCATGAACGACAGCCACTTCATGAACCCGCACGGCCTGGATGCGGAAGGTCACTACAGTACCGCTCACGACATGGCCCGTCTGGGTCAGGCGCTGATCCGCGACCTGCCGGAGGAGTACAAGATCTACTCCCAGAAATCCTTCGTGTTCAACGGCATCACCCAGCACAACCGCAACCGCCTGCTGTGGGATCAATCCCTGCAGGTGGATGGCATCAAGACCGGCCACGTCAGCCAGGTCGGCTATAACCTGGTCTCCTCTGCCACCAACAACGAAGGCATGCGCCTGATCGCCGTGGTACTGGGCGCCAGCAGCGAAGCCTCCCGCGCCGCCGAGAGTAAAAAACTGCTCACCTACGGCTTCCGCTTCTTCCAGAGCCTGACCCCGTACAAGGCAGGCACCGAGCTGGTCACCCAGAAGATCTGGATGGGCGACAAACCGGAAGTGAAACTGGGCGTCGACAAAGATGTCTCCGTGCTGGTCACCCGCGGTCAGGGCAACAACCTGAAGGCTGACTTCCAGCTCGACAGCGAGCTGAAAGCGCCGCTGGTCAAGGGTCAGCGCGTCGGTACCGTGTTCCTGAAACAGGGTGACAAAGAGATCAAGCAGGTGCCGCTGGTCGCCCTGGAAGAGGTGCAGGAAGGTGGCTTGATGAGCCGTCTGTGGGACTACCTGGTACTGCTGGTCACCAGCTGGTTCAAGTAATCCAACGCACAATCCTCACCAAACAGCGGCGCCAACAGGCGCCGCTGCTGTCTGTGACGGACAAAGGCAGTGAATAACCCTGTAAACTGCAGGTTCCGCCTTACCCTGATTTGTGGTAAAAAGCAGCACTTCCATCCTTGTCTGACCGATCCTGGCCTTGATCCCGGTCCGGGCTGCGCCCATATAGTTATGAGCCGTGCCCATATAGACTTGAAATGGCGGCCTCCATGGGCCATCGGCCACTAGCCATCCAAGATGAAGTCATCCCGGTGATGACGCAAAAGGTGAGTAAATGAATACCAAGTTTGATGAACTGCTGGAGTTTCCCTGCAAATTCCCGTTCAAGGTACTCGGCGTTGCCGACCCGGCACTGCCAGAGATGGTGGTTGAAGTGCTGCAGCAGCACGCCCCCGGCACCTACAGCCCGACAGTCCAGCCCAGCTCCAAGGGCAACTACCACTCGGTCCGCGTGACCGTGACTGCCCAGAGCAAGGAGCACATCGAAGCGATGTACCACGCCCTTGGCAAGATCGAGCTGGTGAAATACGTACTGTAATTTCTCTCTCGCCCCGTTCTGCGGGGCGACTGTTTTTGGCCGCAGCACGCCGCGAGGACGCCATGTCATCCCAGATCCCCGCCCAGTCCAGCCTGATTGTCAGGCAGCTGGGTCGCCGCCCCTACCAGCCGGTATGGGACGCCATGAAAGCCTTCACCGACAACCGCACCAGCGATACCCCGGACGAGTTCTGGGTGGTCGAGCACGATCCCGTCTACACCCAGGGTCAGGCCGGCAAGGCCGAACACCTGCTCAATCCGGGCAATATCCCGGTGGTGCAGAGCGATCGCGGCGGTCAGGTGACCTATCACGGCCCGGGCCAGCTGGTGCTCTACGTACTGGTGGATGTCCGCCGCTGCAAATTCTCGGTTCGCGAGCTGGTGACCGCGCTGGAGACAGCCATCATCAATACCCTCGCCAAAAGCGATATCCAGACTTATGCCAAGGCCGATGCCCCCGGGGTCTATGTGAAAAATGACCTTGGCATGGAGGCAAAACTGGCCTCGCTGGGTCTGCGCATCCGCAAGGGGTGCTCATTCCACGGGCTGGCCCTCAACATCAACATGGACATGACCCCCTTCCTGCACATCAATCCGTGCGGCTATGCGGGCATGGCCATGACCCAGACCAGCGCCCTGGGCGGCCCGCAAAGCGTGGCCGAGGCGCAATCCATTCTGGTGGCCGAACTGGCCCGCCTGATTGGCTACCAAACAATAACAAACACCGAGAGTGAATCATGAGCAAACCCGTTCGTATGGAGCCGGGCGTCAAGCTGCGCGATGGCGACAAGATGGCCCTGATCCCGGTGAAATTCATGCCGGATCCCAACGAAGAACTCCTTCGCAAGCCGGACTGGATGCGGATCAAGCTGCCCCCCTCCAGCCAGAAGATCGAACACATCAAGAGCACCTTGCGCAAGAACAAGCTGCACTCGGTCTGTGAAGAGGCCTCCTGCCCCAACCTGGCGGAGTGCTTCAACCACGGCACCGCCACCTTTATGATAATGGGCGCCATCTGCACCCGTCGCTGCCCCTTCTGCGACGTGGCCCACGGCCGCCCGCTGGCACTCGATCCGGAAGAGCCGAAGAAGCTGGCGCTGACCATCAAGGAGATGAACCTCAAGTATGTGGTGATCACCTCGGTGGACCGCGACGATCTGCGCGACGGCGGTGCCCAGCACTTCGCCGACTGCATCCGCGAGATCCGCGAGCACAGCCCGCAGACCCGCATCGAGATCCTGACCCCGGACTTCCGTGGCCGGATGGAGCAGGCTCTTGAGGTGTTCCGCGAGACCCCGCCGGACGTCTTCAACCACAACCTGGAAACCGCACCGCGCATGTATCGCGTCGCCCGCCCGGGTGCCGACTACAAGTGGTCGCTGGAGCTGCTGCGCCGCATCAAGGAGATGCACCCCCACGTGCCGACCAAATCCGGCCTGATGATGGGCCTTGGCGAGACCAACGAAGAGATCGTCGAGGTACTCAAGGATCTGCGCGCCCACGGCGTCAACATGCTGACCTTGGGTCAGTATCTGCAGCCGAGCCGCCACCACCTGCCGGTCAAGCGCTACGTGCCGCCAGCAGAGTTTGACGAGCTGAAAGACGTCGCCATGGAGCTGGGCTTTACCCACGCCGCCTGCGGTCCTTTCGTGCGCTCCTCCTACCATGCTGATCTGCAAGCCAAGGGCGAAGAGGTCAAATGATCTCGCACGACAGAGTGGCCAAATAACCGCCTCCATCTCAATTAAAAAGAGCGCCCATTGGCGCTCTTTTTGTTGGTATCACTGACCGTTGCGGCTTGATGTACTCATCAGCCATGGTCGAAGATCCCCTGCTGATGCCAGCGTTGCAGCTGGGCCAGCACCCGGGTCTCTCGCGCCGTCCACTGGGGACAGGGCCCCGCCAGCTGGGTCTTGTTGGTCTGCAGCGCCTCGTCGAGGGCAAACCAGCCGGGCACGAAGCCAAGGCGGATCTCGTAGGGCTGCGGCTGCGGGGCCACCAGCTGATCGCCAATCCGGCACAAGTAGTAGAGCGAGCGGATGCAGTAGGCATCAAACCCCGGCTCGCGGGCGGCGCGATATTCACGGGTCTCGCCAAGCAGGCCCCCCACTTCCCGCAGCTCGGCACCGCACTCCTCCAGCAGCTCGCGAGCGAGCGCCACATGGTGGCTCTCCCCCGCTTCAACGCCGCCGCCAGGGAACATCAGATCGCCGTTGACCCGGGAGTGGACCAGCAGCAGCTCGTCGCCACGGGGCACCACGGCACGCACCGTGAGGCGCTCAAGCGTGCGGCCATCGGTACGTACCTCGCCATGAACGAAAGAGAGATCGAACGGATTGGGCCAGCAGCTGGCCGGGGAGAGCGTCGTCATCACTGCCTCAGGGCCGGTAGTTGCCATGCTTGAGCTGCTCGACAATTTCGGCAGCCCGAACATCGTAGCCATCCTGCTCTGTCTTGCTCAGGGTGTGGTAGATGCCAAAACGCTTGGCTGAGACCTCGGGGCTATCCTGAAACGATTCGCTCACCTTGCCCCACAGATAGGCCAGCCCATACTGTTTCTGGCCCATATAGAGGGTGCTGAGGGAGGTGAATATGCGGCTGTTGACCTTATCCCCCTCCTGATAGAGGGAGAGCCCGTGCTGCAAGGTGGCAATGGCCTTTTCGGGGTCGCTCTTGGCGTAGATACCGCCGAGCGCCAGTTGCAGCTCGGGTTCATCCAGCGCCTTGGTGCCTTCCAGAGCCATAAACTGCTGGCGAGCCAGCTCGTTGGTGTTGTTGGTCCAATGCCAGAGCAGCAGGTAGGGATCTTGTGAATTGCGGGTCGCCGCATCGAGCTGGGCCAACTGATCCCCGGCCGCCAGCATGCCCTCGACCCGTGGACTCTTCTGCTCGCGGGCATTCTTGTATTCAATGCTGGTGGAGCGCTCGGCACACTTGAGATAGCGCTCAAGGTTACGCATCAGCTCGTACTTGCGCCGATCCGTCCCCTCTTCCTTGAGATAGAAGCGACTGCGGATCACATCGGTACGCTCATAGCGACACCAGCCATCGTCCACCAGATCTTGGCAGAGCTCGGGATGATTGCCACAGATGTTGTGGATCCGATCGTCATTGCAGCCAGCCACGGCAAGGCCGACTGAAAGCATGATGAAGGTCTGTCGCAGGGGGAAATTGGCCATGGTTCACATCTTGTTGGTAACGCGGGTTGGTAACAACTGGCGCCTTTACGGGCCACCTCCGGCTAGCAAACCGGTTACATATCCATTACAATGCGCGCGCCATAAAAGGCCGCGATTGCAGAATAATATAACGAAATATACACCCCTACACTGATCTGCATTCGACGAATTTTCTATTTACACCAACAACGTGAAATAAAGGATCTGGTCAATGACCCACGAGCACTACTTGCAAGCGTGGCAGGAGAGCCAGGAGCTCGCCGAAGCCATGCAGCCCTTGATTGGTCGCCTCTACCGACAACAAGGGGTCGAGATCACCCTCTACGGCCGCCCGCTGCAAAACGCCTCCACCATCGATATCCTCAAGGCCCACCGGGTCGTCCGCCGCCACCAGGGCGCCCCCCTCCCCATCCAGCAAAGCTTCCCCCTGCTTCAGGCCATCGTTGCCCTCAAACCCACCGCCGCCGAGGTTGACCTTGGCAAGCTGGCAGTCGGCTACTGGCAGGATCATCAGGATGAAGCGGGGATCGAGGACTATCTGCAAGCGCGACTGGTACCGGCCCTTGGCCGCAGCCAGATGCCGCAGCCGACCGATGTGGTGCTCTACGGCTTTGGCCGTATCGGCCGCCTGCTGGCCCGCCTGCTCATCGAGCGCACCGGCGCCGCCAATCCGCTGCGCCTGCGCGCCATCGTGGTACGTGGCGGTCGCGACGGGGATCTGGAGAAACGCGCCAGCCTGCTGCGCCGCGACTCGGTGCACGGCCCCTTCAACGGCTCCATCGAGGTGGATGCGGAGCGCAGCGCCATCATCGCCAACGGTACCTTCATTCAGGTGATCTACGCCAACAGCCCGGCCGACATCGACTACACCGCCTACGGCATTCACGATGCGCTGATCGTCGACAACACCGGAGTCTGGCGTGACGAGGCTGGCCTCTCCGAGCACCTGAAAGCGCGCGGTGCCGGCAAGGTGCTGCTGACCGCTCCCGGCAAGGGGGAGATGAAGAACGTGGTGTTCGGGGTCAACCATGAGGTGATAGGCCCGGATGACAGGATCATCTCCGCCGCCTCCTGTACCACCAACGCCATCACCCCGGTGCTCAAGGTAATGCAGGAGCGGTTCGGCATCCGCCACGGCCACGTGGAGACGGTCCACTCCTACACCAACGATCAGAACCTCATCGACAACTACCACAAAGGCGAGCGCCGCGGTCGCAGCGCGGCCCTCAATATGGTGATGACCAGCACCGGCGCCGCCAAGGCGGTGGCCAAGGCGCTGCCCGAACTCAAGGGCAAGCTGACCGGCAACGCCATCCGGGTGCCGACCCCCAACGTCTCGCTGGCGATTATCAATCTTTCGCTGGAGCAGGCCACCGATCGGGAGAGCCTCAACGCCTATCTGCAGCAGATGGCGCTAAGCTCGGCCCTCCATCGCCAGATCGACTTCAGCGCCAGCACCGAGCTGGTCTCCTCCGACATGGTAGGTTCCCGTTATGCGGGCATCGTCGACTCCCAGGCGACCATCGCCGAGGGGGATCACTGCGTGCTCTACGTATGGTATGACAACGAGTTCGGGTACAGTTGTCAGGTAGTGCGGGTGATGGAGCAGATGGCTGGCGTAGTCCGCCAGGATCTGCCGGCATAGACCGATAGGGTCTACCTGCATGGCCCATCAGATCCCGCTGTTTATGGCTCAATAGTTCAAGGAGAGGCCGGATGTCGTTTCAACAGGGTGAGTTTTTACAAGCTATCAGGCAGATGCCACAAGAGGTGTACGAGCGGCTCAAAACCGCAGTCGAGCTGGGCAAGTGGCCCGATGGCAAGCCCCTCACCGACGAGCAGAAGGCCACCTCCCTGCAAGCCGTGATGGCCTGGCAGGCGATGCACATCGACAATCCCGAGCACATGAACATAGGTCGTGACGGCGAGATCGTGATGAAGAGCAAGAGCGAGCTCAAGCGTCAGTATCGCGACGAGGAAGAGATAGTGCGGGTCGACCTTAACCATTGAACCTGACTCGGCAGGCCGCTCGCGGCGGCCACAGCAAAGAGGGGAGCCATTATGGCTCCCCTCTTTTTCCACTCTCCCCATGGTGGGGAGGTCAGAAGCTGTTCACGACCTGTAGCGAGAAGACGTCAGCAAGGTGAAGAGCAGCGCAGGAACCGGAGCGTATAGATATACGTGAGCCCTCTTGTTCACAAACACGCGAGCAGCACATGAGCCTTGATCACGCCTTCGCAGTAAGGTCGCGGACAGTTTCTCAGGGAGTCAGCTCCCCGCGCAGGGATTGTTGCATCAGCTCGCGAATCCGGTGGGATGGCAAGTCCTGACTCAGCAGGAAGTGGAGCTTGGTGAGCGCCGCTTCGGCGGTCATGTCAAAGCCCGAGATCACCCCGGCCCGCGACAGGGCGTTGCCGGTGGCATAGCCACCCATGTTGACCTTGCCGTGCAGGCACTGGCTCAGGTTGACGATGATGACGCCGCGGGCCGAAGCCTCGGAAAGCAGCGCCAGCATGGCCGGGTTCTGCGGCGCATTGCCAACCCCGAACGACAGCAGGATCAGCGCCTTCACCGGCTGTTGCAGGATATTGGCGATCACCTCGCTGGAGATCCCCGGATAGAGGGTCACCACGCCGATGGGCTGGGGGGTGATATCGTGCAGCACCAGCGGCCGCGCAGAGGGCACGCCCAGCTCACCCGCTTCCAGCGAGATGGCGATCCCGGCGTTGAGCAGCGGCGGATAGTTGGGGGAGTCGAAGGCGTGGAAGCCGTCGGCGTGCACCTTCTTGCTACGGTTGCCGCGATAGAGCTGATTGTTGAAGAACAGCGTCACCTCGTGGATCGGGTAGTTGGCCGCGATGTAGAGGGCGTTGAGCAGATTCTGCTGGCCGTCGGAGCGCAGCTCGGCCAGCGGGATCTGGGAACCGGTGATGATGACCGGCTTGTGCAGATCTTCCAGCATGAAAGAGAGCGCCGAGGCGGTGAACGACATGGTGTCGGTGCCATGCAGGATCACGAAGCCATCGTATTTCTCGTAGTTGTCGCGAATGTCTTCGGCGATGCGCTGCCAATCCGCCGGGGTCATGTCGGAGGAGTCGATGAGGGGCGCATATTCGTGGATATGGTAATCCGGCATCTCGGGGCGGTGGAACTCGGGCATACGCGCCAGACAGTCTTCCATAAAGCCCGCCATCGGCACGTAGCCGTGATCGGAACGCTGCATCCCAATGGTGCCGCCTGTGTAGGCAATGTAGATAGACTTCTTCACACCCTCTCCTCTTGATGAAGTGAACACCGCCGGAATATGAACCATGTCGGGGTGAACCACAATGTCAACGCCCGCCAGCGCCTCTGCGTGCAGCGGAAACCGGCGAATTATAGAGACTGGCGCCCCAAATGACAGCCGTTCCATGCACCCTTTTCGGCTTTTCTGCCCTCTACCTACATAGTGTTAAATGTCACAATAAACCACTAAAACGAGCATTAATACGACAAAGATGGAATTAAACGATGCTTTTTGCTACAATCCGCCGGATTTTACTAAAATCTCATCTGGATGCCTGAGCATTTCAGGCCCGCACAAGCCCCATCTTTCCTGGGGCGGGGAGATGTTTCCCCTTCTTTGCTGGCACATAAGCCACACTGTTTTCATCCCGGCTGAATCTGTAAGTCTTTTGCTATGAAAGACACAGCCAATCAACATGGGAGTACTGAATGTTACAACTTGATTCCTACGCAACGCTGGTCGCTGCCACTCTGGTATTGCTGCTTGGCCGGGTGTTGGTTACCCGAGTCGGGCTGCTGCGTACCTTCAACATCCCCAAACCGGTAGCCGGCGGCCTGGTGGTCGCGCTGGTACTGCTGCTGCTGCGCTCCACCCTGCAGATGGAGCTGCAATTTGATACCAGCCTGCAAACCCCGCTGATGCTGGCCTTCTTCGCCTCCATCGGTCTCTCCGCCGATCTCGCCAGCCTGAAACGCGGCGGCAAGGCGGTGGTTACCTTCCTGATGGTGGTCACCGGCCTGCTGCTGGTGCAAAACAGTCTGGGTGTCGGTCTGGCGACCCTGCTCGGTCTGGATCCCCACATGGGGCTGCTGGCAGGCTCCATCACTCTCTCCGGCGGCCACGGCACCGGGGCGGCCTGGAGCGCAACCTTCTCCGAGAAGTACGGCGTGCAATCCGCCGCTGAGCTCGCCATCGCCTGTGCCACTTTTGGTCTGGTGCTGGGCGGCCTGATCGGTGGCCCAGTCGCCCGCTATCTGGTGAAGAAAGTGCAGGTGCCCGGTGAGGAGCACAATCAGGATGAGGCCCCCCAGGGCTTCGAAATGCCGGATATGGAGCGCCCCCTCACCACTTTCAGCGTTATCGAGACGCTGGCGCTGATCGCCATCAGCCTCAAGGGCGGCGAGCTGCTCTCTGCTTCCCTCAAAGGGGGCGCCTTCGAGCTGCCGATCTTTGTCTGCGTGCTGTTTGTCGGCGTGCTGCTGCGCAACGTCCTGACCCTGCTGAACTGGCATGAGGTGAGCGATCGCGAGGTCTCCCTGCTGGGCAACGTCAGCCTGTCGCTGTTCCTCGCCATGGCACTGATGAGCCTGAAACTGTGGGATCTGGCCAGCCTGGCGCTGCCCATCTTCATTCTGCTGGCCGCCCAGACCGTGGCGATGGCGCTCTACGCCATCTTCGTCACCTTCCGGGTGATGGGTAAAAATTACGATGCGGCCGTACTGGCAGCAGGTCACTGCGGCTTTGGCCTCGGGGCCACCCCGACCGCGATTGCCAACATGCAGGCCATCACCCAGCGCTTCGGTCCCTCCCACCTGGCGTTTCTGGTAGTGCCCATGGTGGGGGCCTTCTTTATCGACATCATCAACGCCATGGTGATCAAGCTGTTTATGGCGATGCCATTCCTGTAATTCCCTTTCCGTCAGACGTATATGATCAGAGCCCACCTTTCGGTGGGCTCTTTGTTTGTTCTCTACTCGCCAGCTGACGCAGGGGCACGTATCCGGCACCAGGATGACCCGCGAGCAACCCGAACTACCCGGAATCCCCCGAACAACAAAAAGCCCCGCACTCGACAGAGGGCGGGGCTTGTTTATCTCAGCCGGAACAGGCCGAGAGTTGCACTTTACAGGATAAAGGTCGACACCTGCTGGTTAAGGTCAGCAGCACGCCCTTTGAGGCTGTGGGCCTGATCCAGATCGCGCATGGCGGCGGCGGTGATCTCGTCACTCACATCCTTGATGGCGGTGGTGTTCTGGGTGATCTCGCCGGTCACCTGGGTCTGCTCCTCGGCGGCAGTGGCGATCTGACCCGCCATGTCGGAGATGAGGGAGATGGCGCTGGTGATCTCTTCCAGCGCGCGCACCGCCTGATCGGCATCCTGCACGCTGTTGTCCGCCAGTCCCTGACTGGTCTGCATCAGGCTCACCGCGCGGGCAGTGGTCTGTTGCAGTGTCTCGATGGTGGACTGGATCTGCTGGGTGGAGTCCTGAGTACGGCGCGACAGCACCCGCACCTCGTCAGCGACCACCGCAAAACCACGACCCTGCTCACCGGCGCGAGCCGCTTCGATGGCTGCGTTCAGTGCCAGCAGGTTGGTCTGTTCGGCAATCCCCTGAATGGTGGAGAGAATGCTGGTGATGGCCTGCGCGTGGCGGCTCAGCTCGCCGATCACCTCGGTCGCCTGCCCCACCTCTTCGGCCAGACCATTGATGGACTGGCGAGTCTTGTTGACCAGCATTTTGCCCTGCTCGCTGCTCTGGGCAGATTGCTGGGCAGCGGCGGCGGTGTTCTCGGCGTTGCCGGCGATCTCCATGGTGGCGCTTGCCATCTCGGTGACTGCCGTGGCGACCATGGTCACCTCCTGCTGCTGACGCTGCAGCTCGTCCACCGCGGCCTGGTTGGTCACCAGACTGCGCTCGGCATCGGCGTTCAACTCGTTGGCCAGCTGACGGATATTGCCGATCAGCTGATGCTGGCTACCGACGAAACGGTTGAAGCTGTTGGCCAGTTGGCCCACTTCGTCGTTGGCGTCGATCTTGATGCGCTGGGTCAGATCGCCGTTACCATCGGCAATGCGGGCCAGTGCCTGGGAGACCTTGGTGAGCGGGCCAAGCAGCATGCTGACCAGCCAGGAGATAGCGAGGATGCTACCCACCAGCACCAGCAGCGCCATCCCCAGCTGGGTCATCAGCAGAGAGGAGAGCGGCGCTTCCAGCGCGGCCTTGTCCAGCACCAGCACCAGTTCCCAGTCTGTGTCGGGGATATCAACCGCCCACAGCAGCTTGTCGCGACCTTCGCTGTCAAAATAAGCTGGTACCAGATCCTTGCTCGACTTGCTCTGCTCGATCAGCGCGTTGGTCAGATCGTTGTCGATCTCGCTGGCCGGTTTCATCGCCTTGGCGGCATCCTTGTAGGCGATGATGGTGCCATCCTTGTGCATCATGATGGCGAAACCGTCGGCAGGCAGCTGCATCTTGGTCACGTCTTCCACTAGCGAGGCGATGGAGAGGTCACCACCGACTACCCCGCCAGAAACCGGCTGGGCCAGGGTCACCACCATGATGTTGTAAGCCACATCGAGATAGGGTTTGGTGACAATCAGGCCACCTTTGCTCATCGCCTCCTGATACCAGCCGCGGGAGCGCGGGTCGTAGCCATCGCGGTTGATGGAGGGATCGGAGTCATTCATCTTGCCGCTGCTCTCACCGAAATAGGTGAGCTGGAAACGGCCGGAGACTTGTGCCTGTTGCAAGGCATTGAGGGGGTCGGCACCGGCCTTGTTGCCGAGCGCCTGGATCACGTCGCGACGGGCTGCGAGCCAGTCGCTGACACGCTCGGCCTGCTGGGTACCCAGCCGTTGCAACTGCTCCTGGCTGCCTTGCAGCAACAGGGATTTCTGGCTGCTATAGCTCTGCCAGGAGAGCAACAAAATCACCAACGAAAGGGCGATCACCACTGACAACAGTATCTTCTGCTTGAGTGACAGGTTTTTCATCATGTGTTCTTCTTATTGAGGTGAGGAGCGGGTTTTTCCCTAAATTGCACAACACTACACGTAGTCATTAGCGACCCGAATGGCCAAAACTGAACCTGAAAATGGGTCTGCGGGCGATATTTTCTACCGAGGTGGAGAAAAGTGCACCAGAAATTGACGGCATGAGCCGCACAAGCCAAGGCAACCCTGTTTATTCCTTCCACAATTGGCTAGAATATCCCGTTTTTAAATCACATCGACCCTGAGAGTTTTCACGATGTTCGAAGTTAATCCCGTATTAAATAAACTTAAGGAGCTGTCTGAGCGGACCGAGCTTCTTAGGGGGTACCTTTGACTATGACGCCAAGAAAGAGCGTCTAGAAGAGGTCAACGCCGAGCTGGAACAGCCGGACGTATGGAATGAACCCGAGCGCGCACAGGCGCTGGGCAAAGAGCGCGTTGCGCTGGAAAACGTGGTCGGCACCATCGACACCCTGACCCAGGGCGTGGATGACGTCGAGATGCTGGTGAGCCTGGCCGTGGAAGGGGAAGACGAAGAGACCTTCAACGAAGCCATCGCCGAATCCGAACAGCTGGAAGCCAAGCTGGTGGATCTCGAGTTCCGCCGCATGTTCTCCGGTCAGCACGACGGCTCCGACTGCTATATCGACATCCAATCCGGCTCCGGTGGTACCGAAGCGCAGGATTGGGCCAACATGGTACTGCGCATGTACCTGCGCTGGGGCGATGCCCACGGCTACAAGCCCGAGCTGATTGAATGCTCCGAAGGCGACGTGGCTGGCATCAAATCCGCCACCATCAAGTTCACCGGCGAATATGCATTCGGCTGGCTGCGTACCGAAACCGGCGTACACCGTCTGGTTCGCAAGTCTCCGTTCGATTCCGGTGGCCGCCGTCACACCTCCTTCTGTTCTGTGTTCGTCTACCCCGAGATCGACGACGATATCGATATCGAGATCAACCCGGCGGATCTGCGGATCGACGTCTACCGTGCCTCCGGTGCCGGTGGTCAGCACGTTAACCGAACCGAATCCGCGGTACGTATTACCCACGTTCCGACCGGTGTCGTGGTACAGTGCCAGAACGACCGTTCCCAGCACAAAAACAAAGACCAGTGTATGAAGCAGCTGAAAGCCAAGCTCTACGAGCTGGAAATTCAGAAGCAGAACGCTGAGAAACAAGCCCTGGAAGAGACCAAGTCTGATATCGGTTGGGGCAGCCAGATCCGTTCCTATGTGCTGGATGACTCCCGTATCAAGGATCTGCGCACCGGCGTCGAAACCCGTAATACCCAATCGGTGCTCGACGGTGACTTGGACAAGTTTATCGAAGCCAGCCTGAAATCAGGTCTGTAAACAAGCAGGAATCACCATGTCTGAACAAACCATCACTCCGGAAGTCGACCAAACTCTCGAACTCAACAACGAGATGACCGAGCGTCGTTCCAAGCTGGCCGCCCTGCGCGCCCAGGGTAATCCTTTCCCCAACGACTTCCGTCGCGACAGCCTCTCTGGCGATCTGCACGCAGAGTTCGACGACAAAAGCGCCGAGGAGCTGACGAGCCTGGGTAAACGGGTGAAGATTGCCGGTCGCATCATGACCCGCCGGATCATGGGCAAGGCTTCTTTCGCCACCCTGCAGGACATGGCCGGCAAGATCCAGGTCTACGTCACCCGTGACGACCTGCCGGAAGGTTTCTACAACGAGCAGTTCAAGAAGTGGGATCTGGGCGACATCGTGGGTGTCGAAGGTACCCTGTTCAAGACCCAGACCGGTGAGCTCTCCGTTCACGTTTCCGATATCCGCCTGCTGACCAAGGCACTGCGTCCGCTGCCCGAGAAGCACAAAGGCCTGACCGACCAGGAAGCTCGCTGCCGCCAGCGCTACCTGGATCTGATCGCCAACGAAGAGTCCCGCAAGACCTTCATGATCCGCACCCAGGTGGTTGCCGGTATCCGCAAGTTCTTCAACGAAAAGCGCTTCATGGAAGTGGAAACCCCGATGATGCAAGTCATCCCTGGTGGTGCCTCCGCGCGTCCGTTCGTCACTCACCACAATGCGCTGGACATCGACATGTACCTGCGTATCGCTCCGGAGCTCTATCTGAAGCGTCTGGTGGTCGGTGGTTTCGAGCGTGTCTACGAGATCAACCGCAACTTCCGTAACGAAGGTATCTCGGTTCGTCACAACCCCGAGTTCACCATGATCGAGTTCTACATGGCCTACGCCGACTACATCGATCTGATGGACCTGACCGAAGAGCTGCTGCGCACCCTGGCGCAAGACATTCTGGGCGACACCAAGATCCGTTACGCCAAAGAGGGCGAAGAGGGCCTGACCATCGATTTCGGTCAGCCGTTCCAGCGCCTCACCATGGTCGAGTCCATCCTGAAGTTCAACCCGGACGTAACTCTGGACGATCTGGCTACCCTGGAGAGCGCCAAGGCCGTTGCCAAGCGTCTGCACATCGAGCTGATGAAGGGATGGGAACTGGGCCACGTGATCACCGCGATCTTCGAAGAGACCGTGGAGCACATGCTGCTGCAACCGACCTTCATCACCGAGTACCCGGCTGCCGTTTCTCCGCTGGCTCGCCGCAACGACGTGAACCCGGACGTAACCGACCGCTTCGAATTCTTCATCGGTGGCCGCGAGCTGGCCAACGGCTTCTCCGAGCTGAACGATGCAGAAGATCAGGCCAAGCGCTTCCAGGATCAGGTTGATCAGAAAGAAGCTGGCGACGACGAAGCCATGTTCTACGACGCAGACTTCGTCACCGCACTGGAACACGGCCTGCCGCCGACGGCCGGTCAGGGTATCGGTATCGACCGTCTGGTCATGCTGTTCACCAACAGCCACACCATCCGTGACGTTATTCTGTTCCCTGCCCTGCGTCCGCAGAAGTAAGGCCCACAGAAGCCAGCTAAATCCCTTGGGTCAATCCCGAGCGTGATAGCCAATAAAAACGCCCCGCAACTGCGGGGCGTTTTTCTATCTCCTTTACCGTCAAATCACTTTATAAATTCAATAATGGAATAAAGAAGATATTTTTATTCTTTGTTGTTATCCAGCACGCCCTTTAATCTGGCCAAAAATCAGACCATGGAAGACGCGTGTGATGCAATTGAAGGATTCCCCATTCAACCTCTCCCCCCTCTCTGACGAGCAGCAACGTCAGTTGGGTCAGGTACTCTCGACCCTCAATACCCAGCAACTGGCCTGGGTGAGCGGATATCTCTACGGCCTCTCCCAGACCGGTCAGCAGAGCGTTGCAACCAGCGCCGCCGTGGCTGCCCCCAGCGGCAGCCTGACCATTCTCTACGGCTCCCAGACCGGCAACGCCAAAGGTGTCGCCACTGCCATCAAGGCGCAGGCAGAGGCCCGCGGCCTACCCGTCACCCTAGCGTCGATGGCCGACTACAAACCCAAGCAGCTCAAGAAAGAGAGCCACCTGCTGGTGGTAGTGAGCACTTACGGGGAGGGTGAACCGCCGGAGAGCGCCGTCGATCTGTTCGAGCAGCTTAAAAAAGGCAAGGTTGGCAAACTGGACGGCCTCAAGTTCGCGGTGCTGGGGCTGGGTGACAGCTCCTACGAATTTTTCTGCCAGACCGGCAAAGATTTTGACAACTTCCTCGCCACCGCTGGAGCCGAGCGCATTTATGAGCTCGCCAGCCTTGATGTGGATTATCAGGATGCAGCCAAGGCGTGGAGCGAACAGGCACTCAACGCCATCACCGCAACCCTCTCTACCGGAGCAGCCAGCAGCAGCGTAGCCAGCGCGGTGCAGCAGGCGGTTGGCCACAGCCAGTACAGCAAGGAGAACCCCTTCCCTGCACGCCTGTCGGTCAATCAGAAGATAACTGGCCGAGATTCCACCAAGGATATCCGCCATATCGAGATCAATCTGGCCGACTCCGGCATTACCTATCAACCGGGTGATGCCCTCGGCGTCTGGTTCGACAACGATGCAGAACTGGTTAATGAAGTGCTGGCCCTGACCGGCCTCTCTGGCGATGAAGCCACGGCCCACGGCACCTTGCGCGCGGCCCTGACCAGTCACTTCGAACTGACCCGGCTGCACGGCGGCTTTATCACAGGACTCGCTGACATATCGGACAACGCAGCGCTGAAAGATCTGGCAGGCGACAAGGCCCAGGTCAATGCACTGGTCGCCTCTGCCCAGGTGGTGGATGTGCTCAAGCGTTTCCCGACCGCCCTCACGGCCGAGCAGCTGGTTGGCCTGCTGCGACCCCTCACCCCGCGCCTCTACTCCATCGCCTCTGCCCAGAGCGAGGTGGAAGAGGAGGTGCACCTGACCGTCGGCGTGGTGCGTTACCCGCAGGAAGATGGCACAGTGCGCTCTGGCGCCGCCTCCTCCTATCTGGCGGATCGGCTGATTGAGGATGGCGAGGTGCGGGTATTCGTGGAGCACAACGACAACTTCCGCCTGCCGCAAAACCCCGACACCCCCGTCATCATGGTGGGCCCGGGCACCGGCATCGCCCCGTTCCGCGCCTTTATGCAGGAGCGGGAAGCTCAGGGCGCGGAAGGCAAGAACTGGCTCTTCTTCGGCAACCCCCACTTTACCCAGGATTTCCTCTATCAGGTGGAGTGGCAGCGTTATGTGAAATCGGGGCTGCTGTCGAAGATCTCGCTAGCCTTCAGCCGGGATCAGGCCAACAAGATTTATGTGCAGGACCGCCTGCGCGAGGCAGGGCTTGAGCTCTACCAGTGGCTGGAAGCAGGCGCTCACTTCTATGTGTGTGGCGACGCCAACAAGATGGCCAAGGATGTGCAGGAGGCCCTGCTGGAAGTGATTGCCGAACACGGCCACAAGAGCCGTGAGGAAGCAGAAGAGTATTTGAGCGAATTGCGTCGTGCCAAACGTTATCAAAGGGATGTCTATTGATGAGCAAACAACCTCTTTCTCACCCAACAGCGGGACCGGTCGAAGGGCCGCTGGCCGACAACGAGCGCCTCAAGCGCGAGAGCAACTTCCTGCGTGGCACCATTGAGCAAGATCTGCAGGATCCGCTCACCGGCGGCTTTAACGGCGACAATTTCCAGCTGATCCGCTTTCACGGCATGTATCAGCAGGATGACCGCGACATCCGCCCGGAGCGCGCCGCCCAGAAGCTGGAACCGCTGCACAACGTCATGCTGCGTGCCCGCCTGCCGGGTGGGATCATCACCCCGGCCCAGTGGCAGATCATCGACAAGTTCGCCGAAGAGCACAGCCTCTACGGCAGCATCCGCCTGACCACCCGTCAGACCTTCCAGTTCCACGGGGTATTGAAGCGCGACATCAAGCTGATGCACCAGACCCTCAACAGCACCGGTATCGACAGTATTGCCACCGCGGGCGACGTGAACCGCAACGTGCTCTGCACCAGCAACCCGGTGGAGTCCGAACTGCATCAGGAGGCCTACGAGTGGGCCAAGAAGATATCCGAACACCTGCTACCCAAGACCCGCGCCTACGTGGAGATCTGGCTGGACGGTGAAAAACTGGGGCAGGATGAGGAGCCGATATTGGGGTCCAACTACCTGCCGCGCAAATTCAAGACCACTGTGGTGATCCCGCCTCATAACGACGTGGATATCCACGCCAACGATCTCAACTTCGTGGCGATTGCCGAGCATGGCAAGCTGGTAGGCTTCAACGTGCTGGTGGGCGGCGGGCTGGCCATGACCCACGGCGACACCAGCACCTACCCGCGCAAGGCGAGCGACTTTGGCTTTATTCCGCTCTCCCACGTGCTGGAGGTGGCGGCCGCCGTGGTCAGCACCCAGCGCGACTGGGGTAACCGGGTAAACCGCAAGAACGCCAAGACCAAGTACACCCTTGAACGGGTTGGCGTCGAAGCCTTCAAGGCCGAGGTGGAGAGCCGCGCCGGCATCCAGTTCGGGCCGGTTCGCCCCTATGAGTTCACCAGACGGGGCGATCGCTTCGGTTGGGTCGAGGGGATCGACGGCAAGCACCACCTCACCCTGTTTATCGAGAATGGCCGCCTGCTGGACTTCCCGGGCAAGCCGCTCAAAACCGGCATGCTGGAGATCGCCAAGGTGCATCAGGGGGATTTTCGCCTGACCGCCAACCAGAACCTGATCATCGCCGGGGTGCCTGCCAGCGAGAAGGCCCGCATCGAAGGGCTGGCGCGCCAATACGGCCTGCTGGATGACGGCGTGAGCGAGCAGCGCAAGCAGTCGATGGCCTGCGTGGCCCTGCCCACCTGCCCGTTGGCGATGGCTGAAGCCGAACGCATGCTGCCCGCGTTTGTCACCGACATCGAGGGCTTACTGGCCAAGCACGGCCTGGCGGATAACGCCATCATCTTCCGGGTCACCGGCTGCCCCAACGGCTGCGGCCGCGCCATGCTGGCGGAAGTAGGTCTGGTGGGCAAGGCGCCCGGCCGCTACAACCTGCATCTGGGGGGCAATCTGGAGGGCACCCGCATTCCGCGCCTCTATCAGGAGAACATCACCGAGCCGCAGATCCTGGCCGAACTGGACGCGTTGATCGGCCGCTGGGCCACCGAGCGAAATCAGGGTGAGTGCTTCGGCGACTTCGTGATCCGGGTTGGGGTGATTGCCCCCGTTATCGATTCTGCGAGGGACTTCTATGCCGCTTAATCTGCCGCTTAATGTCACTGAAGATGGCCGCCTTGACCTGCAGGCACTGCTGGCCCTCGGCCGTGAAGAGCAGGCCGAGGCACTGGCGCCCCTCAACCGGGAGCTGGATACCATGAGCGCCCCCGAGCGGGTGCGCTGGGCTCTGGCCAATCTGCCGGGGGAGCATGTGCTCTCATCCAGCTTCGGCATTCAGGCGGCGCTGATGCTCCATCTGGTAAGCCGCGAGCGGGCCGACGTGCCCGTAGTGCTGACCGATACCGGTTATCTGTTCCCGGAAACCTACCGTTTCATCGACGAGCTGACCGAGCGCCTCGCACTCAACCTGAAGATCTACCGGGCCGAGCTCAGCCCTGCCTGGCAGGAGGCGCGATTTGGCCTCTTGTGGGAGCAGGGCGTGGAGGGGATCACCCGCTACAACCAGCTCAACAAGGTGGAGCCGATGGACCGCGCCCTGCGTGAGCTGGGGGCACAGACCTGGTTCTCCGGCCTGCGCCGGGAGCAGTCCGGCAGCCGTGGCAAGCTGCCGGTGTTGGGCATCCAGCGCGGCCGCTTCAAGTTCCTGCCGGTGATCGACTGGAGCAACAAGGATGTCTTCTACTACTTCAAGGAGTTCGACCTCCCCTACCACCCGCTGTGGGAGCAGGGTTATCTCTCGGTGGGCGATGTCCACACCACCGCCAAGTGGGAGCCGGGCATGAGCGAGGAGCAGACCCGCTTCTTCGGCCTCAAGCGCGAGTGCGGTTTGCACGAGGAAAATGGCGAGAACGACGGCTCAGGCATCTAATCCCGTCTTGAAAACCCAACAGAACAACAAGGGCATCCGAAGATGCCCTTGTTGTTGTTTGCCCATTAGCATTCGCCCGTCAGCGGCGCAGCCAGGTCTCAAAGCTATAGGGGTGCGGGTTCTTCTCATCGGCAGGGTGGCTCTCACAATCAACGCGTTGCCACTGACCATCGTCAAAAGCAGGGAAGCGGGTATCCCCCTCCACCGCCAGATCGATGCGGGTCAGGTAGAGACAATCCGCGCTCGGCAACATCTCGGCATAGAGATGACCACCACCGATCACCATCAACTCCTCCACCGAGCTGCCTGCCAACAGCGCCAGCGCCGACTCGACGGAGCCCACCACCTCAATGCCCTCAGCCTGATAATCGGGATTGCGGCTGATCACCAGATTGCGCCGTCCGGGCAGCGGTCGACCGATGGATTCGAAGGTCTTGCGCCCCATCAATACCGGTTTACCGAGGGTGACACGCTTGAAGTGAGCCAGATCGGCAGGCAGATGCCAGGGCATCTGGTTGTCCTTGCCGATCACCCTGTCGTGGGCCATGGCGGCAATCATGGAAATCTTCATGGGGCCTCTCACCGTCTGTCAGATTATGGGGCGGTTACGGTACACGACCAGAGAGGGGATCGCCAAACCGAAACTGAGGGCACCGACGATAAAGAGCGCCTTGAGGCCGTTCTCCACCGCACTCTGAATCAACTCCATGGTCACGCCGTTGATGTTGAGCTCCACCACCGCAATCATGGTCTTGAACGCATAACTGCCCGGGATCATCGGAATGATGGAAGCCACGCTGAACACCGGACGCGGTGCCAGCAGACGGCGCGACCAGTAGACGCAGACAAAGCCGACCGTGGTCGCCGCCGCCAGCGTCGCCCACTCGATGGGCATGCCGTAGTGGATCAGCAGGGTACGCAAGCTGTGGGCCAGCGCGCCGCCCATGGCGCAATACTTCAGCATCCGTGGTGGCACGTTGAACAGCATGGCAAACCCCACCGCCGGAATGGAGGACCAGAAAGCATCCTTGGCCAGTAGCCAGAGCAAATCCATCATACTTTCCACCCCCAGATCCCCGTGACCGACATGGCCAAAATGATACCTATGGCGGCGCTGATGGTCAGCAGGGTCGCGGTCCCCCAGCGGGCCAAGCCCATGTTGAAGTAGCCCTTCACCATGTCGGAGACCGCATTGATCAGCGGAAAGCCCGGCACCAGCAGCAGCACGCTGGCCGCCATGGCGAGATAGGGCTGGTCACCCCAGTTGAAGAAGGTGGCGCTGGAGGAGAGCAAGGTGGCAATAAAGCCGGTGGCGGCAAAGTTGATGAGCGGGCTATGGTGATGGCGGGCCATCAGCTGGCGCACCCGCATCGCCACGGCAGACGAGAAACAGGTCACCAGGAAGATGGGCCAGTCACCGCCAAACAGCAGGCTAAAGGCACCACAGGAGAGCCCCACCATGGGGACCACCAACCAGGGGTGATAGTGGAAAGGGACGATGGCTTCGAGGCGCTGGCGCACTTCACGGGCACCGATCAGCTCTTTTTCCGCCATGATGCAGATCCGCTGGATCTCGCACACCACCTGCATATTGATGCCATGTTCGCGCACCCGCCGGGTAGTGGTGACGCAACCCCCCTGATAGAGACTGGTGAGCACGATGGCACTGGAAGAGATGGCCATTTCGACACTCTCCAGCCCCAGCGCCATCCCCAGCCGCACCGTGGTCTGCTCGATGATCCGGCTCTCCGCCCCGAACTGGGCCAACATCTGACCCACCTTGACGATAATGCGGGTGATCTCTGTCTGTTGCTCCCGCGACAACACCCGTCTTGGTGTGATACTTCTCATAATCCCTTCGAGTCGTAGCAATAAAAATTTCGGCCATATTAGCCTAACTTTTACTGTTATTCATCCACCCCTATCACAACCTGACTAATAAGTTATTACAAGAAGGAGAAAAGAGATTACATCACAAATACATTACGACTAACATTAAAAACCATAACAATCAGGTCGCCAGCAACTCCCTTTATTATGGCCTCACCGATTTGGCTGAAATATCAACCAAGGGGGTTATTGCAGATTATTTACGACGTCGATAGTCCGCCAGATGGATTATTTTACCACTGCCATCGCTTTCAGGCGGATGGTCCCCCTCTTCTCTGAACTGGCTCATTTCGCTGCGCATCAAATAAAAAGATTCCCGCATCATGTTGGTAATCCGAATACAGCTATCAAGATTGTTTTTCGCCAGACGGCGCTGACCATCAATCTTGAACTGCAACCCGCGCAGACGGCGCTGCTGATCGGGGCTCGCACGGGCCATCAACTGGTCGATCTGCTGCTCCAGAATCGCATCCAGCCGGGAGGGCTCACTCGCAGCCAACTCCTTCAGGGTGTCAAAATCAGGCAACTCCATATGCCCTCCTTGGCGACTATTGCTGGCAACACACTGCGGTACCACACCATCACGTCCCAGCCATATAAATCTGTATATACGACGCGGCTAAAAAGGGTTCAATCCATCCACTGGCGACTAAACCGGACAATGGTCACTACGAGGGTGTCTATCTATTTTAATTGTGTTTGGAAACAAGCGATTGTTTTTAATTCAGGCGAGATAAAACACTTATACATTTTAGGTTGTGATTTTCTGTTTTTTATTGCAAATAAAAATCCGGGTGGCCTTATTTTGCTTCATTCGACACTTTATTCTTCCCTCACCGACCCGCGTCATCTCCTGACGGTTTAACATATCTCACTGATTATGTTATTTTAATTGCCACTTTTATCGGACATTCAAGAGCAAACCATGAGCAAGGCAAAAATCGGTATCGTCACCGTCAGCGATCGCGCCAGCGCGGGCATCTATGAAGACCTCTCCGGCAAGGCCATCATCGACACCCTGAACGCCTATCTGACCTCGGAGTGGGAACCTGTCTATCAGGTGATCCCCGATGAGCAGGAGCTGATTGAAGCGACCCTGATCCAGCTGGCGGATGAGGAGCAGTGTTGTCTCATCGTCACCACAGGCGGCACCGGTCCGGCCAAGCGGGATGTCACGCCGGAAGCGACCGAGGCGGTATGTGATCGCATGATGCCTGGCTTTGGCGAGCTGATGCGGGCCGAATCCCTCAAGTTTGTGCCGACTGCCATTCTATCGCGCCAGACTGCCGGGCTGCGGGACGATACCCTGATCGTCAATCTGCCAGGCAAGCCCAAATCAATCCGCGAATGTCTGGATGCAGTCTTCCCCGCCATCCCCTACTGTATCGATTTGATGGAAGGGCCGTATCTCGAGTGCGATGAAACTGTCATCAAGCCGTTTCGGCCGAAAAAATAGCGAACCCGACCATAAAAAATAATGGCGAGCCAAGGCTCGCCATTATTTTTAACTCATCTGTCTGCGCAGAAAAACCGCATCAATTATTTGCGGCCGAATACTTTTACGCCCGCTTTGCTGCGCTCTGAATTACCGTACACTTCGATTTTTTTCACACAACGGCGCGAGCCCAGTGATTTCCACTCGGTCTCTTTATCACTGCTCATTTCCCGATCGAAACGAATGGTCTTGGTACGATCACCACCATAGGTCACCACCACCCGATCCAGGGTCAAATCACGCTCCGCCTTCACCTTGATATATTTGGTCTGACGGCAAACCACCAAAGGTATTGTCGCACCATGATCACCGGCTCCCAGCAAAATAGTCCGCCCCAGCGTGAACTGATCGTCACCGGCATGGCTGGCTGACGCCACCACCAGCAAGGCACCACCCAGCAAGCTGCGTGCAGAAAAACGGGAATTCCAGATAGACATCAAGGACATAACACCTCCAATAAAAAATGGAGTGTGATGATAAGGGTTAAACCATAACGGAAGCTGTATCACGGCTGAATTTGCTGCGAATGTGCGGGGATAAACAGAGAAAACAGCGCGACTTTTCGGCAAAAAGAGAAGAGCCGCAGATAGCGGCCCTTGCGGCAAGAGAGCGCTTAGCGCTCCATGATTTGGGTCACGTCATCTTTCTTGATCATTACCTCGCGCCCTTCATGATCGTAATAGCGATACATGCCGGTGCTCTCGTCCAGCTTGGGTTTGCTCTCTGTGGTGATCATCTTGCCATCCTTGGTGCTCATGATGTATTGGGAGCTGCATGCCACCAGCCCCAGGGCGCACACCAGGATCATCATCAGTTTTTTCATTGCGGCCTCTTCTGCGATCATCCTCACCACGAGGATGTTTCTTGAAGCCTAGTTCAATAGCACGGCACGGGATGGCGGGATGAGCAAAGCGGGATCGCCGTCAATAATCAGCGACTTAGCCTCGCTATCTGGCCGGGTGGCGAGCGCAATGAAAAAGGCCGGACATCTCTGTCCGGCCTCTTCTTTTCAGCGCAAGAGCGCAATCATGACTTGGCAGGCTGGCGCTCACCGGTCACGGTCGGGTTCTTGGGATCGGAACTCCACTCGTACCAACCGCCGTCGTAGACGCTGATCTGTTTCCAGTCCATCAGCCAGGCGTAGAAGAAGGCCTCGGAGGCGCGCCAGCCGGTACCGCAGTAGAACGCCGCCTGCTGGGTCGGCTCGATGTTCCACTGCTCCCACATGGCGAGGATCTCGCGGGCCGGCTTCATGGTGCCGTCCGGGTTGTGGAAATCGCTCATGCTATTGGCATCCACCCCACCGTGACCCCACTTGGCCCCCGGGATATCGCCCTTCGGCTTGATGTAGCTATAACCTGAGGTGTTGCCGACAAACTCGTCCCAGGTACGCACGCTGACCAGTGCGCTATCGGGCTGCTTGAGCAGCTCTTTCGCCTGACTTAACGTGGTGTAGTACTCGGGGTGAGCGGGAATGGCCACGCCAAACTCCTTCACCGGCTCATATTTGTTGGGCAGACCGGTTTCGGTGCGCAGGTGCTGGATAAACCAGGCATCCAGACCACCGTCCAGCAGGCGCACATCTTCCACCCCCGCATACATCATCAGATGCGCGGCACGGGCAGCCGCCATGGTGTTGCGACCATAGAGGATGACGGTGGTGTCGTGACGGATGCCGTTATCCAGCAGCAGCTTCTTGAGCGCTTCGTCAGAGACCTTGTTCCACAGCGGCTCCTCTTCGAGGCTGTTGGTATCGATATAACCGGCCCCCGGGATGTGGCTGATGAGGTAGGCCTTGGGTGAACCCCAATCCACTTCAAACAGCTTCCAGTCCCCCTTGGGCGCAGCGGCAACCGGCTTGCCCTCTTGCAGATCCGCCAACCAGCGCGGATAGACCAGCTGCTGCCAGCGTGCCAACGACTCGCGCGGTGCGGCTTGCCACCCTTGCAGCTCGAACAGCTGCTTGATCCCCTGCTTGCGCAGCAGACGGGCCACCTCGGCCACTTCGCGGGACGCACCGTAGAGGGCAACCGGACGATCGGCCTTCAGTCCCTTGATCTCGAGGGCCTTTGGCCACTCTTCATCGCTGTATTTCCACTCGGCAGAGAGGTTCTCGGCGCCCGCCACATGACCGCCCTGCTTCTCCCCTTCCATCGGCCACCCCTGATAGAAGTAGCTGGCGCGGGTATCCAGGATGACAGCCTGTTTGGCCTTGGCATCGGCCAGCGAGAGCGGTGGCAACTCCCCTGCCACGGCGGGCAGGGCACACCAGAGCAGTAAGGTCGCCAGCGCGGCCTGCAGGAAGCGAAGATGTCGTTTCATGGTGATTTCTCGATTCATAGTGAACAAGGTTAAAAAATGGAGCGACCCAGCCGCTCGGCCAGCAGCTCCAGCGCTGCCGTGCCCGCCAGCGAGTTACCGGCTTTGTTGAGCTCGGGCGACCAGACACAGACGCAGAGCTCGCCCGGGATCAGGGCGATGATACCGCCGCCGACACCCGATTTGCCCGGCATGCCGACACGATAGGCAAAATCGCCCGCCTCATCATAGAGACCGCAGGTGGCGAGCAGGGCGTTGACCTGTTTGGTGGTGCGGGCGGGCAGCAGCGGCACGCTCTCGCCCAGTGGCACACCACGGTTGGCCAGATAGATGAATGCCCGCGCCAGATCGACGCAGCTCATGCGAATGGCACAGGCATTGAAGTAGCTTTGCAGCACCTTGTCCACTTCGTTTTCGAAGTTGCCATAGGCCTTCATCAGATAGGCGATGGCGGCATTGCGGGCAGAGTGCTGATATTCGGAGCGGGCGACCACCTGATCCGCCATGATGGCCGGATTGCCGGAAAGGCGGCGCACCAGCTCGAGGGTACGCTGACGCGGCGCAGTGAGGCGGGTCTCCAGCAGATCGCTCACCACCAGCGCCCCGGCATTGATAAAGGGGTTGCGGGGGATCCCCTGCTCGAACTCGAGCTGAACCAGCGAGTTGAAGGGCTGGCCGGAGGGCTCCTTGCCAACCCGGGCCCAGATCTCCTCCTCCTGATAGAGAGTGAGTGCCAGGGTCAGGCTCAGGGCCTTGGAGATACTCTGGATGGAGAAGGGTTCAAAAGCGTCACCGGCGGTGAACAGCTCCCCCTCGACGGTACAGACTGCGATACCAAGCCGATCGGCCGGTACCTGAGCCAGTGCCGGAATGTAGTCGGCCACCTTGCCTTGTCCCAGCAACGGGCGCACCTCTTCAAGGATGCTGGCCAGTAATTCGGATGACAACACCATAAGCAATAAGCGATTCCATGACTAAAACAGCGGTGGAGATCCCATCCCCACTGACAAAAATCCCGCCAGCGGCGGGATTTTTCAGTTACCCACAACAAGGCGCCAGATGCGGCAGCCTTGTATCAGGCCGGTTCACCGTACCAGAGGTCGAACAGTTCGGTAACGACCACGGCTTCCATCCCCTTGCCTTCCAGCCAGGATTTGACGGCAGCGCGGTCTTCTTCGGTACACTTGCCCAGTTGCTGGGTGCAGATCATCCCTTCCCAGGCCAGGTGACCGGAGCCGGCAAAAGCCAGTTTGCGGGGTTCAACAACCTCATCGATCATCGCATCGACTACCGCATCGATGGTCTCTTCGGCAGTGCCGACCGGGAAGTTGAAACTGATGTCGAAACCCATTTCCTGGAATTCATCGACGCGCAGTTTCTTGCGCAGGCGGCGGCTACGATTGGCCATGATAGCTCCTCAAGTTAGTTGATACGCTAGGTGTGTTGACGTGCCAGCTTAGCTGACACGCTTGAAAATCAGATCCCAAACCCCGTGGCCGAGACGGTGGCCACGTTGTTCAAATTTGGTCAGCGGACGCCAGTCCGGACGAGGCACCCAGTTACCGGTGGCAGAGGTATTCTCGTAACCCTCGGCGGCGCTCATCACTTCCAGCATGTGCTCGGCATAGTTTTCCCAGTCGGTCGCCATGTGGAACACGCCACCGATGGCCAGCTTCTGGCGAATGTCCTGGGCAAACGCAGGCTGTACGATGCGACGCTTGTGGTGACGGCTCTTGTGCCAGGGATCCGGGAAGAAGAGCTGCAGGCAGGAGAGTGAGCCGTTCGGGATCATGTGCTCCAGCACTTCCACCGCATCGTGGCAGATCACCTTCAGATTGGTGACGCCCGCTTCCTGAGCGGTACCCAGACAGGCGCCCACGCCCGGGGAGTGCACTTCAATGCCGATGAAGTTCTTCTCGGGGGCATTCTTGGCCATCTCCACCAGAGAGGCGCCCATGCCAAAGCCGATCTCCAGCACCACAGGTGCTTCACGGCCAAACAGCGCGACCAGATCGAGCTGCTTTGGCTCAAAATCGATGCCCATGACCGGCCAAAGCTCTTCCAGGGCCTTCTCCTGCCCTTTGGTCAGGCGGCCTTCGCGACGGACAAAGCTGCGGATCTTGCGCATGAACTTGCCGTCTTCGTTAAATACATCTTGGGTCACAGGCATAATGGTCTCGTTATTTCATCAATCCGGGTAATACATCTTGTGTCCGATCCCGAGCGGGACCGCTCGCGGCTCGGCATTTCATCGACCCGCGAAAACAGGGGAGCGAATTATCCCAAGATAGGCCCAAGGCGCAAGTGTTTCGCGCAACAAATATTCCGGCCATCAACTTCCCTGCTCCCTCACTGGCATCACCACACCGACTAACCGTCCAATATAATCCGCAGTAGAGTCGTTCCAGCCCTTTTTTGGCGATTTTTGTGACAATCATTGCCTCATTTCTGAAATCTGATACAAACGGATAACCTGGCGGTCGAATGGAGCGACCGCCCACATGCCGAGAGAATTGCCTATGCAGCCGTTTTTTGCCCAGCGCTTCGAGAAGGTCGAGCCTTCCTTTATCCGTGAAATCCTCAAAGTTGCCGCCAATCCGGAGATCATCTCCTTCGCCGGCGGCCTGCCCAATCCTCACCTGTTTCCGGTCAAGGCGATCGATCAGGCTTGTCAGGATGTGCTGCGCGAACAGGGGTCTGCCGCCCTGCAATATGCAGCGACCGAAGGGTATGCTCCGCTGCGCCAGTACATTGCCGACCGCTATCTGGCCCGCCACGGCATGCAGATCAATCCGGACAACATCCTCATCACCAGCGGCTCCCAGCAAGCGCTGGATCTGCTGGGCAAGGTGCTGATCGACGAGGGGCAGGATCTCATCATCGAAGAGCCGGGTTACCTTGGCGCCATTCAGGCTTTTTCTGTCTACCAGCCCACCTTCAAGCCGATCACCCTTGGAGAAGAGGGTCTGGATCTGGCTGCGCTGGATGCGCTGCTGGCAAGCGGATCCAATGCCAAACTGCTCTACGGCGTGCCCAACTTCCAGAACCCGAGCGGTGTATCCTATAGCCGTGCCAACCGCGAGGCACTGGCCGAGCGACTGGTGCGCCACGAGCTGTTGATGGTGGAAGATGATCCCTACGGCGAGCTGCGCTTCGAAGGTGAACATCTGCCCCCGATTGCCAAGCTGGCGCCGAACAATACCGTGCTCCTCGGCTCCTTCTCCAAAACCGTGGTGCCCGCCTTCCGGCTGGGCTGGATGCTGGTGCCGGAGTGGCTGCGCAAGAAGGTGACCATCGCCAAACAGGCGACCGACCTGCACAGCAACGCCTTCAGCCAGCAGGTGCTGCACCGCTTCCTGATGGATAACTCCCTTGACGCCCATCTGGAGAAGATCAAGGAGGTCTATGGCCGTCAGCGCGCTGCCATGGAGGCCGCGTTGGCCCGTCACTGCCCGCCCGGCGTCAGCTACACCCGACCGGAAGGGGGTATGTTCCTCTGGCTGACCCTGCCAGCCCACATCAGTGCCATGGCGCTGTTTGACGAGGCGATCAAAGAGAAAGTGGCCTTCGTACCCGGCGCCCCCTTCTACGTGCGCCCCGAGATCAAGAACACCCTGCGCCTGAGCTTCTCCTGCGTCGATGAAGCGACCATCGAGGAGGGGGTTAAACGCTTGGCCCGCGCCCTCCAGCGCATGCTCTGAACGCCCAAGCCAAACGGTATCAACAAAAAACCAGCGAGCGATCGCTGGTTTTTTATGCTCCCCATTAAACCGTTCAGCCAAATAGGGTCTTGCAAAACTGCTTCATCGGAATGGGACGGCTGTAACGATACCCTTGCAGATAGTCAACGTGGCGCGCCCGCAGGTAGTCCGCCTGCGACTGCTTCTCGACCCCCTCCGCGATCAGGATCAATTCAAGTCGCTTCGCCAGATCAATCACGTTTTCAACGATATGGCTGGAGAGTGCATCCGTGCCGATCATCTCCACAAAGCTCCGGTCAATCTTGAGTGCATCGACCTGAAACTGTTGCAGATAGGTGAGACTGGAGTGACCGGTGCCAAAGTCATCGATAGAGATCAAGACGCCCAGTTTGCGCAGTTCGGCAAACATCTGAGCGGTTGTCTCATCAGCCACCAGCAGTTCACGCTCGGTCAGCTCCAGCCCCAAATCAACGGGATTGTCTTTAAATGCGTCAAGAAACGCCTTGCAGTCAGCCAACAGGTCGAGATCCTGAAAGTGCCTGGCGCTGATATTGAAGCAAAAATGAAACTTTGCCGGCAACTTGCGGGCATAAGGGGAGAAGTGATCGCGCACCTGCGCCATCAACAGGCTGGTCATGGGCACGATCAGCCCGCTATCTTCCGCCAGCGGAATAAAGCGATCCGGCGAGATCATCCCCTGCTTGGGATGCTGCCAGCGCATCAGCACCTCACAGCCACGCCACTGCTCATCCTCACCGGAGACCACCGGCTGCAGATAGGGGATAAACTCCTCTTCGATCAACGCCCGCTTGAGCTCTTCCGCTGGTGAGCTGCTACGCCCCATCAGCCTGAAGGTGCCGAATCCAATCAGCAGCGCCAGCAGCGGAGAGAGGAACAAGGTATATCTGGAGTAGCGCCATGCGTGGCTCCAGTAGTCATGTACCGTGACCCGGGTGACGACCTGATAGGGGAAATCGGCCGAAGCGAGGGCAATATAACCCTCTTCTGTCGGAGAGGGCGCCGCCCCGACCTGGCCTGAACCAAACAGAGCCCTCTGCCCCACCACCAGAGCCATCGGGGAGTTCTTGCTGGAGATCTCCAGGGTATTGCGCAGGTAGTAGCCATCTACACCGATCAGCACACTCCCCTTGTCCGTTTCATGACGCAGCACGATCAAGGGGCGATCCGGTGTGACCTCATTGCCTGGCAGCAGTTGCAGCCTGCCATCCACATAGTTGTTCAGAGTGAAGGGGCCATCGTAGTCACCATAGAGCGAGGTGCAATAGATGTGGCTGCCTACGGCAAGATTGGCGGAACGGACATCGGGCACAGTGGCAACCTGTTCGCGCAGCAGTTGTGCCGCCTCCTTGCAGGAGTGACCAAGCATCCCCTCCACATTGATGGCCGCTTGCCGGGCATGGCCGATGGTGCGATCAAACATCATCCGGGCATGCTGCAACCGTGAATCGGCATCACGCTCTATCTCCGTCACCGTCTGCCAGATAACGGCAACAACCCCCAGCAGCAGGATCCCGCCCCCCATCAGCAGCGCCAGCAGAATCCTCGAGTAAAGCTGGCGAAGTTTCAAACGACGAAATGGCATGGCGGCCTCTTTGATGCTCGGATAATGGGTGACAGCCTCGGTGGACAGGCGAAAAGGGTCGCCATAATAGCGATTGTTCAACAAATGTCCACCCAACAAAAATCAATCAATTCAGACTATTGTTCAACAATATGTCGTAAGAAGAGGATAGAGTTAACAAACGTCAAACAGAAAACTCCCGAAGCACGTCTCACTTGTTGAAGGGAAGCCACACCATTAAAGTTGAGCAAACGGCAGCAGGAGCATGCAGCGATGAAGATTCTTATTACCGGAGGGACCGGCTTTATCGGCCGCAAGCTGGTTGCCCATCTCAAGGTCAATCACGAGGTCGTGGTATTGAGCAGGCAGGGGAGCCGCGCTTACTCCCTGCTCGGCCACGATATCAAGGTATTGGATAACCTCGACCGGCTTGATGACCTCAATGACGTGGACGCGGTGATCAATCTGGCCGGTGAACCTATCGCCGCCGGACGCTGGAGCGAGTCGCGCAAACAGCTGCTCTGCGATAGCCGCTGGCTGTTGACCGAGCAGCTGGTGGATCTCATCAAGCTATCCAGCACGCCGCCCAAGGTGCTGATCAACGCCTCCGCCATCGGCTGGTATGGCAGACAGGGCACCGAAACCCTCGACGAGCAGTGCCGCTCTCCCAACGACGAGTTTACCCACCAGCTCTGCCAGCAGTGGGAGACCCTGGCGCAAGAGGCCCAGAACCGCCAAACCCGGGTCTGTATCGTGCGGATCGGGCTGGTGCTTGGCATGGATGGCGGCGCCCTGCCCAAAATGCTCCCCCCCTACCGACTCGGACTCGGCGGCCCTATGGGATCGGGCAGCCAGATGATGAGCTGGATCCATGTGCAGGATCTGGTACGCGCCATGCTGTTCCTGCTGGAACACGAGGAGTGCAGCGGCATCTTCAACGGAACCGCCCCCCATCCGGTCAGCAACCGGGAGTTCAGCCAGACCCTTGCCACCACGCTGCACCGCCCGCACCTCTTTTTCGTGCCCGCCCCCCTGCTGCAACTGGTGATGGGTGAAGCGGCCGATCTGCTGCTGACCGGACAAAAGGTGATACCAGCGCGGCTGCAACAGGCCGGTTTTCACTTCAGCTATCCCGAGCTGCCGAGCGCCCTCACCAATCTGCTGCGCGAGCCCCGCTAACTCATACCTGCTCGCTGCGTCCGCTCGTCAGCACCTCGCATAACAAGCAGCCCGACCAATGGCCGGGCTGCTTGTTTATTGTGGCTGCGCTATTGCACTCTGTGGCATCGGCTCGCGCTGGCGGTATTACAACAGTCCCTGCCCCAGACCCCGCAACCGATCGCTCAGGGTGCCAGCCAGCAGCTGGCGCTGCATCCCCTGCCCCGCCAGCGTCACCAGCAGTGCCCCCAACGTCGGCAGGCCAAGCCAGATGGCCCAGTGGAACTGCCACAGCCCCTCGAACCACCACCACTGCAGGCCAAAGGAGCAGAGCTCCACCACCATGGCGGCACAGAGCCCCGCCAGCGCACCACTGGCCACCAGCTCCCAGCGCAGCATCTTCCTGAGCAGATCGCTGCTGGCACCCAGGGTGCGCATCAGCAACAGCTCGCGCCGACGCTGAGCCATGCTGGCCTGGGTCTGGGTCAGCAGCACCAGCAGCGCGGCCACTGTCACCAGCCCCAACATCAGCGCCAGCGCCCGGCTCACCTGCTCCGATACCTGAGTGAGCCGCGCAATCAGGTCATCCACATCGATAAGACTCACCGTGGGGTGGCGGCGGATCAACTCCACCTCGGCAGAGCGCCCCGCCTCGGGCAATCGGTAACTACCAAGCCAGGTACGGGAGAAGGGTGCCAGCAGATCCTCGGAGAAGATCATGTAGAAGTTGGGGCGCATGTTGTCCCACTTGATGCTGCGCAAACTGGTGACCCTGGCGCCAAAGCTGCGCCCCTCGATGGTAAAGGCGAGCATGTCCCCCAGCTTGATATCGAGTCGCTTGGCCAGCTCGCTATCCACCGACACCTCGCCGGGCCCAGCGAGCCATTTCCCGGCCACCAGCTTGTTGTCGATTGGCAGGGTTGCCGTGGTAGTGAAGTTGAGCTCCCGATCGACCCCCTCGCGGCCACTGCTGGCCCCCTCGCCCACCGCCTCACCGGCGATATGGGTCAGCCTGCCACGCACCATGGGATAGAAATCGGAAGTGGTGGCCCCGGCTGCCGCCAGTTCGCTCAGGATCCCCTCCCGCTCGTTCTCGGCCACATTGACCAGAAAACGGTTGGGCGCATCGACGGGAAGACGAGCCGAAAACTCATCCAGCAGATCGACCCGGGCCGACCAGAGCAAGCCAAACAGCATCAGCGCCAGCGCAAAGCCCGCCAGCTGAAACAGGCCGCTGCTGCGCTCGCGCGACAGGTGGGCCAGCGCCAGCCGCAAGGCATGAGGCCCGCTCACTCTTGCTCCCAGCCGCAACATCAGCGCCGCCAGCAGGGCCAGCAGCCCCATCAGCAAGCCCATGCCACCCACCAGACCCAGCGCCAGCCGTACATCGGCGGTAAAGCCCCAGACCAGCGCAAACAGCCCGAACAGGCCGACCGGCAGGGCCAGCCAGGGGGGAATCCCCGCCTCCAGCTCCCGGCGCAATACCCGCAGCGGCGGCACCTTCAGCAGCCGCAAGAAGGGCACAAAAGCGAGCAGCAGGGTGATAAAGAGCGCCACCGCCACCCCCAGCGCAAAGGGACGCCAGGAGGGGGGCGGCAGATCCGGCGGCAGCAGGTCCCCCAGCAGCTGCAAGGTGATCCACTGCATGGCTGTGCCCGCCACCAGACCCAGCAACGCACCGATCAGCGTCAACGACAGCAGCAGGGTTCCCATCAGTTGCCAGAGCGAGCGACGAGATGCCCCCAGGGTCTTGAGCAGCGCCACCATATTGGTCTGGCGCTCGGCAAAGTGGCGCACAGCAATCCCCATCGCCAACGCCCCCAGCAACACCCCGCTTAACGAGGCAAGCCGGAAGAAACGCTCGGCATTGGCCAGCGAGCGACCCACTTGGGATTCGCTGTCATCCGGTTTGATCCACTTCTGTCCGGCCTGCAATTGCGGCAACAACCATTGCTCGTAACGGGCCAGCGACTCTCTCGGCCCCTTGAACAGATAGCGCCACTGCTGGCGACTGCCCGGGAGCAGAGCGCCGGTCGCCTCGATATCGGCACTGTGGATCAGCGCCCGCGGCGCCAGCAGGAAGGGGCTGAAGCCCTGATCCGGCTCCTCGCCAAGCAGGCCTGCCACCTTGAGCACCGTATTGCCTACCTCCAGCTCATCCCCCGTTTTGGCCTTAAGCAGCTGCATCACCCGGGAGGAGAGCCAGATCTCGCCGGGAGCCGGGGCGCGGGCAGGTTCCAGAGTGAGCTTGCCGTAGAAGGGAAAACCATCGGGCACCGCCCGAATGGAGGCAAGCTGCAACGCATCGCCATGAAACAGCATGCTGTTGAAGCTGACGGTGGTCTGCACCGCCAAGCCATCCTGTTCAGCTCGTTCCAGCCAACCATCCGGCAGAGCAGCGGCGGTGCGCAGCACCCGATCCGCCCCGATAAAGTCGCGGCCCGACGCCTTGAGTCCGGCATCGAGCCGATCCGCCACCAATGCCACACTCAAGACACACGCCACGCTCAGGGCCAGCGCCAGCACAAACCAGCGCAGCTCGCCGCTGAAACCTTCCCGGCGCAGCAGTCGCCATCCCAATCGCCACTGCATCATCCCTTGCATCTCCCACCTGACCCGCAGCTCACCCCGTTACACCACATCATGGGCCACCTCGCGATCCAGCCGACCCGCCGTCATGACCAGTTGCCGCTGGCAGCGTTCGGCCAGCTGATGGTCATGGGTTACCACCACTAGCGTGGTGCCGTGCTTGCGATTGAGTTCAAACAGCAGCTCTATCACCTTCTCGCCGGTCTTGCTGTCGAGGTTGCCGGTCGGCTCGTCCGCCAGCAGCAGGCTTGGACGGGTCATAAAGGCGCGGGCGATGGCCACCCGCTGCTGCTCACCGCCGGAAAGCCGTGGCGGCAGATGGTGCAACCGCTCGCCAAGCCCGACCGCGGCCAGCAGCTCGCGAGCTCTTGGCTCACAATCCCGCTCGCCGCGCAGCTCGGCGGGCAGCATCACATTCTCCAGCGCCGTCATGGTCGGGAGCAGCAGGAACGACTGGAACACAAAGCCGATCTGCTCGGCGCGCAATCGGGCCCGCCCCTCTTCATCCAGCTCGCCCAAGGATTTGCCGAGGATTTCGATCTCCCCCTGACTCGGCAGATCGAGCCCGGCCAGCAGCCCCAGCAGGGTGGACTTGCCGGAGCCGGAGGCGCCGACCAGTGCCACCGTCTCGCCGCTATTGACTTGCAGATCGATCCCTTCAAGGATGGTGAGGCTTTCCTGGCCGAGGCGAACCGATTTGCCGAGGCCCTTGACGACAATAATGGGGGTTGAACTCATGCTCTGTATCCTTTGTTCCAATCCCTTGATGACAATCCATAGCGGGAGTTGAATTGATGGTGCGTATTCTGTTTGCCTTGTTTGTTGGCCTCGGCAGCCTGCTCTCGTCGGCTCAGGCCCAGACCCTGCTGGTGCTGGGAGACAGCCTGAGCGCCGGCTATCAGATGCAGGTTGAGCAGAGCTGGCCCGCCCTGCTCAGCCAGAAATGGCAGGAGGAGGGGGGCAAACACACCCTGCTCAATGCCAGCATCAGCGGTGAAACGACACAAGGGGCGCTGGCCCGTCTGCCCGCTCTGCTGAAGGAGCACAAGCCGGACTGGCTGCTGATCGAACTGGGGGGCAACGATGGCCTGCGCGGCTTCGCACCGACCATTACCCGCCAAAATCTGGCCAGCATGATCGCGCTCGCCAAGGAGCAGCAGACCCGTGTGGTGTTGACCCAAATCCAGCTGCCCCGCAACTACGGTGCCCGCTATCTGCGCCAGTTCGAACAGATCTTTCCCGAGTTGGCCCAGGCTAACGATCTGCCCCTGCTGCCCTTCTTTATGGATGATATTGCGCTGCGCCCTGAACTTATGATGAACGATGGTATTCATCCCACCCCGGCGGCCCAGCCCCAAATCCGCGATAAAGTTGCCCGCTTTATGGAGCCGCTGCTCAGCCAATAAGCCCGCAGTCTATCGCCAATATCCCATAACCAAGCATCCCGCCGAAATCGGATGTTTTGGGCAGTCGACGATCTCTGCGTGGCACCTTGATTCACCCAATCCATCGCCAATACCCAATAACAACACATCCCGCCGAAGCGGGATGTGTTGTTATTGATTTAGCATAACCGGCAGGCAGCTTCTCAGCTTTTCAGCACCTGACGCAGCCGCTCCTGCGCCACGCCGACCAGCAAGTCGGGCTGGAATTTGGAGATAAAGCGGTCGCACCCCACCTTCTTGACCATGGCTTCGTTGAAGTTGCCGCTCAGGGAGGTGTTGAGGGTGATAAAGAGGTCAGACATGCGCGGATCGCTGCGCACCTCGTGGGTCAGGCGGTAGCCGTCCATCTCCGGCATTTCGGCATCGGTGATCATCAGCAGGATCTCGTCGGTCACCTTCTTGCCAGCATCGCACCACCCCTTGAGCAGGGTCAGCGCCTGCAAACCATCCAGACACTCGATCACCTCGAGCCCAAGCTGACCCAGGGTCTCGCGCACCAGATTGCGGGCGGTGCTGGAGTCATCGACGATCAGCACTTTGCGTCCATGCATCTCGGGCAGGATCTCCCGGTCCAGCACCTCTTCGGAGATGCGGATGTCATAGGTGATGATCTCCGCCAGCACCTTCTCCACATCGATGATCTCGACGATCTGCTCCACTCCATCTTCGGGAATGCGGGTGATGGCAGTGAGGTAGTTGGCGCGCCCGGCGGAGCGCGGCGGCGGCAGTATATCCTTCCAGGTCATGTTGACGATGTTGGCCACCTGCCCCACCAGAAAGCCCTGAATGGTGCGGTTGTACTCGGTGATGATGAGGTTGGATTCACTGTCGATGGGCATGGGGCGCATACCGATGGCGCTGCGCAGGTTGATCACCGGAATCGAGGTGCCGCGGATATTGGCCACCCCGCTGATATTGTGATGGGAGCCCGGCATCTTGCTCAGATGGGGCAACTTGACCACTTCCCGTACCTTGAAGACGTTGATGGCGAACATCTGACGGGTGCCGAGACGAAACATCAACAACTCGAGGCGGTTTTCACCCACCAGTTGAGTTCGTTGATCAACGGAATCCAATATACTCGCCATACGCTGATATCCATCTGATTATTAATCGACTCTATTATAGAGGCTGCCCGCCAGGAAAGGCAGGCGCATTTTCAACCAGAGCGACCAACCAGACAAAAAAAGTGAGGCCGAAGCCTCACTTATCTCATTGATTTTAAAATCAATAGCTACAAACAGACTTCCAGCTGCCATCGGTTGCCTTGGGCTCGCTGCTGGTCCACCAGTTCGCCTGCCACACTACCTTGTTATGGGTGATGCGATCGCCGCCATTGGCATGATCGCCCTGCGGCCAGCTCGGATAGGCCTTGTAGGCCGCCGGATTGACGTTCTGGCTGCTGCAGCTGGTACCCGGATTCTCGCCACCACCCGAGCCCAGCACGGCCTCCGGCAGGGTCGGGAACTCGGCCTTGAGACCAATGGTCTGGCTGCCGCTGATGATGCGCATACCGCTCGGCACGCCAGCGGCGGGCAGGTAGTAGGTCATGGCGACTTCAATCTCGGCCCCCGGTGCCAGAGTCTGCCAGCCCGGCAGGTTCATGGCGACCTTGTGGAAGTCCCTCTCATTGGCAATGCCTTCCGAGTTGTCGTTGCCACCGCTCTCCACCACTTTCAGGCCCATGCCACTCTGATCCGTGATGGTGTCAGAGGTGGAGGTGGGCACCAGAAACTCGATGCGCGCGCCGCCCGGAATGGTCTGGGTCGACTTGTTGACCAGCTTGAGTTTCGGGTTGATCGGGTAGTTGGAGTCCCCTTCCTTAAAGCCGGAGAGGCTGACCTGGATGTCGAGCTGGGCGCTCGGCGCGGCCAGATCGTTTTGCTTGGTGTTGTACGGAGTTGCCTTGGCAAACTTCTCGTAAGCCAGAGTAGTCAGGGTGCTGCCCATGCCGTACTCGTTCTTGGCCGGATCGAAGGCGTAGTCACCCGCCATCTCCCAGAACATCACGCCACCCAGACCGCGCTTGATGATGTAGTCCAGCTTGTGGCCCATGGACTCTTCATCTTCGGTTGAGAGGAACACCTTCTTCTCTTCGTTCCACAGCCAGGGCGCGTGGGCCTTGTCATCGTAGTAACGCACATACTTGCCCTGCATCACGTGAGCCGGATTGTTGGGATCCAGACCCCAGGCCGTGCCGTAGCTGGGCAGAGTCGTGATGCCGAGGCTGGCCGCATTCTCCAGGTTCTTGGCATGCCACATGGGCACGGCGCCACCGCCGATCTCTTTGCCGTTCTTGTCGAGATCATGCCAGATGTTGTCGATGCCGACCGCCCCGTTGCCGCACGGAATGGTGCTGCCACCTGTGCCCGGCTGGCACTCGTTCTGGCTCGGCAGGGCTGCCTTGCCACCCAGCCCATGACTGCCACCGCTCACCCCCTGCCAACCGCGGGTGTAATAGGGCACGCCAACGTTGATCTTGCCAGCCGCCAGCGCACCGCGGAAGTAGTGAGCAGACCAGGCGGCGTTGAGGTAACCGATGCCGCCAAACTGGGTCTGGGTATAGACGCCCCAGTGGGAGAGCTCGGGGTCGGCATTGTTGTCGAACAGGGCCGCGTTGTGACCGACAAAGTGGTTCCAGGCGCCGTGGAAGTCATAGGTCATCAGGTTGACGTAGTCGAGATATTGGGTGACCTGGAAGTTCTCCATCCCGCGCAGCAGATAGGCCGAGGCCGGTGAGGCGATGGTCAGCATATACTTGCGGCCATCTTCGTTACCGGCGTTGTCGAGCCGCGCCCGCAAGGTCTTCATCAGCACCTCGTAGTTGGCAAACAGCTTGGCCCGGCACTGGTTGGAGAGCGGGAAGTCGTTGGGATTGCCCGCATCCTTCATCGATGTGGGGTATTCGTAGTCGATATCGACCCCGTCAAAACCGTACTGGCGGATAAAATTCACCGCCGAGTCAGCCAGGGTGTTGATACCGGCAGTATTGACCGAGCAGTCACCCTTGGTAGTGGCAGTGTAGAAACCGCGGGTATCGGCCCAGCCGCCGACCGAGATGAGGGTCTTCACGTCCGGATACTGCTTCTTGTACTTCGACAGCAGGTTGAAGTGGCCCTTGTAGGCGAATTCAGGATCCATCTCGGCACCCGGCACGCCATCCCAAGTCATCTTGGTGGCTGCATCGTCCACCTTGATGGTGTGGCTCTGCTCATCCACCGCCGCGAAGGCGTAGTTGATGTGGGTGATCTTGTTCCATGGAATATCGCTCACCAGATAGGCGGGCAGGCCGTTCTTGCCGGTGCGCCAGGAGGTGAAGTAGCCGATAACCCGACGGGCATGGTCATCCCCCATGCACTCGTAACCATCCGGACGATAGATCTGGCGAATGTCACAAGAGAGGTTGCCACCGGTGGGCGGCAGCGCGGCCTCCTCGACATTGACGGTCACCGCCGCCGACTCACCGCTCAGATTGGTCTTGTCAGTGGCCACCAGCTTGAGGGCGGCACTGCCTTTGGCATCCGGTGTCCAGTTCACCTGCCAGGGGGCAGTGGTATCTTCGCCCACCTTCTTGCCGTCGACATAGAGCTCGACTTTGGCCACATCGTTGTTGGCATCGGTGACGTTACCGCTCACCGCCACACTGCGACCCAGGGTCACCTTGGCTCCATTGGCCGGGCTGCTGATGCTCGCCTTGGGCGCCTCTGGCGCGACCACGGCGGCGACGTTGAAGCTCGAATCCGCCTCGCTCAGTACCTTGCCATCTTTATCCAGCGCGCGAGCTTTGAGGGTATGGCCCCCCACTCCGGCGGCGCTCCAGCTGGCACTCCAGGGCGAGGCGCTCGCCGTGGCGACCAGCGTGCCGTCGACAAGATATTCCACCCGGGCCAAGGCCGTTACCGGGCCGCTCAGGCTCACCGCCAGCGCCACGCTGGCTCCTTCGTTGAAGCTGGCACCTACAGCCGGCGAGCTGACTGCCACACCGAGTGCAGGAGGAGGCGCCTCGCCACCATAGGGCTTCCAGGCATCGGCCCAGACCACACCTACCCCCGGCTCATAGTGATAGGGGGATGCCCCGCACCAGCCTGAATAGGGAAATTCTTTGCACTCGTAGAAGGCACCGACGTTGCTGACGATATCGCCAGCCTTGTAGGCAGTACCGGATTTATAGGCGGGATGAGCGGCCTGAGCCCAGGCGGGCGCAGCCGCAAGGGCGACCAGCATGGCAAGCCTGCTGGGTCTGAAGAGCTGTTGCATATTGTTATCTTCCTTGTTTTGTCTTGGCATTGGTCACCAAGGCAAAGAACAATCGCAACCTGCATGATGGGCGCAGACAACGGGCAATGGACCTGCCACAAAAACCACCCCTCACCCAGGGAAACCCCGCTATCTGGATCCACGATCGAGACCGGAAGCATTGCGCCCCGGCATCACTGCCGGTTTGCCCTTTACCTGGGTTCCGTGAGGAACGAACCCAGTATAGGAAGGTGACAAGATCCCCTCAATCTTTATTCTCAAAGAGAATTATCCCCTGCCACGAAAGCGTCATGATCACAGGGTTAAAATTGATTGAATTATCAAAAAAATCATATCGTTACTGGGATCATAAAAACGCTTTCCCGCACCTTCCCAGATTCATTTAATGTGCGTTGGCTCACTGGTATGACATGCCAGAAATGTGACAATGCGCGCCCTTGGTCAACGAGCCAAGGCTATGGAATCACTGGCAAAAATAAAAAAGGAACACCTATGAAAGGTACTCGTACCCTGCTGTCGCTGGCCGTGGGGCTGGCACTTGCATCCTCAGGCGCCCATGCGGCATTTGTCTGCCCGTCCGATCCGGCTCAACTCACCCCCATCCCGACCATTCAGGGTACAGGCTCCGCCAGCGCGCTGGCTACCCAGACCGTGACCGACAAGAACGGTAACGTGACCGGCAAAATCAGCCCGGGCACCTTCAACGTTCGCGGTATCGTGACGACGCTGGGCCAAAGCCTGACCAAGGGGTTCTATCTGACCGACCCGGTGGGCGATGGCAATCCGGCCACCTCTGATGGCATCTTTGTCTATCTGAACGACAAGGACTTCGCGACCAAATATAAAGACATCAAACCGGGGTCTGAACTCTGCCTCGAAGCCAAGGTCGAGGAGTATTACGGCGGCACCCAGCTCAAGCCCACCTTCGAATCCAGCAAAGCCCGCCTGCAAGTCACCGCACAAGGGCTGAATGTGCCGACCAGCGTACTGCAGGTCAATGAAGGGGAGACGCTGGCGCAGGCACTCAATCGCCACGAAGGGATGCGGGTACGTCTCGACAGCAGCAGTGACCTGCACCTGACCCGCAACTACGGCTTCGACTACAAGGTCTATCGCAACAACGTAGAGTTGGCCCACAACACCCCGCTGATCAAACCGACCCAACTTCATGTTGCCAACAGTGCGGACGCTGTCGCGCTGGCCACCAAAAATGGCAGCAACCGTCTGGTAGTTGAGTCTGATTACAAAGCACCGGATGGCGTACTGCCCTGGTTCCCAAGCTGGGATGCCGATCAGGGATATCTGCGCATTGGTGATCAGCTAAATGGATTGGAGGGAGTGATCGTCTACAACAAGGATGCCTTCCGTCTGGTGGTACCGAGCGATGTCACCCTGACTGCCGGCGCCCTGCTGCGCAGCCCTGAAGAGGATCGTCAAGACGCGCCGGCTCGCCTCGCTGGCAGCGATCTGCGGATCGGCAGCTTCAACGTGCTCAACTACTTCACCAGCCACTCCAGCATTGGCGGCGCACTCAATATCCTGTGCAAGGATCAGGCGGATGCCGACAACGCCAAAGGTTGCAACCGGGGTGCCAAGAGCCAACCCGAGTTCGAGAAGCAGCGCACCAAGATCGTCAATGCCATCACCGCAATGGATGCCGATCTGCTTGGCCTGATGGAGATGGAGAACAACGGCTTCGAGGATAACTCGGCCCTCCACAATCTGGTGACCCGCCTCAACGAACAGCAGAAGGATGCGAGCAAACACTACGCCTATGTGCGTCTGCCGGTCACAGCCCTTACCGATGGCAAGTTCTTCGGCGGTGACGCTATCATGGTGGCGATGCTCTACCGTCCTGCCCTGCTCACCCCCAGCGGAGATGCCAGCGTCATCAAGCTGCCGGAGCAGCGCTACACCACTGGTGGTGTGGCCAAGACAGCCGGTCAGCGCGACTCGCTGGTTCAGACCTTCACCCTCGCCAAGAGCAAGGAGCCGCTGACGCTGGTGGTCAACCATCTCAAATCCAAGGGGTCAGGCTGCTACGAAAATGGCGATGGCAAGACAGAACCGACCGACCTGCAGGGCAAGTGCACCGAGTTCCGGGTCTCTACCGCCAAGGTGCTGGGTGAGGCGGTCAGCAAACTGCCGGGCCAGGTGCTGCTGGTGGGCGACTTCAACTCCTACGCCAAGGAAGATCCGATCCGGGTACTGACCGACTACAACCCGGCCACCAGCGAGCGGAAGATCGTATCGGCCTCTCACACCTTTATCGGTGATCACTCCTATGAACAGCTCGGTCGCGAAGTGACTCGCAGCTACGGCCTGATCGATCTCAACGTCAAATTCAACAAGGAGCAAGCCATCTCCTACAGCTACGACGGGGAGCTGGGCACCCTGGACTATGCCCTCGCCAACCCGGCGCTGGCCAGCAAGGTGGCTGGTGTCGCCGACTGGCACATCAACTCCTTCGAGAGCTCCCTGTTCGAATACGGCAGCCAGTACACCGGCACATTGCTCAAGTCTGACAACCCCTTCAGTGCATCCGACCATGATCCCATCATCGTCGACCTGAGACTGGAGAGCGATGCCACCAAACCTGACACCTCCTCAGGCGGTGGTGCACTGGGACTCGGCCTGCTGGCCCTGTTACCGCTGGCCTGGCGACGTCGCCGTTAACCACAGGCGCATTTGAATAGTGCAAGCAAAGCCCGCGACTCTCGCGGGCTTTTTCATTCAGGTCATTGGATTTACAAATGAAAGGCGCGGACGTATGGAGAAAATAAATGATGGAGAAAACAAAAGGCCACCGCGATGCGGTGGCCTTTTGCTTCTTGTAACAAGAATTTGGTGGAGCTACGCGGGATCGAACCGCGGACCTCTTGCATGCCATGCAAGCGCTCTCCCAGCTGAGCTATAACCCCTTTGATTCCAGATTGTTCGAGGAGAATTTGGTGGAGCTACGCGGGATCGAACCGCGGACCTCTTGCATGCCATGCAAGCGCTCTCCCAGCTGAGCTATA
>NZ_JAPDCI010000003.1:53255-144785 GCF_027705905.1 Aeromonas sp. Y293-4 | reverse complement strand
AGAATTTGGTGGAGCTACGCGGGATCGAACCGCGGACCTCTTGCATGCCATGCAAGCGCTCTCCCAGCTGAGCTATAACCCCAACTCACCTCGGCGCTGACGAAGTTATCTCCGGCAACGGAGGCGCATGATAGGCATCACCCGCTTTGCTGTCAACCCTAAAATAACCGCGACTGATTCGTTTAGTCAAAATTGCAGCAGTTCGCTGTTTTTACCAGCAAGGCGCGTGCTATCTCTCTGTTTTATGTCATAAATCGGCTCAAGCACCTATAAAGGAGAGGCCATGCAGCAAGCCTCTTTCCCCGTGCAACGCCCCCGCTCTCAGGCCTCTTTTGCAGGCTGATCGTCAGCGTCTCCCCCGTCACCTAGGGAAAGCCTTTCCATAAAGGGCATTGCATTTGAAAACCCTTTCCATGATTTTTGTAAATTTACAACACAGAAAGTTGATCTGGCTCACAAATGACCATAGGATCAAACCGTGACCCAGGTCACACACCATAACCATAAATGACAGAGCGATGAGGTAAACCATGTTTGAGAATCTGGCAGTCCTGTTCCACCTGCGCGGTGCAACCACCAAGAACGGCGTTGTAGAGAAAGATGCCTATGCCCCCTCCACCCGTGAATACTACTTCCGCTACGGCAAGTAATTGCTGAAAGCCTTTCACGAAAAATGTAATAAAAAAACAACACACATCATCACACAGCCCTTTCGAGGCGCTGTCCTGTCCGGGCCAGATGTTCCACGGCCAAACCTGAACTCCACCAAACATGAATGGGGCCCGCAGGCCCCATCTTTTATTGCTCCGAATTGTCATTGCACCAGATAGTGTTCCGGCTAATCGGCAAGCCTTGTAACCCTGAAACGGCTCAGAGTTTGATCCAGGCATCGGCCCAGGCCGTGCCCTTGCCCGGCTCATAGGCCCAGGCGGCACCGGCACACCAGCCGGTGTAGGGGTGCGGTTTGCACTCGTAGCTGGCACCGCCGCTGCTGACCCGCTCGCCCGCCTTGTAGGGAGTCCCCTCTTTATAGGTCGGATAGTCAGGCGGCGTTACGCCCCCCTCCTCCCCTTTCACCAGCAGGCTATGGGTGGTGCTACGGCTCAAGCTCCCTTCATCGGTCACCGTCAGTTTGATCTCCAGCTTGGTATCACTGGCCAGCTTGGGCAGAGTCAACTCCAGAGTGACCTGATCCAGTGCCGGTGCAGAGGCACCTGCCGGAATAGTCCAGGCATAAGAGAGTGGCTTGCCTTCCGGATCTCTGGAATGCTGGCCGGAGAGGGTCACCTTGCTGCCACCTTCGGCCTGCGCCGGGCCGGTGATATTGGCCACCGGTGGCAGGTTGGTACCACCGCCGTTATCCTCGATCACCACCTCCGGATAGAAGTGCTGAACGCAGCGGCTGTAATCCCCCTCCTTGAAGGCACTGAAACGGGTCTGGTAACCCACCAGCTTGCAAGCGTAACTCTTGCCGCCGTTGGGGTTCTCTGCCACATAGCTCCAGTCCTGCTCCCAATAGATGGGCAAGGCACCGGCGCCATTGTCATCAAACACCTTCATATTCTTGCAACCCAGCACCTCGTCGGATGGCACCGCCACTCCGAGGTAGTTGGCAAACTCGCGGTAGTAGTTGATGCGATTCTGGGACTGGGCGTGCTCGACCGGACCGCCGCACTCCACCCCGCCGTTGATGATCTGGGTAGTGACCCCGAAGCCCGGCACCAGACCGTTCTGCTTGTCATGGTCATTCGGCTGCCAGGTGCCATCGATGACATGGAGCATGGAAGGCTTGGGCGGCTGCGGATAGGTATAGAAGAACACCGCACTGGCGAGGTTCAGCCAGGTGTCGGCCACCAGATCGGGGCGGTCGAGCAGGGTGCGCACCGTGCCGAACATCGCCTCGGAGAAGGGGCCATAGTTGTAGTTGTAGGAGAGCTGCTTGGCACCGCGGCCAAAGTAGCTCTTGAACTCGCCATTGTCGAACGTACCGCACGGCCACTGCTGACCCTGCCACACATCGGGACGGCACTCGGCGTTGTAACCGCCGCGCATGGTCTCATTCCATCCCATCTCGCGCACGTAGACCAGCGCCTGACGCCACTCGGCTTCCGGGCGCCAGTTTTCATGGCCACCGGTCTCCTGGGCGAAGTGGGCGAACATAGTTGCCAGGGTCTTGCGGCAGATGGCATCGGCATCACGGCCATCGCTGTAGTCGCTGCACAGGGCCGGGAACTTGGCCGCCGCCTGCAGCAGGCCGCGATAGGTGTACTCGGGGGCGCGCAGCGGGAAGAGGTAGTTGAACTGGCTCTCGCTCAGCAGGCTTTCGACCCGCTTGACGTTGCCCGGGTTGTCGGCACGGCCCGGCTGCACCGCCTCGACGACCAGATTGTCCCGGGTAGCGATGGAAGCCTTGACCGCCTCCATCGCCGGGAAGTCGGTCAGCGCCTTCTCTTTGGCATCCAGCTCAGCCTGGCTCATATAGACGGGGGTGGTGCTGCCATCCGGCGGGGTTGGCGTTGGCGGATTGGGCTTGTCATCGCCACCGGTGTCCGGCGGGGTCACTTCCCCTTCGCCGACAAGCTTCCACGGGGTATCCCACTCATTGGCGGCCGCCATGCCCGGAGTCTGACCCGGGTTGACCCACCACTTGGCCTCAAAAACCTGGCCGTTGTAATTGACCTGGCTGCCGCCCGGATAGGATTTGTTGATGTCGTATGCCTCGGCCGCCCACAGGTGGCCGCTCAGCATCATGCTGGCAAGCAGAAGGGTGATGCGGTTTTTTTTCATTATTCTTGCTCTCTATGGTTTTGTGGCAAAAGGCAGAGCCCGCCTGAACAGGCTCCGCCATCTTCATCATGGACTCAACCTAGGGGCAGCTTGCCGCCCCGACATCCAGCCAGACATCGTGCTTCCCCGGCTCGTTGCCTTGAGTCCACCACTTGGCCTTCCACTGACGGCCATTGTGGTTGGTCAGCTCACCGCCGTTGTAGGCAACGGTAGCGCTCCAGCCCAGCTCAACCTGACTAGCCAGCGCCCACTGATCGGCGACGCGGCCCGGTTCATTGCCCTGAGTCCAGTACTTGGCACGCCATACCAGCTGGTTGTGGCTCACCTTGTCGCCGCCGTTATAGACCTTGCCGGCCTGCCATGCGGGAACATTCGCCGCTTCCGGGTCGGTGGTGTTGCAAGAGCCGTCGACCATGGGCTCCAGCGTCAGCACGACGCGCCCTTCGCTCTGATGTACCCCATCCGAGACGCTCACACTCAGCTCATGCTGCTCGCTGGTGGTGACAACTGGCGGTAACAGACGCAGGTTGGCACTGGTCTCGCCGTCCGCCTGCCAGCCAGCTGGGAAGTGCCAGCGGTAGCTCAGCGCATCCCCCTCGGGATCCCTCGCCTCGGCAGTGATGGTCAGCCACTCACCGCCGATGCCGCCAAGCTGCGCCGGCACGGTCACCACCGGAGGCTGGTTCTCCACCACGCCCTGCTCCAGCGGCCGCCCGTTGACGGTAAAGGAGAGGGTCTGCTGCGATGGCAACAAGCTCTGCTGTACCAGTGTCTGGCCACGGCACTGGATGGTGGCGCGACCGGGCTCGCTGGCGGTGGGCAGGTTGATGTGGAACTTGTTCATGACGCTGCTCGCCGCCCGGTGATTGGCCAGCCTGAAGCGCTGCAGACCATCGCGGGTCTCCACCTGCAACTGGCAGTCATTGCCGGACAGGGTGCGGCTGTCATCCGGATAGGTGAAGCCGTAGGCGCCGTGCAGTGCCGGATAGATATAGCTGCGCAGGGCTCCTTGCGGATCGTAATAGCCCACCAAAGTGGTCACCGGCACGCCGAACTGCTCGGGCTTGCGCGCAACCTTGGTATCGATAGGGGAGACCTCCACCCAGCTCTGGCCATCCGAGGTGAAGCTCTTCTTGAAGCCCCTGCTCACCAGGATATCCTTGCCGTTGATAAAAAGGTGGCTGTTGTAACCGGCCCCGTGATCGATGGTCAGACTGCGCCCACGGTTGTCCGCAGAGGCAATCGGCACCCGGATATCACGGGTCCAGCGACCATCCCACATGGCGACCCTGACCAAGCCGTAATCCGCCAGCAGGGCACTCAGCCCGGCCTCGCTCAGGGCATCCATGGGGGCATCGACCTTCTCGATCCCCTCGATTGTGTGCTGATAGGGCTCCATCCTGGCCGTCGCACTGTTCCACTTGCTAAAGCCGGTGGCCGAGTTGGCATCGAACACCGCCTTGCTCTCCAGAAAGCGCTGGATGATGGCGGCCGAATTGGGGGTATAGAGGGTGAAACGGTTGGCGCCGGAGAGAGGGCGGCCGCCCGCCATCGCATCGTGGCCAAACTTGCGGCCATCGAACGGTGGCTGGCACTGGCCATCCAGACAGGCATCCTCATTGGTGCGGGTCGGCGAGAAGTTGGGGATGAAACGGTGTTTGTCACTGTCCCAGCCCCAGCTGGAGTTGAGCTGATCGGCACTGCGATGAACCGAGCCGCGGAAACCATCCACATAGTGGCCAAGGCCGAAGTTATGGCCCACCTCGTGGCTGAACTCGTTGCCCAGCGAATCATCCAGCGTGACGATGCCACCGCCACCGGAACCTCCGTGCACCTGAACTCCATTGGCATACTTGCCGCGACTGTTGTGCGCCGTCAGCTGGGCCGCAACAAAGGGATGGCTTCCCTCCCCTTCACCGGCACTACTGTTGATGCCGTAATTGGCATTGTCGATACCGTGGGAGATAAGCTCCTTGCCGATGCGCTGACGCATGGTGCCGCCATGCCAGCCCCCTTCGCTCGGGTCAAAATCAGTCAGCAATGTGCCGTTGGGCAGCATCACCTCAGGCAGGGAGAGCGGTGCATACTGACTGACAATCATCCGGCTGGCCGGAATGGTCTGGAAGTATTCGCGATGGGCCTCCCTGTCATTGGCAAAGGCAAAGCGATCCCGTGGCGTGGTGAGCATGCCGATGTCGATGGTGTGCAGCAGCAGCTCGCCGGGGGCGCCGACCTTGATATCACGCAGTTCACCACTGAGATTGCCCTGACGAACGGAGAGGGTCAGTCCGGGCTGGATCCACCCGGCGGGCAGCTCGCCGCTCCAGGTATCCGCTGCATAGGTGATGCGGTTGTTCTCCAGCTCCCCCTCGCGGAACCACTGCCCATTGGCAAACTTGAACTGCAGGGTCTGACCACGGGAGACGGTCACCTGTCGCTCACCATAGAAGGCCGTCGAGTTATAACCGGCGCTGGAACTGATCCGCACCATCTTGCCCTCCAGCTCCGGGCTCACGGGCAGGTAGATATCCCGAACCCAGCGGCCGTCGGCGGTCTGGATCTCCACCAGCGCACGCTCGGTCAGCCGATCCTTGAGAAAGGCGCCGCTCTTGTCGTTCAGTTTGGCCAAATCAGCACTGCTGCTGATGACAGCAGTGGTGCCGCTCTCCGGGATGAAACTCACTCCCCCTTCTGGAGCCCCCGCGAGGTGGTAGACCGTCTCTGGCAGCGCCGATGGCGGCGACAAGGTCAGGGTGCCCAGCAGCTTGCCGCTGCCGTCACGAGCCTCCACCGTCATGGGGGTCACCCCATCGGCCTGGAGTGGTTTCACCAGCAGCAGGCTCTTGCGCAGGCTGGTCAGGATGGGTTGGCGATCCCCCTCCTTGGGATGGGAAGGCAGGATCTGGCTCTGGGCAAACTGCACGCGGGCAGCCAGGCTACCCGCCAGATCGCTTTGCGGTGTCGTCTCATTGAATATCAGGGGCGAGGTGGTGGCAGACAAGGGGCCAGCCGCCAGGGTTGTCATGATGAGGGCAGCGATTCGGGTCACATTTGTGGTCATTGTCGGGTTCTCGTTCATATTGCTACCGGGAATGAGGGGCATGTCGCCATGCCCCGTCATCGGTGAGGAGGCCTCAGTTACAGCTTGCTGCCCCGATATCCAGCCAGACATCGTGCTTGCCCGGCTCATTGCCCTGAGTCCACCACTTGGCCTTCCACTGACGGCCGTTGTGGTTGGTGAGATCCCCGCCGTTGTAGGCAACGGCTGCGTTCCAGCCCAGCTCAACCTGACTCACCAGCGCCCACTGATCGGCGGCGCGGCTCGGCTCATTACCCTGAGTCCAGTACTTGGCCTGCCATACCAGCTGGTTATGGCTCACCTTGTCACCGCCGTTGTAGACCTTGCTGGCCTGCCATGCGGGAACGTTGGCTGCTTCCGGATCTGTGGTGTTGCAAGAGCCACCCTCACCGCCTTCGTTGACTGGCGTGACGGTGAGACGGGTGGCCGCGTTGGCATCGAGTGCGCCATCGGAGACGGTCACAGAGAGGTCATAACCGGTTTCGACATCCACCGCCGGGCCGGTGACCACCAGGGTGGCGCTGTTCTGGCCGGTCGCCGTGATACCGGCGGGCACTTGCCACTGGTAGATCAGCTCGTCGTCGTTGGGGTCGGATGCCTTGGCAGTGATGGTCACCTGCTTGCCCTCTTCCACCTTGACGCTGGCAGGCAAAGTCACCACCGGAGGCAGGTTGGGCTGCGGCGCCTTGTTGGTCACCACCACCTGATCCCTGGCTGTCAGTTGATGGTCATCGGTCACCGTCAGCTCGAATACCAGGGCGGTATCAGCACTGACGGCATTCACATCGACCCGCACCTTGGCCTGCGTGGTATCGCCCAGCACAGCTTGCGGGCCGGAGACCTGCTTCCAGCTGTAGGTCAGAGAGCCTTTTTCCGGATCATGGGAGGCTGAGCCATCCAGCGTCAGGGTAGCCGGGCCGGTCACCGCCACATCGCTGCCCGCATTGGCGACCGGCGGCTTGTTGGCGGGCGGAGTGACCCCTTCGCCGTGACCGAGACCTTCATGCATGGCGTTAAGGATGTCGCCATTGTCGGCATCGATCTCCCAGGAGAAGAGGCCGCCCAGCTTGTTGGCCAGCACGTATTGTCCTTTCGCCTTGACCGAGCGCTCGTCGTCATAGGTGATCAGCTCGCCGGTGGAGGGCTTGAACAGGGTGGCCGCTTCGGCAGTCTCGTCGTAGTTGTACTCCCAGCCTGCGCCCATATGGCTGTTGACGATGTGGCGATAATCCAGCACGCCATCTTCCCAGGTGCCCTTGATCTTGCCGGTGGCGGTGCCGGTGAAGGGATCGTTACCCTGATAGCCGCTCACCCCTTTCCAGCCGCGACCGTAGGCGGCGGCACCGATCACCAGCTTCCCGGAGTCGACCCCCTGCGCCAGCAGTTGCTGTACCGCTGCATCAGTGTTGTAGCGCTTGTTGGCCGAGCCGTTGGTGGCCTGATAGAGGTTGGCCTGATGACCCAGGGAGGTGTTGCTCCAGGCACCGTTGTAGTCGTAACTCATCACGAAGAGGTGATCCATGTACTGCTGGGCAGCCTTGTAATCCACATCCTCGATCTTGTCGTAACCGGCACCGATGGCGGAGGTGAGCTGATAGGTGCGACCGGTCTCGGCCTCCAGCTCGTCGAGCATGGCGCGCAGATCCTTCATGATCAGCACATAGGTTTCACCATCTTTGGTCTTGTCCCCCAGATTGGGGTTGGCACCGTCGCCGCCCGGGAACTCATAGTCGATATCGACACCGTCGAAGAACTTCCAGGTCTGCAGGAACTCTTTGACCGAGGCGACGAACACGTCACGCTTGGCCTTGTCATGCATGAAGAAGAAGGGATCGGAGAGGGTCCAGCCACCGACGGAGGGGAGGATCTTCAGGTCCGGATAAGCCTGCTTGAGGGCCATCAGGTTGCCGAAGTTGCCCTTGTAGGGCTCATCCCAGGCAACCAGTGACCCCTGCCCTTTTTGCAGCGCAGCCCAGGGATCGTGAATGGCGACCTGGAAATCCTTGCGCCCGGCGCAGGCACGTTGCAGCGCCTGGAAGCTGCCAGAAATCTCTTTGAGGCTGTCGTTGAGGCCATCACCGCCACAGATCGGGGTGAAGCCATAGAGGATATGGGTCAGGTTCTGGGCTGGCAGCTTGTCCACGGTGAAGTTGCGATCATAGACCCCCCACTCCACATAGTAGGTGCCGACCACCTTGCCGGATTTGTTGACGTAAGGCTTGTTGTGCTCCTGCAGGGCTGGCTTGAGTGGTGCGAGGTGGCTGCCGTCGGTATCGGCGACCACGATCTCCTTGGTATCAGACAGGGTGCAGCCATCGCCGTTGCACAGCGCGACCTGCATCTGATAGCGGCCCCCCTTGTGCACCTTGAAGGTGGCAGTGCCAGCGGCGGAAGAGGGACCGGACCAGACTTCCTTGCCATCCAGCAGCACCTTGGCACTCTGGCCAATATCGCCGTTCCAGAGATTCCAGGTGACGGTCACATCGGCGCCATCCTTCACCTTGACCAGCTCGTTATAAGCGGTCGCGGACTGGCTGACTTCGACGATAGCAAACTTGGTGGGGCCCCAACCGATAGCGGGTTTGCCGGGAGCTGCCGCATAAGCGGCGGAGGAGGCGAGCAGGGTGCCGACCATCATGGCCAGCAGTGCGGGTTTTGGACTTAGCATATTGCTTTCCTTTTCGTTTCGTTATGGGAAAAACGAAAGGGCAACGCAACACGACAGGTGACACAAAAACGGCCACCCCTTGGCAAAGGCAGCCTGCATTCTACTGTGGTGGCCCCGCTATCCTAGGTCGTCTTGACCCTTAGACCGGAAGCTTTGCGTCCCGACTTTTCAATCGGTTTGCCCTTGTCACAACGTTATTTCTGGCGATAAATAATCACCGATTGACTGTAGGGTAATTCTGATAAGTAAGCAAATAGGACCATTGCCAGCCCACCAGTTACCAACCCCGACAATTACCCACTTTCAAGAAATTAATGTTTAAAAAACAGCCGGATATGCAGACCTAATCTCATCACCTCCAACCAGATACCTCACACCATTTTTTTGATCTGCATCACACCAAATTGAGAAAAATCAATGAGTAAGAACAATATGCGACAAAAGACCCATCTGTATCGCAACTAATGAATTTATAATCGCCGCTTTGCATGGCCAGCAGGTGTCTTCATGCCCAGCGAATTGCCCTCACGCACCCGGTTATCCAGATACGACAAATTTGTTCGTTTGACGATTTATGCCTTGCCACTGGCCGGGATGATCTGGCTTATCAACAGCCTCAATGGCTGGCAAAGGGCGCCGCTTGCCAGCACCTTGCTAGTCCAGAGCTACCTTATCTGCACCTTCTGGCTCTATCGCCACTACCGCTACCATCTGCACCGCCAGTGGCAGCATCTGAGTGAGGCGCTCAAGATCAACGAAACCACCGCCGAACTGGCCCGCAACTCGGCGCAATACCAGACCGAAGAGGCCTTTCTGGAGGATCTGCTCAGACGAGCCGTGATGTTGATCCCGGGAGCCGAGATGGGCTGCCTGATCAAGCTGCTGCCGGGCACAGGCATGTTGAGGTATGAAGCGGCCATCGGCATGGATCTGGTGAAACTGCGGCGGATCAATCTGCCGCTGGAGCACACCTTTCAGTACAAGCTGACTCAGGGGCGCTGCAACAAAACACTGCTGATCAACGACCTGTCGAAGATAAATGCCACCATGCCCCTGTCCGAACAGGACAGAGAGCTGCTGGTCAACTGCACCGACCTGCCCATCCAGGCCACGCTGGCGACCCCGATCCATATCGATGGTCAGCTCTACGGCATGATCAATATGGACAGCAGCAAACGTCATGCCTTTACCCGCTACGACAGCCACCTGATGGCGATCCTGGCGCGGGATATTCGCCACGCCATCACCATCTATCAGCAGTCCCGCCGCATCTATCAGCTGGCCAATACCGACCAGCTGACCGGGCTCGCCAATCGCCAGCAATTCGAACTCGCTCTGCAAGCACAGCCGGAAGGCACCCTGCTGCTGATCGACATGGATAATCTCAAGCAGCTCAATGACAGCAGTGGCCATTTAGCGGGTGATCAGGCCCTGCGCCTTATCGCAGATGGCATACGCCAGCACTTCGGTCAGGGGGTGATTGCCGCCCGCTTCGGCGGGGATGAGTTTGTGCTGCTCACCACTCTGACACCGACCGAGCTGCAACAGGCGATGGCCAGGCTGACGACCATGCTGGCCAGCGCCTCCCCCACTATCTCGTGCAGCATGGGGATGGCCCCCTATCGCGGCGACTTTGCCGCTGCGTTTGCCAGAGCCGATGCCGACATGTACCAACACAAGCGGCACCACAAAGAGCAACGTGCGGCACAGATGCCAGCTATCGGGGAGAGCATTAATCACTAGGCAAGAGTGAGCACTTTGCAGGGACACGAGAGAAGCTGGGGGAAACCGGTTGGCAGACCCGCCAGAATGTGGCGAAGCGGGGAGAAAAAACGGGGCATGACTGGCATGCCCCGCCACCATTCAATGCTTATTTACAGCTGGCGGCCCCCACATCCTGCCAGACGTCGTGTTTGCCGGGCTCATTGCCCTTGGTCCAGTACTGCGCCTTCCACTGACGGCCGTTATGGGTGGTGAGCTCGCCACCGTTGTAGGCCACATTGGCATCCCAACCCAGTTGCACCTTGCTCACCAGCAGCCACTGATCCGCGGTGCGGCTAGGCTCGTTGCCCTGGGTCCAGTACTTGGCCTGCCACACCAGCTGGTTGTGGCTCACCTTGTCGCCGCTGTTATAGGTGCTGGCCGCTTTCCAGACTGGCCAGTTGGCCGCATCCGGATCGGTCGCCGTGCAACCACCGCCGCTGCTGGCCGGTTTGACCGTCAGACGGGTTGCCGCACTGGCATCCAACCCACCGTCGGAGACGGTGACGCTCAGGTCATAGCCGGTGTCGCTGGTGACGTTCGGGCCAGTCACCACCAGGGTGGCGCTGTTCTGACCCGTTGCGGTGATGCCTGCCGGCACGCTCCACTGATAGGTCAACGGATCACCGTTCGGATCAGAGGCGGTCGCCTTGATGGTCACCTGCTTGCCCGCCTCCACAGAGGCCGTGGCAGGTACACTCACCACCGGCGCCAGATTGGCCTGCGGCGCCTTGTTGGTCACCACCACCTGATCCTTGGCACTCAACAGCTGGTCATCGGTCACCGTCAGCTCGAACACCAGATTGATGTCGGCAGTCACCGCATCGAGTACAACACGAGCCTTGGCCTGAGTGGCATCCAGCAGGGCAGCCTGCGGGCCGGAGATCTGCTTCCAGCTGTACCTGAGCGCGCTGTTTTCCGGATCGTGGGAGGCCGAACCATCCAGCGTCACCTCGGTCGGACCGGTCACCTTGAGGTCACTGCCCGCGTTGGCCAGCGGCGGCTTGTTGGCGGGGGGAGTCGTCCCCTCGCCGTGACCCAGCCCCTCGTGCATGGCGTTGAGGATGTCGCCGTTGTCGGCATCGATCTCCCATGAGAAGAGGCCACCCAGCTTGTTGGCCTGCACATACTGCCCCTTGGCCTTGACCGAGCGCTCGTTGTCATAGGTGATGAGATCGCCGGTCGCCGCCTTGAACAGATAGGGCGCCTCGGCCACCTCGTCGTAGCCCTTCTCCCAGCCCGCCCCCATCCGGTTGTTGACGATGTCGCGGTAATCCACCACCCCGTCCTCCCAGGTGCCTTTCACCTTGCCGGTCGCCTTGCCGGTGAAGGGGTTGTTGCCCTGATAACCGCTCACCCCGGTCCAGCCACGGCCATACATGGCGGCCCCGACCACCAGCTTGCCCGGTTCAACCCCCTGCGCCAGCAGCTGATTCACCGCCTTGTCGGTGGTGTACTTGGTATCGGGATCCCAGCTTGCCGCATAAAGGTTGGTCTGGTGACCCAGCTCGGTGTTGCTCCAGGCACCGTTGTAGTCGTAGGTCATCATGAAGATGTGGTCCATGTAGGGCTGGGCCGCTTTGTAGTCCACATCCTGGATCTTGTCGCCCCCCGCCCCAATGGCGGAAGTGAGCTCATACTGGCGACCGGTCTCGGCCTCCAGCTCGTCGAGCATGGCCCGCAGCTCCTTCATCAGGGCCACATAAGTGGCACCATCACTCGGGCTGCCCAGTTTCGGGTTGGCACCCTGTCCGCCTGGGTACTCCCAGTCGATATCCACACCATCGAAGAACTTCCAGGTCTGCAGGAACTCTTTCACCGAGCCGACAAACACATCGCGCTTGGTTTTGTCACCGAGGAAATAGAAGGGGTCGGAGAGGGTCCAACCGCCGACCGAGGGGAGGATCTTGAGGTTCGGATAGGCCTGCTTGAGCGCCATCAGGGCACCAAAGTTGCCCTTGTAGGGCTCGTCATGGGCGGTGAGGTTGCCTTGCGGCATCTGGATGGCGGCCCAGGGATCGTGCATCGCCACCTTGAAGTCAGCCCGGCCGGCGCACGCCCGTTGCAGCGCCTGGAAGCTCCCTTCGATCTCCTTGAGGCTGTCGTTGAGGCCATCCCCGCCGCAGATGGGGGTGAAGCCATAGAGGATATGGGTCAGGTTCTGGGCCGGGATCTTGTCCACCGTAAACTTGCGGCCATAGACTCCCCACTCCACATAGTAAGTCCCCACCACCTTGCCGGACTTGTTGGCGTAGGGCTTGTTGTTCTCCTGCAGCGGCGCCTTGAGTGGCGCCAGATGGCTGCCATCGGTATCGGCGACCACGATCTCCTTGGCATCAGAGAGGGTACAGCCATCGGCGTTGCACAGCGCCACCTGCATCTGGTAGCGCCCCCCTTTCTTCACCTTGAATTTGGCCATGCCCGCTGCGGCCGAGGGGCCGGACCACACCTCCTGACCATTGAGCAGTACCTTGGCACTCTGGCCCAGATCGCCGCTCCAGAGGTTCCAGTTCACCTCCACATCGGCGGCATCCTTTACCTTGACCAGATTGTTGTAGGCAGTGGCCGCCTGATCGACTTCAACGATGGAAAACTTGGTGGGGCCCCATCCGATGGTCGGCTTGCCGGGCGCCGCAGCATAAGCGGACGAGGCGCAGCACAGACCGACCGCAAGGGCCAGCATGGTAGGCTTTGGACTTAGCATTTTTTATATTTCCCTATTTCGTTATGTTGGCAACGAAAAGGGCTACGCCCTGACAGGTAACGCAGACGGCAGTGCGGCCTCTTGGCAAAGGTGCACAACAACCTGTGGTGGCCCCGCTATCTCAAGTACGGCTCATCCCTGGACCGGAAGCTTTGCGTCCCGATCTTGCGATCGGTTTGCCCTTCGGTTACTTCATTTTCGATGCAAAAAATCGCATCCCGACTATAGAGTGAGCCAATCCGGTCTGCCACTGTCGGCGTTCACCGACAGTGGCAAGCCAAAAGAGTAACTGGCAGCCATTACGCAGGAAGATGAAGAGATCTTCGCCAATAAATCTCTGTTTTCGGCATTTATCCATGACCATGGCCCACGGGATCATTGCGCGGTTTTGTGAGCCGGTTCACGGCTTGCCGCTCCGGATGCGGCTAGCGCAGCAGCAAGCTGTTCATCAGGGCTCGCAGTTTGAGTGGTTTGACCGGTTTGCTGATATAGCCATACCCCCGCTCGCGGATCTGCACCTGCAACTCGCTCTTGCGATCGGCACTGATGATGATCCCTCCCAGTTCATCGCCACACACCCGTTGCAGGACAGCGAGCGCCTCCAACCCAGTCTTGCCATCGTCGAGGTGGTAATCGGAGAGCACCAGCCGTGGCACAAACCCCTCTGCTATCAGCGCCTCGGCTTCGGCCAGATCGACGGCGCAGCGCACCTCGCAGCCCCAGCGGCCGAGCAAGGTGCTCATGGCGGTCAGAATGTCCCGCTCATTGTCAATGCAGAGCACGGCTACCCCCTCCAGCTGGCTGTCGCGCGCCACCGGCGCAGCCAGCTGATGGGCCGTGACCTGCCGGGTCGCCAGATTGAGGGTCACCGCAAAGACCGATCCCTTGCCCGGCCAGCTCTGCAATGTGAGCTGATGACCGAGCACCTGCGAGATGCCACGGGCGATGGCGAGCCCCAGACCCAGCCCCTGCTCCTTGGCGGTGCGGGAGTGATCGAGGCGGGAGAACTCGTCGAAGATCGCCTCCTGCTTGTCCTGCGGGATGCCGGGGCCGTTGTCCCATACCTCGATGCGGATCTTATCCCCCATCCGGCGACAACCGAGCAGCACCCGGCCACCCGGGTTGTAGCGAAACGCATTGGTGAGGAAGTTCTGCAGCACCCGGCGCAGTAGCCGCACATCGCTGTGTACCGCATGCTTGCTCTCCACCACCGAGAAGTGGATCCCCCCCGCCTGGGCCAACACGCCAAACTCCGCCTTGAGGTTGTCGAGCAGATCGCGCAGGGCAAAGTCGAGCTTCTTGGCCTTGAACTTGCCCGCTTCGAGCCGCGAGATATCGAGCAGATCGGTGATGAGATCCTCGGTCGCCCCCAGCGCATCGTCGATATGGCGGGCAATGCGGGCCTGCTCGCCAGCATCGGGCAACATCTCCAGCAGGGAGGAGGTAAACAGCTTGGCGGCATTGAGGGGCTGGGTCAGATCGTGGCTGACCGCCGCCAGAAAACGGCTCTTGGATTGATTGGCCCGCTCCACCTGCTGGTTCACCAGCAATAGTTGGCGGTTGAGTTCGGAGAGCTCACGGGTACGCTCGGCCACCCGTGCCTCCAGATGTTCGTTCGCTTCGCGCAGCACCCGCTCCGCATCGCGAAACGGCGTGATGTCGGTAAAGGTCATAACAAAACCGCCGGCGGGCATGGGGTTGCCCTGCATCTCGATCACCCGCCCGTCCGGGCGCTCCCGCGCCGAGATATGGGCGCTGCCCCGCTTCATAAAGGCGACCCGCCGCGCCACATGATCCTCGATATCGCCGGTGCCACAGAGCCCCTGCTGGGCGTTGTAGCGGATGATCTCCTCGATGGGACGCCCTGCCTGAATAAGCCCCGGCGGATAGTGGAACAGCTCGATGTAGCGGCGGTTCCAGGCCACCAGCCTAAGCTCCCTGTCCACCACCGAAATCCCCTGCCCGATATGCTCGATCGCCCCCTGCAGCAGGCCGCGGTTGAAGCGAAACACGTCGGAGGCCTCATCGACTATGGTGGCGATCTCCTCGAGCTGCATGTTGCGCCCCTGCAGGGCAGAGGCGAGCACCAACCGCGCCGAGGAGGTCCCAAACACCCCGGCCAGCAGCCGCTCGGTATGGGCAATCAGCTCGGCCGAGGCCTGCATCTGCGGAGCAAGGGTGCCGCCCCGCTCTCCGGCGAAGCGACCAAAGGCACGCTTGACCCGGCTTGAGCCGACAAAGCGGGCCGCCAGCATCTCCAGCTCCTTGACCGAGACCCGCGCCTGATAGAGGGCGGCGGTATCGCGGCTCGGCTTGCCGACAAAGTTGGCCGCCTGCAGCCGCTCGCTCACCGCCGGACGGGAGAGCAGCGAGCCTGCCACATAGCCGAGCAGGTTGAAGAGCAGGCTCAGGAAGATGCACCAAGCCCCGAGACTCAGCTCGCGAAATGCGGGCCAGTCCGGCGGCGCCAGCAGTGCTGCCAGCGGTGAACCGGCCAGCAGCCCGCTCTCCACCAGCAGGGTCACGAACCAGAGGCTCACCCCGAGGCTCAACCCAAGATAGACCCCCTTGCGATTGCCGTGACGCCAGTAGAGGCCGAGCAGCAGGGCTGGCGCAAACTGGGCCACCGCGCCAAAGGAGAGATAGCCGATGCGCGACAAGCTGGTGAGATCGCCGAGCCACAGGTAGAGCCCCCAGGCCGCCAGCAAGATCAGCAGGATGGCGCCACGGCGCACCTGCAACAGCAGCCGCACCAGCCGCTCGTCGCGCCCCTGCCGCCAGAAGCGGCGCAGCAGCACCGGCAGCACCAGATCATTGCTCACCATGATCGCCAGTGCGATGGTGCAGACGATCACCATGCCGGTGGCCGCCGAGGTGCCGCCGAGAAACGCCAGCATCGCCATGCCATCGAACCCGAGGGCCATCGGCAAACTGATCACATAGGTGTCGGAGGCCATGTCGGCCCCGACCCACTGCTTGCCCGCCAGCGCCAGCGGCCAGATAAAAAGCCCCATCACGAACAGGTAGAGCGGGAAGATCCAGCGCGCCCAATGAAGATCCTGCCCCTGATTGTTCTCCACCACAGTCACATGAAACTGGCGCGGCAGGCAGATGACGGCGCACATCGCCAGCACCGTATAGATGGCAAGCTCCAGCAGGTTGCCGGGGCTCACCGCCACCACCTGTGCAAAGAAGTCGCGGGTCACCTGCTCGTGAGCCTCGCCCGGTTTGCTCAGGATCAGCCAGAGGGCGAAGCCCCCCACCGCGATAAAGGCCAGCAATTTGACCACCGACTCGAAGGCGATGGCTACCACCATCCCCCTGTGGTGCTCGGTGGCATCAAGATGGCGAGTACCGAACAGGATGCTGAACAGCGCCAGCAGCAGAGTGACCCCGAGCGCCAGCTCGCTGGTATTGCTGGTCGGGCTGATGCCGCCGCTGTTGACCATCAGCAGATCCAGCCCGGTGACGATGGCTTTGAGCTGCAACACCAGATAGGGGAGGATCCCCATGATGGCGATGAGAGCGATCACCATGGCGAGCCGCTGGGATTTGCCGTAACGGGCGGCAATAAAGTCGGCGATGGAGGTGATGTGCTCGCGCTTGGCCACCAGAATAAGGCGGGCCAGCAGCCGCCAGCCAAACAGAAAGACCAGCATGGGGCCAAGGTAGATGGGCACCGGTGACCAGGGGGATTCACTCGCCTGACCCACGGTGCCGAAGAAGGTCCAGGAGGTACAGTAGACCGCCAGCGACAGGCTGTAGAGCAGCGGTTGTCCCTTGAGACGGTGCCGTTTGTGCTTGTCTGCCACGAAGGCGATCAGAAACAGCAGCCCCAGATAGGTGAGCGACAATCCGATCAGCAGCCATCCCTGGTGCATCGATAACTCCTTGTCCATGTTGAGTTTTTGTATACAACCTCGCCAGTCTAGAGAGGCTGCAGCCAAAAGTCATCCCCTTCGGACAGATTGAAATTATCGTTTTTCAATAAGTTTTATCTTGACTGTATATCGTAAAACAATAAACATTGCCGATGTAAATATTGATAAACGATAAACTTTACCTTTCAGATAAAACCATCACAGTGAGGAATGAGATGATCTCCAACAAACTCGAACGCTCGAGCATGCTGATCGAATGGCTGCTGCTGCTGGCACTGCTGGCGACCCCTTTGATCACCTTGCTGGAGGTGTGGACCCCCTTCGGTGGCGCCGATTTTCTGCAGGAGAAGCTCAACACCATCTTGAGCCGCCCCGGCATCAATCCTGCCGACTATCCCCTTCACTTCTCCACCCGGCTGCTCGGCACCCTGGTGCAGCTGTTGCCAGATCTGGTCTTTATGATGATGCTCTGGCAACTGCGTCAGCTGTTTCGCGGCTACCGCGCCGGTCTGCTCTTCACCTTCGAGCAGATCCGCCGCTACCGGCAGATCGGACTGCTGCTCTGTACAACCTTCCTGGTCGAATTGATCCTGACCCCCTTGCTGGATACGGTGCTCACCATGAGAGGCCCGGAAGTACTCGGTACCATAGCGCTGAGTACCTCAGATTTCCGGGTACTGCTGGCGGGACTGATCGTACTGGCGCTGGCACTGGTCATGCGCGAGGCCAAACTGCTGGCCGATGAACAGCAACTGACGGTGTGAGGATCCTATGCCCATTATCATCCGCCTCGATGCCCTGCTGGCCGAGCGCAAAATGACCGCCCGCGAGCTGGCCCAGCGCATCGACATCACCGAGGCCAACCTCTCGATCCTCAAGAATGGCCACGCCAAGGCGGTGCGCTTCTCCACTCTGGAGGCCATCTGCCGTGAACTCAAATGCCAGCCCGGCGATCTGCTGGGCTACGAGCAGGAGCGCTAACCCCCTTATGAGTCGTCATATCACCCTGTTTGCCCTGTGGCTGCTGCCGCTGTGGGCCTGCGCTGGCAATGACGCGAACGGCCCCCGCTACCTTATCGAGCAGGGCGCCAGCGCCAATGTGCTGCAAGTGCGCCTCACCATGCAGGGCAAGCCCCCTTTTACCCTGCTCCCCGCTCGTCAGTTGCCGGGCAGTGCCACGCCGGTTTCCCCCGCGCTGGTCTGCCTTGCAGACAACCAGCCGGTTGCCCTCAACCAGCCCTTCTCCTGCAAAGAGATCGGCTGGCAAATCACGCTCACACCGGCTCCGGCAGAGGGTGCAGATGCCTCGGCCCAACAGTCGCTGCTGTTTGCTCCCAACCAGTGGCTATTGACCGAATGGGGTAACTTTGTGCGCCAGATGGGGAGCCGCCAAGGAAAGGTTTGTCTGCCGGATGGCAGCTGCCAACCACTGCCGGATGTCAACCAGCCGCCGCTGATCCTGCCATTTGGTCTGGACACAGTGCCCGTCACCAAGCCGGATCCGCGGCTGGTGCTGAGCCATGACGAGACCGCCAACCAGCTCGATCTGCCGGCCTTGCAGCAGCAACTGAATGAGATCATCGACTATCTGGCCTTCCAGCTCGATGTGGATCCGCCCGCTCATCCATGGCAACTGGTGTGGCTGGGGCGGGATGTGGCGACCCGCTCCCTCGGCGGCGCCGCCGGAAATCAGGTGTTTGTCGCCAACTACCCCACCGAGGCTGGCAAGCCGACGCCACAGGCCCCCTTGCGCCTGCTGCGCACCTCGGCCCACGAGGCGGTGCATATCCTCAGCGCTCGCCACTCTGCTCCACAACCCACCTGGGTCAACGAGAGCCTTGCCGAATACCTTGCCATCAAGGCGCTACGCCGCTTTCGGCTGCATCAGGTCACGGCGGTCAACGAGCTGGCCGAGCGGGGCAAACAGCTGCCCCATAGCGAGAGTGGTCTCTATCGGGCGGCTCGCGAGGTGCTGGCGGGCGATCACTCCTACTACCCGCTCTTTTACGTCAAGGGGAGCGCCTTCTGGGAAGCGCTGGAGCGGGAGCTGCAACACAATGATGTGACGCTGGCGCAACTGCTGCCCCAACTGGGCTGGCTGCCGGATGGACGCTTTGATGCCGCCTCCAATGAGCTGCTTGCCGGCACCATCGGCTCGGATACCTGGCGCCGCCTCAGCCGCCTCTATCTTGGCAAGCAGCAGTAACGCCACAAACCGCAGTAACGAAAAAGGGAGAGCCGTGGCTCTCCCTTTTGTTAGGTGATGATTCAAATAGACAAATATCAGGCTGGAGCCCTCTCCTGCGCAGAGGGCGCAAAGGGGCGCAGCCGCAGGAAAAAGACCGGCAAGACCACCAGCACCATCAGGAAGAAGATGCCGCCGCCGAGAGGCTCGAACAGCACGCCGCAGAGTGCCATCAGAGCCGCCACCGTCATGCCGAGGCCAAGGGCCGCATAGAGCGCCTGAGTCGGGATCAACTGCTCGGCCGGTAGCTGACGGGTCATAAAGCGCACCGCCCCCAGATGGCTCATACCAAACGTCACCGAGTGGAGCAATTGCCCCAGCACCAGCACCCACAACTCGGTCGAGGCACCCAGCAATACCCAGCGCACCACACAACCGATGGCACCGGCGATAAAGAGACTCTGGGCGCCAAAGCGCTGCAAGAAACGCTTGTCGGCGGCGAACATGCAGATCTCCGCGACCACCCCGAGCGCCCAGAGATAGCCGATGATGGTGCCGCTATACCCTTGCGCCTTCCAGTAGATGGCACTGAAACCGTAGTAGGCGGCGTGGCTTCCCTGCAGCAGAGCTGTCAGCAGCAGGAAGCGGCGCACCGGCGCGCTGCGCAGGGTCGCCAGCAGTGATGCCTTGGCGCGCTCCCCCTGCACATCCTGTGGCGCGGGACTAAGTGGCAGCCAGCTGAGCAGCAGCATCAGCACCAGCCCCGCCACCATGGTGTGCAAAATCCAGTCGCTACCGAAGTTGCCCACCAGCGCCCCCACCAGGGTAGAGGCGACGATAAAGGCAAAGGAACCGCATAGCCGCACCTTGCCGTAATCGAGGTGAGCCTGCACCACCATTCGGGTCGCCAGCGCCTCACCCACCGGCATCAGGGTCGGATAGATAAAGTTCGCCAGCAGAGTCAAGCCCACCAGCCACCAGAGGTTATGACTGAGATAGAAACCGAGAAAGGCCAGCAGACTGAGCAGGGAGAGCAACCGGGTAACCGGCAACAGATGGCCCGCCCCCTTGATCTGCCCCATCACCATCAGGTTGCCAGCAAAGCGGATCGCCATCCCCGCCCCCAGCAGGAGACCTATCATCTCGGCACTGACGCCCACCCCCTCCAGCCAGAGCGACCAGAACGGCAAGTAAGCACCGTAGACAAAATAGAAGGCGCCGAAAAAGAGCGCTAACCAGGAAAACGCGGGCATAGATCCTCTGCAACCGGATGACGGGAGCAGAATGATAACCCATCCGCCCCCGCAGATCCCGATGGAAACCCTGCGCAGAAAACGAAAAAACTTCAATAAAATTGAACTATTACCGAAGAGGTGGGGTCTACTTGGTAACACCTCCTCCTGGTTAGTGTTGCAATCCTTCTACCCGCCCATGGCGGGTTTCTTTTTTAGGCAAACATTTGCTCTGCTCCATCGTCACAACATGGCGGCGACAAAAAAGGGGCCGAAGCCCCTTTGATCATCTGCGTCTGTTGTTTGCTCTTTAGAATACGTATTTGACCCGTGCACTCAGGTTGCGGCCCGGTTCGGTCATCATGCTGTTATCGGAGCCCTCGGCACGACCGGCGATGCGCTCGTAGCTGGTGTACTCCTTGTCAAACAGGTTGAAGACCCCGACGTTGAGCTGCAGGTCGGTCATCGGGTTGAACTGGGCGTACATATCCACAACACCCCAACCGGCGCTCTTCACGTAATCGTTGCCTTTGCTGTCTTTACGGACTTTGTCCATGTCGTCAGCAAAGCGCAGGGCTGTGTTGAAGTTCCATTGGGCCTGTTCCAGACGCACACCGACGGAGCCGTTGAGCGGGCTCAGACTGTTGATGTAGTTGCCATCCCCATCCTTGCCTTCGATGTAGGCGAGGTTGCCCCAGACATTAACGATATCGTTGAGCCAGTAATCCGCCTTGGCTTCGACCCCTTTGGTGGTCGCCTTGCTCAGGTTCTGGTACTGGTAGACGGCGGTGCGCCCCTCTTTGCCCACTTCCACCATCTCGATGAAGTCTTCAAACTTGTTGTAGAAGCTGGCTACTTCATAGCTGAAGCCGTTGCTGCTGCCACGTACACCGAGATCGATGCCGTCGCTGCTCTCCGGATTGAGGTTCGGGTTGGGCTCGATGCGATAGCCGTACGCCTGATGGTTCAGGGTGGAGAAGGCGCTGTCATACATGGGGGCCTTGAAACCGTGGCTGTACTGGGCGAACAGGTTGGCCGCCTCGTGGGCCTTGAACACCAGACCCAGCTTGGGTGACAACTCCCCTTCCGAGAACTTGTGCAGCTTGTCGCCTGTGTAGGCCGGATCGTTGTCCGGAGTCATCCGGTAGTAGTCATAACGGGCACCCGGGGTCAGCACCCAGCGCTCGCCAAACTTGATCTCGTCAAAGGCCCACAGGGCGCTGCGCTCGCTGGTGGTAGCCGGGAAACTCAGCTCGTTGTAGCCGACAAAATCACCGGGGGTCGTCGGCCCCTTGTAACGGGTACGTTCGTTGTCGGTGTGCTCGTATTCAGCCCCCCAGGCCAGACGGTGGTTGGCGACCGCCTTGTGGAACTGCAGCTGGGCGCCGATGTTCTTCTGATCGAACACGTTGTGATCAAGAGAGTTTTTGGTCACATAGGGGTTGCCGGGGCTGACCGGATACTTGGATGAGGCGTACTGATCCAGTGTCTGCTTGGTGCGGGCGAAGTAGACCTTGCTATCCATCCGATCGGCCCAGCCTTGATTCAGCGCGATGCCGTGATCCAGCACCACAGAGAGGTTGTCGGTCTGCTTGTCGGTGATGGGCTGATCAAAGACACGGGCAGTACCGGTACCGACCTTGTTGAGCTTGACCGCATCCGGCTCCTCGCCATCGGTCAGGTAGTCAACGGTCAGCTTGAGGAACTGCTCATCGGAGAGGTTCCACTTGCTCTTGAGCAGCAGGGCGTGGGTACCGATATCGAAGTCGTTTTTGGTGGAGTCGAAATTCTGGGTCACACCGCCATCGCGCCAGGTGTAGCGCAGCAGGTTCTCCACTTCACCAGTGCGCAAGGCGCCGGTAAAGCCCGCCATCTTCTGGTGGCTGCTGGAGGCGTAACCGCTGGTCACGTCCAGATAACTATCCTTGCCCTTGAGGAAATCGCTGGCATCCTTGGTGGTGATGGCAATCACGCCACCCAGCGCATCGGAGCCGTAGGCGGCAGACGCCGGCCCCTTGGCCACTTCTACCTGCTTGATCATGTCGGTATCGAAGTAGCTCTGACCGACACCGCCTTTGCTGTAGGCATCGTTCTGGCGCACACCGTCGCGCACCACCTTGACCCGGTTTTCACCCATGCCGCGGATGATGAAGGTCTGCGCATCACCCTGACCGCCGAGCACAGTCACACCGGGTTCGTAGCGGAACAGGTCGGCGACATTGGTGACGACCTGCTCTTCAATCTGCTTGGCGGTGATCACCGAGATGGGGCCGGAGACATCTTCCAGTTTTTGCTCCATCCGTGAGCCGCTGACGACCACGACTTCATCCGCCTTCTGGGTGGCAGCAAAGACCTGGGAGGAGAGACCGGCAGCCACGGCGAGGGCAACCAGAGAGAGTGCGTTATGATGGGTCACAGCGAATCCTTATTGAGAACTGTTATCAAACAGGCCGCATATTACCCGGCTCTCGACAAAGATCAACAAGAAACGAAATCATTCTCATTTGTTTTGAACCAAATTGGTTTTACACTGTCGCCCTGTGTTGCCCTTATTCTCTATTAGCCCCCCGAGATGCACCGGCATCCGGGCATATCAGCCGTGAGATCCCATGATTAGACGACTTCCCCTGCTCGCCCTGCCGCTGCTACTGGCAGCCTGTGCCACCCCCACCCAACCGACCCAGTCATCACAGTTGCAGACGCTCTATGACTACCAGCTAAGCAGCGAGGGAGACGCAGACCTGACGCTGGAGCAGGCGATCGCGCGCATTGCCGACGCCGACATCATTCTGGTGGGTGAGCTGCACAGCCATCCCGCCGTGCATCTGTTGCAATCGCGCCTGCTGAGCGGGCTTTACACCGCTGGCCAGCAGCACGGGCGGCCATTGGCCCTCTCCATGGAGCAGTTCAGCCGCGCCGATCAGAAGACGCTGGATGCCTATCTGGCGAACCAGATTGGTGAGGCTGCCTTGATCCGCGAAGGCAACGCCTGGCCCAACTATCCGAGCGACTACCGCCCGCTGGTAGAGTTTGCCAAAGCGCACCGGATGCCGGTGATCGCCGCCAACGCCCCCAAGCCGCTGGTGAGCTGTGTCGGTCAGGAGGGGGCTGAGTGGCTCGACAAACTGCCAGCCACTCGTCGCAGCCAGCTGGCCCGCCAGTTGACGCTGGGGGATGACCCCTATCGCCAGAAATTTATGGCCTCCATGCACCATGGCGATGCCGACAGCAACGCCCGCCGCTTCGCCGCCCAGACCAGTTGGGATGACACCATGGCCGAGAGCATGGTGGATTATCTCGTCAAGCACCCAGGCCAGCAGATCATGCATATCGCCGGCAATTTCCACGTCGAGGGGGGGCTTGGGCTCGCCAGTCGCATCGCCAGCCGCAATCCTGCCCTCAAGGTAGCGCTGGTCGTGCCTCGTACAGATGAGACCTCTGTTGCAGATCGCGCAGCCGATGTGCAGGTAACCATCATGCCGCTGCCTAAGCGCTGGCAAAACAGTGACGAGATGAAGCAAGATATGGGCGCGCTGCATCAATCCCGCAGTCGTGACTGCAGCCAGTGGCTGCAACCCTAATCTTCCAGGAAACGGCGGGTAAAATATGGATGTGTTACTGATCATCGATGTGCAGCAAGGCTTGTTCAACGAGCCCCGTTACCGCCAGGAGCAGGTGCTGGCCAATATCAATCGGGCTGCGGCCCATGTCAGACAGCAACAGGGACGGGTCATCTATATCCAGCATGACTCGCCCCCTGGTACCGAACTGGAACCGGGCACCCCGGGTTGGCAGTTGCACAGTGCGCTGCAACCGGCCAAGGGGGAGAGCCGGGTGCGCAAAACGGCCTGTGACAGCTTTCTCGATACCGAGCTTGCCTTCCTGCTGGCCGAGCAGCCGGTCGATCGACTGATCCTCTGTGGCTGCGCCACCGATTTTTGCGTCGATACCACAGTGCGCAGTGCGGCCTCCCATGGGTACGAGGTGCTGGTGTTGAGCGATGGTCACACCACCGCCGATCGCCCCCACCTGAGCGCGGCCCAGATCACCGAGCACCATCACTGGATGTGGCGCCACCTCAGCCTGCCGGAGGGGCGCAGTGTGACCCTGCTCACCACCGACGAGCTGCTGGCAGTAACACCCGCCCTGCAGCCATGCTAATCTGCGAGCCTCGTCTCGTTTCTCACCGGAGTCTGTCGTGCGCCTGTTGTCTGCCACCGTGTTGTTGATTGTTCCCCTGCTGTCGGCCTGCTCCAGCTTGCCCGGCCAGAAGTATGACGGGCCGGAACCCCTGTTTCTGACCCACATCAATGAGGAGGGGAGCAAGCGCTTCACCTTTGAAGCCGCGCCCAACGACACCTTGCCGCGCGGCCTCTCGGCGGCCCAGAGCCAGCGGCTGCTGGAACAGCGGGAAGCGTTGCAGGAGAACCTGCTGACCGAGACCCTGGCGACCAAGCAGTATTGCCGCCAGGGCTACATAGTGCTGAGCCAGACCTCATGGAAGGTGCGGGGAGAGTGCAACGAAACGGCCACCGACGCCGATCGTCGCGCTTTTCCCAACAAGGCCTCCTGGCAGGATTGAACAGGCCGGATGAGATAACGCAATAAAAACGGGCAGCCCAGTGGCTGCCCGTTTTGTTATGACGGCTGTCGTGGTCGACAGGGATCCTCAGACCGGCGCATCGGCCGGGCTGGTGAGCTCGGCACCGTTGTCAATGCGCTTGTGCCCTTCCACCAGATGGACGAAATCCACCAGCTCGTCACCGGAGACCGCGAACGCCTGGCCGAAGCCCTTGACGAACAGCCCCTGCTCCGGCTTGAGGCGGAACAGTTTGAAATCCTTGAGGTTGGAGAGACCCTTGATGATCTCGCCAAAACGACCTTCCAGTGCCGCCACCGCCTTGCTCCAGCGGGCGTCGTCACGGGCCACCACTTCAGCCACCGCATCGAAGGTCAAGCGCTTGCGGGCAAACAGCTCGCGGGCACCGCTCTCATCCTCGATCAGCATCAGGGATACCTGGGGCACCTGTTGCAGGTTGCGGGCGTGGCGGGCGATCTCGGAGATCAGCACATAGTAGCCATCTTCCTGCAGCACGAACGGGGCATAGCTGGCGTTGGGATTGCCTTCACCATCGACGGTGGCGAGCTGCAGGGTACGGCAGTTGTCGCGAAACTCGCGGATCTCCGGTTGCAGGCGGTTCTGCAGACGCTCCTGACGTTCACTCATGCTTTGACTTCCTCTTGAGAGTTGTGGCGCAGCGCCATAAAACGGGTGACCTGATCGGCCAGCAGCTGGCGTTTCTCGTCGCGACCCAGATAGACCTTGAAAATGCAGCGGCCGGAGTGACCGAAGAACTGGAAGGAGTGCCCCTCCTTGCCCATGAACAGCTTGCTGACCAGCGCAATCCCCGCCACGTTGTCGAGCTTGAGATGACCATGCAGCTCACCGTCGCGGCCCATCAGGTTGTAGTAACCGCGTGCGTCCTTGCCTTTCGGGAAGGGGGCTTTTACCTCGAAGATGGATCCTTCTGATTCAACGATGGTGGTCACCGGGCCCCAGTCGGCCAAATCTTCCAGCAGACCTTGTGCGCGATCGGCGGGCAACAGGGTCACCAGCTCGGCGGGCAGATGGCGAACCACCTCCCATTCGCTGATGGCAAGCTGGGCCGCCAGGGTGGACGGATGAGCGCCGGGATCCTGCTCCAGCAGCGCGTGAATGCGTTGTGCAATGCTCATGTTTTCTCCCTCTGCGGGACCATACTGTCCCGCTGTTTATCATGGCGGCTACTCTAATAAAGCACCGAAACCAATGCAATTGATAATTGCTATCATTATCAGTGCATTTTTTCCAAAGCCTTGATATTCTCGGCGGCACACCCGTTTCATTCACCCCTTCGGAGGTTAGCATGGGCCGTCGTTTTGCCCTCGCCATCACCCTGCTCTGCAGTTCACTCTCTCCCTTCTCTGCCGTTGCCGCCGACGGACAGAAAGAGCGTATCGTCAGTATCGGCCCGGCCACCACAGAACTCATTCTGGCCCTTGGCGGTGAATCGAGCCTGATCGCCACCGATGTCAGCAGCCCCTTGCCAAAAGGGTTGCCCAAGGTGGGTTATCACCGGGCACTGGCCGCCGAAGGGATCCTGAGCCTCTCCCCCACCCGACTGGTGGGCAGCGACGAGATGGGCCCGGCCCCGACCCTAGATCAGCTGCGTCGTGCCGGGGTCAAGGTAGAGGTTCTGGATACTGCGCCGACCCTCGCCAACCTCAATCAGCGTATCGACACCCTCTCCAGCCTGCTGGGCGACAAAGCCGCTGGCGATCGCCTGAAGGCTGAGATCCAGGCTCAGACCGATCAGCTGGCGGCGCAAGCCAAACAGAACAAACCGCTCAAGGTCGCCTTCCTGCTGCTGCACAAGGGGCAACCCACCAGCATCGCCGGGGGGGACACCACCGCCAGCGCGCTGATTTCGCTGGCGGGCGGCATCAATCCAGTCGCCGAGTTGCGCAACTACAAGCCGGTATCCGCCGAATCCCTCATCGAGATGCAGCCCGATCTGGTACTGGTCAGCGGTCGTGACTGGCAGCAATATGCCGATCCGGCCAAGGTGCTGGCGGAAGTGCCCGCCCTGGCCGCCACCCCGGCTGGCAAGCGTAACGCCATTCACGCCATCGACGGCCACGCCCTGCAAGGGGGCCTGAGCCTCAACTCCCTGCAACAGGCGAACCAGATCGCTCAGTGGATCAAGCAGGGGTCATGATGCGGTTACCCCTCTCCTGGCTGCTGGCCTTCACCACGACCGCACTGGCGCTGTTGCTGCTCGGTTCGCTGGCAACCGGCCCCATGACCCTCACCCTGGGCGAGAGTCTGCGGGCGCTGTTTGCCGGACAGGAGAGCGGGATAGAGTCGCACAAGCTGCTGATCGTGCAGGAAATTCGCCTGCCACGTACCCTGCTCTGCATCGCAGTGGGGGGGATCCTCGGGCTATGTGGCGCAGTGATGCAGGGGCTGTTTCGCAACCCCCTGGCTGACCCAGGCATCATAGGTGTCTCCGGCGGTGCGGCGCTCGGCGCGGCGCTCGCCATCGTGCTGCTGGCCCCCCTCGGCCAGCAGCTGCAAGCCACCATCGGGGTTGGTCTGCTGCCGCTGCTCGCCTTTCTCGGCGGCGCGCTCACCACCACCCTGGTCTATCTGCTCGGCACCCGTGAGGGGGGCACCTCGGTCACTGTCATGCTGCTGGCCGGGGTCGCCATCACGGCGCTCTCCGGTGCAGTGATCGGCCTGCTCACCTATCTGGCGGACGATCAGATGCTGCGCAACCTGAGCCTGTGGCAGATGGGAACGCTGGCGGCAGGCAAACCGGCCGATGTGGCGCTGGCCCTGCTCACCCTGGCGGCCCTGCTGTGGCTCTTTATGCGCGATGCCAATCCCCTCAATGCCCTGCTGCTGGGTGAAGGGGAGGCTCGTCATCTGGGGGTCAATGTGCAATCCCTCAAACGTCGTCTGATTCTACTCACCGCCGCAGGCGTCGGGGTGGCGGTGGCGGTATCGGGGATGATCGGCTTCGTCGGGCTGGTAGTGCCCCATCTGGTGCGCCTGCTGGCGGGCCCCAACCATGTCAGGTTGCTGCCGCTCTCGGCCCTGCTTGGCGCCGCCCTGCTGCTGGCGGCCGATATGCTGGCACGCACCCTGCTGGCCCCGGCCGAGCTGCCGGTGGGCATCATCACCGCCCTGCTCGGCGCCCCCTTCTTCATCTGGCTGCTGGTAAAAGGCCGCCGCGCCCTGTGATACGGACTGTTATGCAACCACTCTCATCCTCACTCTCCTCCCCCCTGTTGAGCTGCACCCGGCTCAGCCTGCGCCGTGGCCAGCGCCAGATCCTGGATGGGCTCGATCTCGACCTCGAGAGCGGCACCCTGACAGCTCTGCTCGGCCCCAACGGGGCGGGCAAGAGCTCGCTGCTCAAGTGTCTGACCGGCGAGCTGGAATATGAGGGTTCCATCACCCTCTTTGGCGCAGATCGCCAAGGGTGGGACAGCAGCCAGCTGGCCCACCGGCTCGGGGTATTGCCGCAAAGCTCCTCACTCAACTTCCCCTTTCTCTGCGAGGAAGTGGTCGCCATGGGACGCTTGCCCCACAGTGAACCGGCGGCGCGGCGTGACGAGATTGTGGCGGCGGCCATGACCCATGCCGGGGTCGAGCATCTGGCCAAGCGGCTCTATCCCGGGCTCTCTGGCGGCGAGCGGCAGCGGGTGCAATTTGCCCGGGTGCTGGCGCAGATCTGGCAGACCCCCTCTCCGACCGAGCAGGCCGAGCAACCCCGCTTGCTGCTGCTCGACGAACCCACCTCGGCGCTGGATCTGAAATACCAGCATCAGCTGCTCACCATGGCGCGCGCCCTCGCCAGCCGCAATACAGCGGTGCTGGTGGTGCTGCACGACCTCAATCTGGCGGCGCGCTATGCCGACCGGCTGGTGATGCTGGAGCGGGGAAAACTGATGGCCGATGGCACGCCTGCCGAGGTGCTGACCCCCGAGCTGATTGCCCGTCTCTATGACTATCCGGCACAGGTGATCCACCACCCCGAGAGCGGCCTGCCGATGGTGGTGTGACAAATTCAGAGTGCGGTAACGGCAGGAAATGCGCCATTCATCCCGGAAACTGCAGTGTATAAACCGGTTTTTCACACCCCATATCGCCCTGCTAACATTCATCATCGCCAGATATGTGGTGTGAATATCCTCACACTTTACTCAGGCAAAATCCCCGCAGCATCGCCGTCTACTTATAATGGCGCCGCCTCACAGAAGGCATAACTCATTGATGCTACGGAACAATTACAATGAAAAATATCAACAAGACCCTACTGGCCGCTGCCATCTCCCTCGGGATGCTGGCAGGCTGCGACAACGACTCAAAGGCAGCTGATCCCATGGTTCGTTTTGCCACCTTCAACCTCTCTTTTGATCGCACTGCCGCCGGTATGCTGACCGGTGAGCTGGCCTTGACCCGCACCGAACAGGACGCCCTGCTGGCCCGCCTCGCCGAAGGGAGCCTGAGCGGCGCCACGGAAACCAAAGCCAAGAACGTGCAGCAGATCCGCAACGTGGCGGAGATCATCCAGCGCACTCGCCCGGATGTGTTCCTGCTCAACGAGTTCGACAACGACGGCAAAGGCGAGAGCACCGCCGATCTGAAAGCCTTCAACGACAACTATCTGGCTCACGCCCAGCACGCAGAGGTGACGGCCATCAGCTATCCGGTGATGCAGAATTTCGCCACCAACACCGGCCTGATGAGCGGTTATGACCTCAATCTGGATGGCAAGGTCAACAGCGGCCCCGACGATGCCTGGGGCTTTGGCAACTACCACGGCCAGTACGCCTTTGCGGTAATGTCCAAATACCCCATCGACACCAAGCAGATCCGCACCTTCCAGAACTTCAAGTGGAAGGATATGCCGGGCGAGCAGAACCCCATCATCGATGACTGCAACAATCCCAAGGTCAAGATCCCGGCCGGCCGCCAGTGTGGTGATGCCTGGTATTCAGACGCAGCCTGGCAGCAGTACCCGCTCTCCTCCAAGAACCATGCCGATGTGCCGGTACGGATCAAGACCGAGAAGGGGGAAGAGGTGATTCACTTCCTGATCTCCCACCCGACCCCGCCAATCTTTGCCAATGCGGCGCGCCACACCGTCAAACACAACCGCGCCGAGATCGCCTTCTGGAATGACTACGTCAAGGGTCTCAACTACATGACCGATGACAAGGGCACCAAGGGTGGGCTGGCCAAAAACGCCAAGTTTGTTATCGCGGGTGATCTCAACGCCGATCCGCTCACCGGTGACGGCGACCTGACCGCCATTCAGGATCTGCTAAACAACCCGCTGATGAATCAGGCCATCACCAATGGCACCCTGATCCCGGTCAGCGAAGGGGGCTCGGAGTGTGTCAGCAAGGGGACCGACTGCAAACGCAACCTCAATCGTCCCAACCCGGAGCGGATCACCAATAGCAGCGTACTGCAGCTGGATCACGTCATCCCCTCCGCCAACCTCAACGCGGTCAAGAGCGGCGTCTTCTGGCCTGCCAGCTTCGAGGCCGGTTATCACCTGGTCTATGATGCGAAACTCGGCATCGCCAAGGGAGTCAGTTCGGATCACCGCATGGTATGGGTCGATCTCAAACTCGATTGAGCCACCCACTGACTGCCAATTCGGGGGCCTCTTGGCCCCCTTTTTGTTGCCGCCATCTCGCCACTTCTGCCGCTGGCTCAAGCGCCATGCTGAGTAACCAGACAGTTACCGCCTGCCACGGCGGCAGACGATTCGGCAAATCGTGCGCTACGCCACCATTCCGATAACCCTGCCTTGCAAGGGGGTACGGGGTTTGCTAATACTCCGCGTCCATTAAATGACCAATCATTACCGGGGCAACGAGCCGTGGCATTTGAACAATTCACTCTGGTGATCTCGCTGTTCCAGCAGCTCTGCGTCTATCTGGTGATCGCCTGGCTGCTCTCCAAGACACCGCTGTTCATGCCGCTGACTCAGGTGACCCTGAGCTGGCCCCACAAGATCCTATGCTACCTCATCTTCTCCGGCTTCTGCGTCATGGGCACCTACTTTGGCCTGAGGGTCGAGGACTCCATCGCCAATACCCGCGCCATTGGCGCCGTGCTGGGAGGCATCGTCGGCGGCCCTGTGGTGGGACTGCTGGTAGGGCTCACCGGCGGCATTCATCGCTACTCGCTGGGGGGCTTTACCGCGCTGGCCTGCACCTTCTCCACCATCGCCGAAGGGCTGCTCGGCGGGATGGTGCACCGCCACTTCGTCGCCCGCCACCGGCTTGATCTGCTGTTCAGCCCCTGGGTGGTGGGCTCGGTGGCCCTGGTCGCCGAGCTGATGCAGATGGGGATCATATTGCTGGTGGCTCGCCCTCTCGATGACGCCATCCACCTTATCGAGAACATCATCGCCCCCATGCTGGTGGCCAATACGCTGGGGGCCGCCATGTTCATGAGGATGATCCTCGATCACCGCGCCATGCTGGAGAAGTACTCGGTGGCCTTCTCCGCCCGCGCCCTCAAGATCGCCGAGCGGGCGATGCGGGTGCTGGACAAGGGCTTCACTCAGGAGGCGTGCCAGCAGATGGCGCGCATTCTCTACGAGGAGACCGGGGTCGGCGCGGTGGCCATCACCGATCGGGAGAAGCTGCTCGCCTTTATCGGCATCGGCGAGGATCACCACCTGCCGGGCACCGCCATCAACTCCCGGCACACCTTCAAGGCGATCCAGCACAACGAGGTGGTCTATGCCGACGGCAACCTCATCCCGTACAGCTGCACTATCCATCCCGGCTGCAAACTCGGCTCCTCGCTGGTCATTCCGCTGCGGGGGGAAGAGGGCTCCGTGGTAGGCACCATCAAGCTCTACGAGCCCAAGCGCAAGTTCTTCTCCTCCATCAATCGCACCCTGGGGGAAGGGATCGCCCGGCTGCTCTCCGGCCAGATCCTGGCGGGCAAATACAACGAGCAAAAGCGGCTGCTGGCCCAGTCGGAGATCAAGCTGTTGCAGGCGCAGATCAACCCGCACTTCCTGTTCAACGCCCTCAACACCCTGTCGGCGGTGATCCGGCGCGACCCCGAAAGCGCCCGCACCCTGGTGCACAACCTCTCCACCTTCTTTCGCAAGAACCTCAAACGCCAAGGGGACGAGGTGACACTGGCCGACGAGCTGGAGCACGTGAACGCCTATCTGCACATCGAACAGGCCCGCTTCGCCGAACACCTGAGCGTGCAGATCCATATTCCCGAGCCGCTGCTGGAGTACCGGCTGCCCACCTTCTCCCTGCAACCCATCGTCGAGAACGCGGTCAAGCACGGCATCTCCCAGATGTTCGAACCCGGCCTGCTGACCCTGACAGCCCGGGTTGAGGCGCAGCGGGTGGTGCTGGAGGTGTGCGACAACGCCGGGCTCTATCAGACGAAACAGGAGGGGAGCGGCCTTGGCATGAACATAGTGGATCGGCGCATCAAGGCCCGTTACGGCGCCGAGTACGGGGTCGCCATCGACTGCGTCCCCCATCAATCAACCCGGGTGAGGATCACCCTTCCCCTGCAGGAGAGCCCATGCTGACCGCCCTGATCGTTGACGATGAACCCCTCGCCCGCGAGGAGCTGCACCTCTTGCTGGAGCAGGCGGGCAATATCCGCCTGCTGGGAGAGTGCGCCCACGCCATGGAGGCGCTGCCCGCCATCCACCGCCTCAAACCCGACCTGCTGTTTCTCGACATCCAGATGCCGCGCATCAACGGGCTGGAGCTGGTGAGCATGCTGGACCCGGACTTGCGCCCCCACATCGTCTTCATCACCGCCTACGACGAGTTTGCCCTGCGCGCGTTCGAGGAGAACGCCCTCGACTACCTGCTCAAACCGGTCACCAGTGAGCGGATGAACAAGGCGCTGGAGCGCATCCAGCGGCTGCTTTCGCCCAAAGGTGAATTAGCTGGCCAACCGCTGCCGGATCCAACCCGCATCGCCCAGCCCCTGCGCAGCATCCCCTGTAGCGGCCACAACCGGATTCTGCTGCTGCCTCTTGGCGAGGTGGAGTTCATCCATAGCGATCTCACCGGTAACCGGGTGATCAGCGGCCAGCAGCAGGGCACCACCGAGCTGACCCTGCGCACCCTGGAAGAGAAGACCGGCTTCGTGCGCTGTCACCGCCAGTACCTGCTCAATCCGGGCCAGATCCGCGAAATCCTACTGCTGGACGGCGGGCTGGCGGAAGTGGTGACTCAGGGCGGCCACAAGGTGCCTGTGAGTCGCCGCTACCTTAAGCCCCTCAAGGAGCTGCTCGATATTCCCTGATGGCGCGCTATGCTTCACCCCGCTCCCGCTCTGCCAGCGACCACTCACCCGCTGACCACGGCCGTCGACACTCCCGCCAAACCACTCGGGGTCGCTTTTCAGCCACTCGCGGGCAGAACCCGGCCACTGACCTTTTCTTCGCTCCCCTTTCCCCACCGCATGGGTAGAGTACAGCCTGAGCCCGGCCAGACTGGCCACAGGAAAAGGAAACTCCCCCATGCAACACGCAATCACTTTTGTCATTGCGGCCCTCTGCATCCTCGCCATCGCATATCGCCTCTACGGCGTGTTCTTTGTGCGCAAGGTGCTGCAGGCTGACGACAAGCAAGTCACCCCCTCCCACCAGCTGGAAGATGGCAAGAACTATGTGCCGACCAACAAGTGGGTCAACTTCGGTCAACACTTTGCCGCCATCGCCGCCGCTGGCCCGCTGGTCGGCCCGGTTCTGGCGGCCCAGTACGGCTACCTGCCGAGCTTTCTCTGGCTGCTGATCGGCTGCGTCATCGGCGGCGCGGTACACGACACCGTGGTGCTGTTCGCCTCCATGAAGCATCAGGGCAAGTCCCTCTCCGAGGTGGCCAAGGCCGAACTCGGCCCCATCGCCGGCTGGTGCACGGGGCTCGCGATGCTGTTCATCATCACCATCACTATGGCGGGTCTCTCCATGGTGGTGGTACACGCACTGGAGCGTAACGCCTGGGGCGTGTTCGCGGTGTTCATGACCATCCCCATCTCCATGGTGGTGGGAATTTGGCACAAGCTGACCGGCAACCTGCAAGCCGCCTCCTGGATCGGCTTTGCCGCCGTGCTGGCCTGCGTCTTCTTTGGCCCCTACGTGCAGGAGAGCGCCTTCGGTGCCTGGCTGACCCTGCGTGCCGAGACCATCAGTCTGGCGCTGCCCATCTACGCCTTCTTCGCTACCGCGCTGCCGGTCTGGCTGCTGCTCACCCCGCGCGGCTACATCTCCAGCTTTATGAAGATCGGCGTGTTCGGCGCGCTGGTGATCGGCGTTATCTGCATCAACCCGGAGATCCAGTTCCCCGCCATGACCCAGTTTGTCCACGGCGGCGGCCCGGTACTGGGTGGCCCGGTCTGGCCCTTTATCTCTATCACCATCGCCTGTGGCGCCATCTCAGGCTTCCACGCCTTTATCGGCTCAGGCACCACCCCGAAACTGGTGGACAAGTGGAATGACATTCTGCCGGTCGCCTTCGGTGCCATGCTGGCCGAGTGCGTGGTGGGCGTGATGGCGCTGATCGCCGCCACTGCCCTGCACCCGGCTGACTACTTCGCCATCAACGCCACCCCGGAGGCCTTCGCCAAACTGGGGATGCAGGTGGTGGATCTGCCGTTCCTCTCCCAGGAGATCGGTATGGATCTGAACGGCCGCACCGGCGGCGCCGTCACCCTGGCGGTGGGCATGTCCTACATCTTCACCAAGGTGCCCTGGTTCAGTAACCTCGCCTCCTACTTCTTCCAGTTCGTGGTGATGTTCGAAGCAGTCTTTATCTTAACCGCCGTCGACTCCGGCACCCGGGTCTCCCGTTACCTGATCCAGGACTTCTTCGGCGAGTTCTACCCGCCCCTCAAGCGCATCGACTGGATGCCGGGCGCCATCGGGGCCAGCGTGCTCGCCTGTGTGATGTGGGGGTATCTGCTGATGTCCGGTGATATCGGATCTGTGTGGGCGCTATTCGGGGTCTCAAACCAGCTGATGGCCTCGGTGGGCCTGATCATCGGTGCCACCATCATCTTGCGACTGGCCAGCAAGCGCCGCTACATGCTGACCTGCCTGATCCCGCTGGCCTATCTGTTCGTCACCGTCAACTACGCCGGTTACTGGATGATGAGCAACGTCTACTTCAACGCCGCGGCCAAGGGCTACAACCCGATGAACGGCATCATCTCCCTCATCATGCTGGTGCTGGGAATGCTGATCCTGCTCTCCGCCCTGCGCAAATGGAGCGAGCTGTGGAAGCTGCGCCAGCAGCCCTCCTACAAGGTGGTTGAAGCGACCGCCTCCTGATGGGCGAGTGGCTTTTCCCCTGACACGACCCCGCTGCGGCGGGGTCTTTTATTGGCGATGGGTGGCGAGCTGACCACTGCTCGTTAATCCACCGCTTGGCATGGCATCACTCATCCATAGCGGTTGAATAGGCCCCCCGATCACAGAACCGCCGCGCCAATGGTGGTAGCATGCCTCCTCTTGCCATCCGGCCGCACGGCGGCTCCGGTGGCCCTCCCTCCTCCGCTTTCACTTTTTGAGGACGTATCTGATGGAACTGCTTCTGCTTAGCAACGGTAAAGCCAACGAATTTCCGGGTCTGCTCGGCTGGGCCCGCGACCGGGTGCAGAGCCTGCTGGCTCGCAAACAGGTCAAGCGCATCCTGCTCATCCCCTACGCGGTGATCCGCAGCGACTGGGATGCCCGCGCCAACGAACTTACCGAGAGCCTCGGGATCGAGACCATCAGCATTCACCACTTCGACGATCCGGTCGCGGCCGTCAATCAGGCCGGCGCCATCTTTATCAGCGGCGGCAACACCTGGCGCCTGAATCAGCTGCTGCATGAAAACGGCCTGATCGTGCCGATCCAGCGTGCCGTGCGCGAGCGGGGCGTCCCCTATGTGGGCTGGAGCGCCGGTTGCAACGTGGCGACCCCGAGCATACGCACCACCAACGACATGCCGGTCTGCAACGCCGCCGTGCTGCCCGCGCTGGGCCTGTTCCCGCTGCAGATCAACCCGCACTATCTGGACGCCAGCATCAGCGGCCACATGGGCGAGACCCGCGACGAGCGTCTGGCCGAGTTCTGCGCCATCAACCCGAGCGAATATGTGGTGGCCCTGCGCGAAGCGAGTCTGCTGCAAATCACCGGAGAAAACGGCAGCGAGCGTCTGGAGTACTGGAGCGCCCGCGAGCAGGACTTCAAGATCTTCAAACAGGGTCAGGAGCCGCAAGCCTTTATGGACGCCGCCCCGCTGGCTGAGCTGACCCCCTTCAAGGTCGCCTGAGCCAAGCAGAGCGCTTCACTACTGGCAGGCGGATAGCTCGCGAAATCGTAAAAACAAAAGAGGGATGGCTCAATGCCATCCCTCTTTTTTATCGTCATCTTTCAGCTGGTTGCAGCCTGATTACTCACCCTGCAGGGTCACCAGCACCTTGCGGGCACCGCCATCGACGCGATGTTCGCCAAGCCAGACCCCCTGCCAGGTGCCAAGTGCCAGCTGACCGTCACGGATCGGCAGTAGCAGGCTCACCCCGAGCAGGGAGGATTTGATGTGGGCGGGCATGTCATCCGCCCCCTCATAGGTGTGGCGATAGTAAGGGGCATCTTCCGGCGCCAGCCGGTGCAGATGGGCCTCCATATCGCTGCGCACGCTGGGGTCGCAATTCTCGTTGAGGGTGAGCGAGGCGGAGGTATGTTGCAGCAGCAGGTGCGCCATGCCAATCCGGTAATCCGCCAGCATCGGCAGCTTGGCCACCAGCTCGTCCGTCACCAGATGAAAGCCCCGCAAACGGGGCTTCAGAGTCAGCAGGCACTGCTGCCACATCAGACGTACTCCATAAAGACGCGGGAGGTGAGTTTGGTGATGAGCTCGTAGGGGATGGTGCCAATCTCGTCTGCCACCCGCTCCACCGGCAACCCCTCGCCCCACAGCACTGCTTCGTCGCCGGGCTTGTCGGTCGCGCCCGGGCCCAGATCGACCGTGCTCATATCCATGGAGACACGCCCCACCAGCGGCACGATGCGGCCGTTGATCAGCACGGAAGTACCATTGGGCGCCATGCGCGGATAACCGTCACCGTAGCCGATGGCGATCACCCCGAGCCGGGTATCGCGATCCGCCACCCAGTTGGCGCCATAACCCACCGGCTCGCCCGCTTTGTGATCCCGCACCGCAATCAGCTGAGTCTTCAAGGTCATCACCGGCTGCAGGTCGTAATCGGCTGCCACCGTGTTGGGGAAGGGCGACACGCCATAGAGGATGACACCGGGGCGAACCCAGTCGCAGTGGGAGTCTGGCCAGGCCAGAATGCCCGCCGAGTTGGCCATGGCCCGCTCGCCCGCCAGCGGCGCCGTCAGGCGGCTAAAGAGATCGATCTGCTCGCGGGTAGTGGGCTGCTCCAGCTCATCGGAGCGGCTGAAGTGGGTCATGATGTTGAACGGCTGCACCACGTTCTTGCACTTGCCGAGTCGTTCGATAAAGGCGGGCATCTCGTCGGCACGCACCCCGAGGCGGTGCATGCCAGTGTCGAGCTTGAGCCAGGCCACCACGGGGGCTGGCAGCTCGACCTGCTCCAGCGCTTCGAGCTGCTCCCAGGTGTGAACCGCCGTCTGCAGGTTGTTGGCCGCCAGCACCGGCAGATCATCGGCAGAGAAGAAGCCCTCCAGCAGCACTATGGGCTTGACTACGGCGCAGGAGCGCAGCATCAGCGCCTCTTCGATACGGGCCACAGCGTAGGCATCCGCATCCACCAGGGTGCGGGCGACCGGCAGCAGTCCGTGGCCATAGGCGTTGGCCTTGACCACAGCGATGATCTTGCAAGCGGGAGCGTGGCGCTTGACCACGGCGAGGTTGTGGCGCAAGGCCGCAGTGTTGATTTGGGCAGTAGCCGCTTTCATGGTTTTCCCTTACGAGGGCACAAATGGTCTCCCCCTCATCGGGCCGAAGACCGCCACTCACTTATCGTCGTCGAAGGCCGGACCGGCATAATTGTCGAACCGGGAAAACAGGCCCTGAGCGGCAGCCAATGACTGGCTATCGATCAGGGCAGTCGTGGTAATGACGAAACCGCCATCACCTTGGGTTTACATCAATAATCGTCGTCAAACGCCGGGCCGGCGTAGTTGTCGAACCGGGAGAACTGACCCTGGAAGGTGAGACGCACTCTTCCGATAGGGCCGTTACGCTGCTTGCCGATAATGATCTCGGCAATCCCCTTGTCCGGACTGTCGTCGTGATAAACCTCATCACGATAGATAAACATGATCAAATCCGCATCCTGCTCGATGGAGCCAGATTCACGAAGATCCGAGTTGACCGGGCGCTTGTCGGCCCGCTGTTCCAGGCTTCGGTTCAGCTGGGAGAGCGCCACCACAGGGCACTGCAGCTCTTTCGCCAAGGCCTTGAGGGAGCGGGATATCTCGCCGATCTCCAGGGTACGGTTGTCAGAGAGCGCCGGCACCCGCATCAGCTGCAGGTAGTCCACCATGATCATGGATAGGCCGCCATGCTCGCGCGCCACCCGACGGGCACGGGAGCGCACATCGGTCGGGGTGAGGCCGGAGGCGTCATCGATATACATCTTGCCCTTCTCCAGCAGCAATCCCATGGTGGAGGAGAGGCGCGCCCAATCCTCGTCGTCAAGCTGACCGGTACGCACCTTGGTCTGGTCGATACGACCGACCGAGGCGAGCATACGCATGATGATCTGCTCGGAGGGCATCTCTAGCGAGAAGATAAGCACCGGCTTGTCGGCGGTGAGGGCCGCATGCTCGCATAGGTTCATGGCAAAGGTGGTCTTGCCCATGGAGGGACGGGCCGCCACGATGATCAAGTCCGAGCGCTGCAAACCGGCGGTCATCTTGTCGAGATCGTTGTAACCGCTCGATACCCCGGTCACCCCGTTGTGGGGGGTCTTGAATAGCTCTTCAATCTTGTCGACGGTCTGCTCGAGGATGAGCTTCAGGGGCTGGGGCCCCTCGTTGGCGCTGGTGCGCTGCTCGGCAATCTTGAATACCTTGCTCTCGGCCAGATCCAACAGATCGCCGGAGGTACGGCCTTGCGGCTCGTAGCCCGCTTCGACGATCTCGTTGGCGACCGAGATCATCTCCCGCACCACCGCCCGCTCACGCACGATTTCGGCGTAGGCGTTGATGTTGGCGGCACTCGGGGTGTTCTTGGCGATCTCCACCAGATAGGCGAAGCCACCCGCCTCTTCCAGCTGTTCGGAGCGCTCCAGCTCCTCCTGCAGGGTGATGAGGTCGATGGGGTTGCCCGCGTTGGAGAGGCGGGTCATGGCCTGGAAGATCAACCGGTGCGGACGGCTGTAGAAATCCTTGTCGATCACCCGTTCGGCAACCCGATCCCAGGCATCGTTATCCAGCATCAGGCCGCCCAGTACGGACTGTTCGGCCTCAAAAGAGTGGGGAGGAACTTTCAGCTGTTGTGTCTTGGCGTCTTTTTTCGCCGTCACTTGCTCTGCCATACACATAAAAACCGCAGCGGGAAGGGGACGGGAATTTTACAAAAGAAAGCCAACTACGGCGAGCCCTATCTGGCGGCTCATACCATCATAAAGGGCCAAACCAGAGTCTGCTCTACCTTGACCATTTTGATTTTGCTTCGCATTTTGCGCTCCTTGCGACTCAATCTTCTGCTTTTCATCCGGTTTACTCCTCTTGTTTGACGCCGTATCGCGGCAACCTCGTTCATGAATAATTCATGCCAGAGGTGATATTGATGAATACAAGCTGCGACACAATTAGGGACAGGCAGCCTGCCATGCGCCTTGCTGAGCTTGCCAAAGCGGAGCATGCCCCACCCACAGACGAGAGTGAAAAGAGTCAAAATGAAAAAGATGCTGACCCTGTTTGCCGTGATCCTGGCCATTGGCCTGGGGGCACCTCACGCCGAAGCCAAGAAGTTTGGCGGCGGCAAATCCTTTGGTAAAAGTTACAAAACTGCGCCGGCCCAGCCTGCGGCCAAACCGGTCGACAACAAGAATCCGACACTGAATGCCCAGACTCCGCCGAAAAAGAGCGGCATGATGGGTGGCCTGCTGGGCGGCCTGCTGGCTGGCGGCCTGTTTGCCTACCTGCTGGGCAGCGGTGCCTTTGAAGGTCTACAAGGAATGGACTTCCTGCTGATCGCCCTGCTGGCGCTGGGTGCCGTCTTCCTGATCCGTACCCTGCGCAAGGGCAAGGTCGCGACGCCACAGCCACAACAAGCGGCCTATGCGGGCTATCAGCCACCGCAATCTGCGGCCCCGCAGCAGTTTGAGCAGAGCAACAGCGCCCCGCAAGCCACTGGCTTTGCCGACAGCGACGTGCCGTTCCGCCTGCCGCCTGGCTTTGACATGAACAGCTTCCTGGCCGGTGCCCGCGATCACTATCGCACCCTGCAAGAGGCGTGGAACAAAAACGATCTGGAAAAAGTGCGCGAGTACGTCAGCCCCGAGCTGTTTGAGCAGCTCAAAGCCGAGCGCGCCGAACTGACTGGCGACCAGCATACCGAAGTGATGTACGTCGATACCCAGCTGGTACGCGCTGACTATGGCAGCGACTGGGCCCAGGTGAGCGTGCGCTTCAGCGGCCGCTACATGGACCGTCAGGAGCAGGTCGAAGAAGACATCAAAGAGGTGTGGCACCTCGAGCGCGATCTGGCCAAGAACAATGCCCCCTGGCATATCGTCGGTATCGAGCAGCTGTAAGGCTTCGCGCCTATCAGTTAGTCACTAGGCAATAGCCAGTCAGTTAAGCCTGACTGGCTATTTTTTTATGGGCACAACGAGACCAAATAGAGACTGACGCTGGCTCGTTATAGCTGTTGGGGCATGAAGTAACTTGGTCATATTGTGCTGATGATGACACCGATTTGATGACTCGTTTGCAGATGACGTTTGCGCTCCGCACAAAAGCCCCATCGCGGAACCGAGAGGGAATAATGTTGAGCATTAACCAAAAATAAGCAGCCTATTAGCTTGGGAAAAGCCGCGAGCCTATTTGACAGACATAAAAAATCCGAAGCCAGAACAACCGGCTTCGGATTTCATCATCCAAGGAGGAGCAATTAATGAGCATTAATTGCTCGGTATGACTCCTACGGCAGATTTTTTATCATCGGCATGGCCGTGATCAGTGGTGATGGCCCTTGCCACCACAACCGCCGCCACCGCAGCAGCCGCCGTGACCATGGTCGTCACCGTGGTCGTGGCCATGATCGTGACCGTGGCCAGCACCGCCGCAGCAACCGCCGTGGCCGTGATCCTCATCGTGGTCGTGACCATGACCGCCACAGCAGCCGCCGTGATCGTGGTCATGACCGTGATCGTGACCGCAACCACCGGCACCGTGAACGTGGCCGTGAGCCAGCTCTTCGGCAGTGGCGGCACGCACGTCCTTGATCTCGACCTTGAAGCCCAGAGTTACGCCAGCCAGCGGATGGTTGCCATCCACCTTGACGAACTCTTCAGACACTTCAACCACGGTCACCGGACGGTGACCATCGTCGGTTTCAGCCACAAAAGTATCCCCTTCGGAGACTTCCATGCCGTCGAACAGCTCGCCCGGTACTTCTTGTACCAGTGTCTCGTCATATTCGCCGTAGGCCTGGCTCGGTGCCAGAGTCACTTCGAAGGCTTCACCTACCGCGCGACCTTCCAGCTCGGCTTCCAGGCCTGAGACCAGGTAACGGGTGCCGTGCAGATAGACCAGCGGCTCTTTGCCGACAGTGCTGTCGATGACTTCACCGTGCTCGTCGGTGACTGTGTATTCCAGCGTAACCACGCTCAGAGGAGCTACTTTCATGTCAGGATCCTGCGGATAGAAAAAAACGGGCTCAGAATACCCTAAAAAGCGGGCCGCGCATATGCCGTGCCGCGCCACGGAGTGACGAAAAAAACGGCAACAGCGTCAGCGAGGAGACCCGCATTCCACCCGCCGTTCCCTTATCAGGGGCGAAACACCCCGATCACCTCTTCCGCCTCGCGAGTCTGCTTGTCGACCTCGGCAGGCGTTTGTACCTGGGTATCGCCACAGGCGACACAGGTCACCTTCTCGACTCCATGCTCCAGATACAGCATCATGTTGTCCAACTTGCCGCACGCCGGGCAGACAGCACCGGCAATGAAGCGTTTTTTACGTCTGGTTTCCATATTTGTTACCTCCAGGCAGCATCATATCAGGGTTTTTACATGCATCACGCCATCGAGTATCACCATTTTTCCTGCCAGGGCCTGCACGCCGGCAACCGCAAACGAACTCCAGTCGGGCAGCTGTTGCGGATCACCCGGGGCGCCGCGCTGCTGAGACTGGGCCAACATGAGCTGTTGCTGCCGGCAGGCAGCAGTTTCTGGCTCTGCGCCGATGCCCTCGCGGCCTTCAGCCCCCTCAGCGGTTGCGAGTACGATCAGCTGAGCGTCTCTTTGCGCGTGGCTCAGCCGCAGCAGGCAGGCTGGCTGCAGACCACCCCGCTGCTCGATGCCCTGCTCGACTCGCTGGCCCGGTGGCAACGTCCGAAAGAGTGGCAAGGCGCCTACGGCCAGCGACTGCAGGTGATCCTGGATGAGCTGCAACAGTGCGCCATCAGCCAGCAGGGTCACGGTGAGCTGCAAGCCTGCTGGCAAGCGCTGGCCAATCGCCAACCGGAGTCTCAGCAACAGTGGGCACAACAAGCCGATGCGCCGGTAGAAGGGAGTGAATTGCAACAACAGTGGCAACTGCTGCAGGCACTCAGATTGCTCAAGGGCGGCAGCAAGCCCGCACAGGTGGCCAGCAAGCTGGGTTATGCCGATGAGGCCGCATTGCAAGCGGCCTGCCAGCAGTGGGGCGTTGGCGAAGATAGTGATCAATAACCTGACACCAGTGTGAGTGTGCCAACGAAATTGGCTGAATGAGTCCAGTTTTTTGCCAGATGGTCGTTAACAAGGAAGGGCCATTCCCCCCGTAATCCTTTATGCTAGAGGCCTGAAGTGACTGCCAACGTTTCGACCAACAGGACATCTGCCATGACGAGCAAAGCCAATCAATCCCAGGGCATGTTGCTGTTTCACCTTTCAGCCAAACAATCCTTTGCCATCGGTACCCTCAAGGTGAAGGAGATAGTGCCCTACACCCAGCTGACGGCAATGCCGCACTCGCACCCGACCGTGTTGGGGGCCGCCAATATGCGCGGCTCCACCATTCCGGTGATCGACATGGCGATGGCGGTGGGCTATCGCCCCATCAGCAAGGAGGAGATGCCCCACTGCTTCATCATCATTACCGACTGCCGCCGCACCCTGGTGGGCTTTCTGGTACGGGGCATCGACAAGATCACCGAGTGCAACTGGCGCGATATCGAATCGCCCCCCGCCTCCCTCGGCCACAATGTCTTCGTAACCGGCGTGACCCGGGTCAATGACCAGCTGATCCAGCTGCTGGATGTGGAGCTGATCCTCTCCCGGGTCTATCCGGATGATCCGAGCCACCTCTATCCGGTACTGACCGATGTGCAGCGGGAACGGATCAAGCCGATGCGGATCCTGCTGGTTGATGACTCTTCGGTCGCTCGCCGTCAGCTGATGGCCGCCCTCGACTACATCAATATCCCCTATGAGGTCTGCACCAATGGCAAGGATGCTCTGACCCTGATGCAGACGCGGGCGAGCCAGAAGACCCCGATCGACATTCTGGTGAGCGATATCGAGATGCCGGGGCTCGATGGCTACGAGCTGGCCTTCGAGGTACAGAGCGACAGCAAACTGGCGGGGGCCTACATCATCCTGCACACTTCGCTCTCCAGCGAGATCAGTGTGGAGCGGGCCCATCAGGTGGGAGCCCATGAGGCGCTGACCAAGTTCGAGGCCAATGAGCTGATTCAGGCCATGCTGCGCGGCGCCGAACATCACGATCGCCTGCTGAAATAAGCCAATGACTGGCGGGAGGAACACACCTCCCGTCCTCCTTATCTTCGACCCAGACCGACTGACCCCATGCTGACCGAGAGCCACTTCCACGCCCCCTGGTGGGCACGCAATCCTCATCTGCAGACCATATTGCCCAAATGGCTGCGCCGCCCCCCTGCCCGTTTTGTGGCGGAGCGGTTTGAACTGCAGGATGGGGACTTTGTCGACCTCGCCTGGAGCGGGGAAGTCAGCCTTGATGAACGGCCGCTGATAGTGGTGTTTCACGGGCTGGAGGGAAGCATTCACTCCCACTATGCCAAGGGATTGTTCGCCCACCTGCAGCAAGAGGGCAGAGAGGCCGTGCTGATGCACTTTCGCGGTTGCAGCGGCGAGCCCAATCGCCACCTGCAGGCCTATCACTCCGGCGCCATCGGTGATGCGCAGGAGCTGATTGCCGAGCTGAGCCAGCGCTTCCCGGGCAAACCACTGATCGCCATCGGCTTTTCACTGGGTGGCAATATGCTGGTCAATCTGCTGGCGCGGGCCTGCCCTGCGGCGCTGAAGGCGGCGGTGGTGGTCTCGGCCCCGCTGCAACTGGCGAGCTGCGCCGATCGGGTCAATCAGGGCTTCTCGAAGGTCTATCAGAACTATCTGCTGCGCACCATGCGCCGCAATTTGCTTAGCAAGATCCGCCAGCAGCAGAAAGCGAGTGAACGCTGGCAACCTAGACAAGTGGAGCAGATTGCCACCCTGCGCGATTTTGACGAGCTGGTCACCGCGCCACTGCACGGCTTTCACAGTGCCAACCACTACTACCAGAGCTGCTCCGGCCTGCCCCTGCTGCGCCAGATCCCGATCCCTACCCTTATCCTGCACGCCGCCGACGATCCCTTTATGTCACACGCGGTCATTCCCCGGCCGGAGCAACTCTCGCCCACGGTGCGCTATGAGTTGAGCCAGCGTGGCGGCCATGTCGGCTTTCTGCACGGCACGCCCTGGCGGCCACGGTTTTGGCTGGATGAGCGGATCAGTCGCTGGATTGCCGAACAGACTCAGGGAGCGGTGCAGAACTGATTGCGTCCCGACTCCTTGGCCCGATAGAGTGCCTGATCGGCCCGCTCCAGCAACTGGCTAGCCTCTTCGCCGGAGACATTGCTGGCAATCCCCTGACTCACCGTCACCCAGGGGGCAACATCGGACGCCAGATGCTCCAGCTGCAGGCTGGCCAAGCCATCTTGCAACCGCTGCGCCAGGCTGGCCGCCGCCTGACGGTCAGTATTGGGCAGCAGCACAAACTCTTCCCCACCATAGCGGGCCACCAGATCAGATGGCGTGCGTACCGCACGGTTGAGCGCTTGTGCCACCTCGTTGAGACACATATCCCCCACCTGATGGCCGTAGTAATCGTTGAAGCGCTTGAAATAGTCCACATCGATCAGAATGAGCGATAGCGGAGCGCCGCTCTCCTAGCTATGGGCCAGCGCGCGCTCCAACTCGATATTGAAATGCCGCCGGTTGGCGACACCGGTCAGAGGATCTTGCTTGGCGAGCTGATCAAGTTTGCGCAGCAGCGTCAGATTTTCATGCTCTCGCATGATCGCAAGCTCAAACCAGCGGTGCAGCATGCGGCGGCCAACCTCCAGCGCAATCACGCCAAACAACACGCCAAGCAGGTAGATCTGGGGAAAATCGACGCGTAAAAAGAGCTCCAACCCCACACCCACCGTCATCGGGCCCAAGAGATAGCCATAAAAAACCTTGCGATCGGGATAAAACGCAATGAGCGCAGCCAGCAGGTTGAGCCGCATGATCCCGTTGGCATAGCTGACCCCTCCCCGCAGCTCCACCTGACCAATCGTATAGATATGCAGCGTCCAGAGTCCGCCCCATAGCACAGTCACCAGTGCAGCCATCCGTAACCAGAGGCGATCCTGCAGATGGTCACAAAACAGGCTGACAACGGGTAGCAGCAATAGCACCACCATGACCAGCGCCAGCTCACTCTGAAAGCGCCAGGGCAAGCTGTCATCACTGGCGAGCCCGACCTGGCTGTAAACCTCATAGCGTATCGAAAGAAACAACACCACCAGCCAGTTCAACAACCAGAACCACACCATGCCTCGGGCAATCGCCTCTCGACGTGCGCTGTCCAGATGCTCAGTCAGGGTTAACGGCGCGCTGCGCTGCGCTTCAGACAACATCTCTCAGACTCCGGTGAAAAGGTAAAAAGTGATTGCATTCGCGGGATTCAACACAACAATAGCCTGACGATCACCTCTTTTGCTGTGAGACCTTTAAATGATCATTCCCTGGCAAGAACTGGACGGCGACACCCTGACCAACCTGATCGAACACTTTGTGTTGCAGGAGGGAACAGAATATGGAGAACAGGATGTACCGCTTGGCGTCAAAGTCGATGCAGTGAGAGAACAATTACAGCAAGGCAAAGCTGTCATCGTCTATAGCGAGCTGCACGAATCGGTGAATATCGTAATGAAAGACCGCTTCATCGAGCAGTCTTGACCCAACCGCAATCCGGACCTTATAACGGAATTCCCAAGGAAGAGAGAATCCCATGTCGGCCAAGCACCCCATTATTGCCGTTACCGGTTCTTCCGGAGCCGGCACCTCCACCTCCACCAACGCCTTTCGCTCCATGTTCCATCAACTGGGATATACCGCGGCTGTGGTGGAAGGTGACAGTTTTCACCGCTACACCCGACCGGAAATGGATGTAGCGATCCGCAAGGCGCGCGAACAGGGGCGTCATATCAGCTATTTTGGCCCTGAGGCCAATGACTTCGGGCTGCTGGAGGGCTTTTTCCAGGGCTATGGGCAGGATGGCAATGGCCAGTATCGCCGCTACCTGCACAGCTTTGACGAGGCGGTGCCCTTCAACCAGATGCCCGGCACCTTCACCCCCTGGCAGCATCTGCCCAGCAATACCGATCTGCTGTTTTATGAAGGGCTGCACGGCGGTGTGGTCACCGAGGATCACAATGTAGCGCGCCACGTGGATTTTCTGATAGGCGTAGTGCCCATCGTCAACCTGGAGTGGATCCAGAAGCTGATCCGCGATACCTCGGAGCGAGGGCATTCCCGCGAGGCGGTGACCGACTCCATCGTTCGCTCCATGGATGACTACATCAACTTCATCACCCCGCAGTTCTCGCGCACCCATATCAACTTCCAGCGAGTACCGACGGTGGATACCTCCAACCCCTTCAGCGCCAAGGTGATCCCGAGTCTGGACGAGAGTATGCTGGTGATCCGGTTTCGCGGTATCAAGCAGGTGGATTTCCCCTACCTGCTGTCGATGATCGATGGCTCATTCATGTCGCGGATGAACACCATAGTGGTGCCGGGTGGCAAGATGGGCTTTGCGATGGAGCTGATCCTGCGCCCGCTTATCCAGCAATTGATCGAAACCGGCAAAATAACCTGATTCAAAGGAGTTCACGATGCGGCTTGCTTATCTCTCTGTGGCACTGCTCGCCCTGCTTGGCGGTTGCAGCAGCGGGCCGGCGGCCCCCACGCTGGAGTCCGGTACCATGCTGGTTCGCCCGATGGGCAACTGGACCTATGGTGCAACCCCGCGCTACGCCCTGGCCGAGCAGTATCAATTTGCCGGTGAGTTGGCGGAAGGGTGGCTGGAGCCAATGCAGCAGGCGGTAAGCCGGGAGCTCAATGGCAAGGGGTGGCAGAGTGCACCGCTTGACGAGGCGGATCTGTGGGTCGCCATCGGCGTCGCGGGCGGCAAGGATATGAGTGACGGCGAGATTTTCGCCCGTCTTGGCATGACGCCCGGGGTATATGCCTCGGCCAACCAGCGCAAAGGGTCGCTGGCCATCGTGCTGCTCGATCGCAAAACCCAGAAAGCGGTCTGGAGCAGCATCATCCAGCTGACCAGCGATGTAAGCATTGCAGACAGCCAGCGTCAGGCGCTTAGCCAGCAGCTCGCGGCCGAGCTGCTCAATCGCGTCCCCACCAACTAACGCTTGTTTAGTGATAATGGATGGATAGAAAAACGGCTTGCCTCCCGGCAAGCCGTTTTTTGTGGTCTCAACCTCTTGACCCAATCCGGCCTTGGCCAGACCCGGACATAAAGCTGCACACCTTCAGATATCTGTGGTCACTTATTTAAGCGTACAGGTCAACAGTGTGACCCCTTTCTGGGTGAGGAGAGCTTGTTTCTCCTGATTCCAGAAGGTGGTGACGCTGTCGGAATATTTGGCGCCAGATTCAGACTCAACACGCGCCAGCTTGTGATAAACCCCGGCATAGGGGAACTGCACCATGTCAGCCTGGGCATCATAGGTAACGGCCAGCATCTCTTCGCCACACTGGTATTGGCTGTATTGATACTGGGTAGGTTGCGGGCTGCTGCACGCCGCCAGGCCCAAAAGGGGAAGCAGAGCGATCAATTTTTTCATTGCACTTTCCTTATGTAATGGCTTTATGTCATGGCCTTGTGCAGTGGCCTTACGTAACGGCCTTATGCCAGGGTACCAACGAAACTATCGTTATCAAGCTTCAACAATTTGATAACTATGGGTAATTTGTACCGCTTTTTCTAACATCAGGGAAACAGAACAGTATTTTTCCATCGACAGATCGACCGCTCTGGCCACCTGTTTCTCTGCCAATCCCTTGCCCGTCACCACGAAGTGCAGATTAATCTTCTCGAAAACCCGGGGCACGCTATCGACCCGTTCGCCACTGACATCGACATGGCATGCGGTCACCGACTGGCGCGCTTTTTCGAGGATGGAGACCACATCAATGGAGCTGCAGCCACCGACCGCCAGCAGGATCATCTCCATCGGGCTTGCCCCTTCACCAGGGGTGGCACCATCCAGCACCACCTTGTGGCCGGACTCGCTCTCCCCTGTAAATTTCATGCCCTCTACCCAGCTGACCTTGGCTTTCATCTCACGCATCCTCATATTGTCATTATGCTCATGATGTCCATAGCATACCCCACTCCCCCTCCGTTCGGCACCCTTGTGCCCATACCGACGCCGTAACGGATGAGTTGGAATGGAAATAGATCAAAATCAACATATCCCCCGCTCATCTTCCCTAGAATGACGCGAACGGCGCAGCAGGCATGACTCCAAGGGATCCTCAAAAGCCCGCAAAGCCTTGTCAGCACAGACAAAGGCTCTTATCCTACTGCGACCACTACAAGGAATGGCAAGGTTGGCAGCTTGCCCGGACGCACAAGTCCATAAAAAGACACTACAGAGGAATTCTCATGGTTATTGGCAAACCGCAAAGCGATCCCACCCTGGAATGGTTCTTGTCGCACTGCCACATTCATAAGTATCCCGCCAAGAGCACCCTGATCCACGCAGGTGAAAAAGCGGAAACCCTCTACTACATCGTCAAGGGCACTGTGGCCGTCTTGATCAAGGACGATGAGGGCAAAGAGATGATCCTCTCCTACCTGAACCAGGGCGACTTCCTGGGCGAGATGGGGATGTTCGAGGAAAACGAGAATCCTGAGCGTTCCGCCTGGGTTCGTGCCAAGGGCTCCTGCGAAGTCGCAGAGATCTCCTACAAGAAGTTCCGCCAGCTGATCCAGGTCAACCCGGATATCCTGATGCGCCTCTCCGGCCAGATGGCCAAGCGTTTGCAACATACCAGCCAGAAAGTCGGCAACCTCGCCTTCCTGGATGTGACCGGCCGGATCGCCCAGACCCTGCTCAACCTGGCCAAACAGCCGGATGCCATGACCCACCCGGATGGCATGCAGATCAAGATCACCCGTCAGGAGATCGGACAGATCGTCGGCTGTTCCCGTGAAACCGTCGGCCGCATCCTCAAGATGCTGGAAGAGCAGGAGCTCATCTCTGCTCACGGCAAGACCATTGTGGTATTTGGCACTCGCTGATAACCCATCCGCAGGCCTGACTGAGGCCTTGGGATAAAAAAGGCTGCTACGGCAGCCTTTTTTGATCCTCTCCCCTATAATCCCGAACGCCCTTCACTGTTCCGGCATTCGCCCAGAGAGTTACTATGCATCTTCAATGTCCCCGCTGCCGCAGTCCGCTCCATCTTCATGAAGCCTCCCAGGGGCGCTATTGCGACAACAAGCATCACTTCGATCCGGCACCGGAAGGTTATCTGGATCTCATCCCCGGCAAGAAAAACCCCAAAGACAGCGACAGCCGCGCCCTGATGCGCGCCAAACACCATTTCCTAGAAGCCGGCCACCAACTGCCGCTGGTTGAGGCCATGGCCGCTCTACTCGCTCCGCTGGCCCCGCAAGAGCTGGTTCATCTGGGATGTGGTGAAGGCTACTACTGCCGCGCGCTGGCAGAGCGCCTGCCCGGCTGGCAGTTTGCTGGGGTTGATATCGCCAAGAACACCATCTTTGCCGCCAAAAAAGCGCAGCCGGACGGCCAGTTTGTCATTGCCGATCCCGCCCGTGCACCGCTGCAACCGGGCTCTGCTCAGGTGCTGCTGGTCAACGATCTCAAGGTCAAGACCGAGCAGCTGGTCAGCTGGCTGGCCCCCGGTGGCTATCTGCTCTATCTGCAGCCGGGCCCCCGTCATCAGTGGCAACTGCGGGTCAGCCTCAATCCGGTGAGTATGGAACACCCTTTAAGCTGGCCCTCGCTTGCCGGTCTCCGACTGGTAAGCCAGGAGCGCTGCCAGTTCCCTATCTCTATGGATCAGACCATGCGCGCCTTTATTCTGGAGACAAGCCGTCTCGGCTGGCGCGCCAACGGCGAACAGCGCCATGCCTTTATCCAGCAAGGTCCGGCACAGCTGGAACAGGATTTGCTGATGACACTGTGGCAAAAAGCAAGCTGACCGCCTGACAGGAGCACGGCAAGTGCTCCTGTCCCATTTTCCTCCCGCCACTCTTCTCCCCCTTCGTGATTCGCCTCACAACTTGAGTCATCGACCTTATTGGTCAGGCCAGCTTTAATGTCAAAACAGCCAATAGAGAATAATTCATTGAATTTAATCTCTTTTTAACCTGTCAAAAAACGTCATATCCAGTATCAACAGCGCCCTTCAGCACCAAATTAAACGACGACAGATTCAGGCCCAGTCAAGGTTCAAGCGCCTACCGTGTGGCTATCGGACCCTTTCCGATTTCCATAGAACCGACCACAGGTTCGGAAGTGTTTACATCAGAGGAAATAAGGATATGAAAAAGTCTGCACTGACTATGGCCATCTCCAGCTTGCTGCTGGCCAGTGGCGCCCACGCTGCTACCGTTTACAACCAGAACGACACCAAGCTGGATATCGGTGGCCGTGCCCAGGGTGCCTACTACGGCACTGACAACAACAGCGCCGAAGGAGATCAGAGCTACTTCCGTCTGCACGTTGCTGGCGAGACCAAGATCGCTCCCGAGATGAAGGCATTCGGCTTTGCCGAATACAACCTGCCGACCTCCGGTTCTGACAACGATGAACTGCGTTACGCCTATGCCGGCATCCAGCACGATCGCTTCGGTGCCTTCAGTTATGGCCGTCAGGATGGTCTGTTCACCAAGGCCGTAAACAACTATACCGACGTACTGCCCGAATGGGGTGGTGATGGCCTGGGCAAAGATACCGAAGTATTCGGTACCGGCCGTACCAACGGTCTGGCTCAGTACATCTTCAACTACGAAGGTCTGACTCTGGGTGCCCAGTTCACTGGTAACAATACCCCGCAAAATGCTGGCCGCAGCGCCATTGCCGAGTCCTTCAACGGTAACCTCTACAACGGTGAGAGCTGGAACAGCACTGGTTCCAAAGAGGGCTTTGCCTTCTCTGCCAACTATGACTTCGATATGGGTCTGAGCCTGGGCGCTGCATACAACCAGGCTGGCAAAACTGCCGAACAGGCCCGCTACGCGGCCTTTGGCGGCGAGAAAGATGCCAAGCTGATGGGCTTCGGTGCCAAATATGCTGCAGGCGACCTCTATCTGGCGGCAACCTATTCCCACGGTGAGAACCACCTGTTCGTCAACAACGGCTACGCCGAGAAGATGGATGGTTACGAAGCCGTTGCCCAGTACACCATCGGCAAGTTCAAGCCTTCTCTGGCTTACCTGCGCACTGACGTCAAAGATACTGCCCACGGCATTGACGACACCTACACCGAGTACGTATCCATCGGTGCCTGGTACAACTTTACCGAGAACTTCAACGCCTACGTTGACTACAAGCTGAACCTGCTTGACTCTGTTGATGGCAAGTCCACCAACTCTCTGGGCAAGAACACCGACGACGTTGTTGCTGTCGCCCTGCAGTACAACTTCTAAAAGGTTGACTGTCGGTTATACCCTGTGAAACCAATGTCTACTGTTTGAATTTCTTCCGGCCGCTCTGCGGCCGGTTTTTTATTGCGCGTTTTCAGCACCTTGCATATAACTATCGAGCGGATAGCTGTAATTTCAGCCCGTTGGACAAGCAAGGATGCGCAAAGAGGGGAGCAGGGATGACAGAGTTACTCGGAAAACGGTGGGGGCCACTGTGGCCAGTGTTACTGTTGCTGGTGAGCATCGGCTGGAGCGGGAATAGCGCCGCCAGTAGTGAGCGCAACCTCTATCAGCAGCTTGGGCTGGCCGGCAAACTCGACAGACAAACCTTTCAAAAAGCCCTTGTCAGCTATCAAAGCGTACGCAGCAAGCAAAAATCCATCCTGACCATCATTGATTACAGCAAGCCTTCGACTCAGCGCAGGCTGTTCGTCATCGACATGAAACGTCACAAACTGCTTTATCACACCTGGGTAAGCCATGGCCGCAACTCAGGTGAACTAGCCGCAGAGCGCTTTTCCAACCAGCTCAACTCCCGACAAAGCTCCCTCGGCGTCTATCGTACCGCAGAAACCTACTTGGGCAAGCATGGCTACTCCCTGCGGCTGGATGGGCTCAGCCCCGGCAAAAACTGCAATGCCCGCAAACGTGCCATCGTGGTGCATGGCGCCGCCTATGCCAGCCCAAACCATCTGCGCAAATATGACAAACTGGGCCGCAGCTGGGGCTGTCCCGCCCTGCCAAAGGAACAAGCCAGGGCCATCATAGATACCATAAAAGGGGGCAGTGTCATCTACGCCCACGGCTAACGGGCACAACACCATAAAACACAAGGCCAGCAATCGCTGGCCTTGTTTGTCACGCTCTCACACTAAACGGGACGAGTTATTGGCGCACCACCAGGACCGGGCACGGAGCATGACGCACCACGGATTCGGCAACGCTGCCTACCAGCAGATGGCTGATGCCGGAGCGGCCGTGACTCCCCATAACGATCAGTTCAACCTCGTCTTCCTTGGCCTGGATAATGATTTCATCCGCTGCCCTGCCAAAGCGAATATCAAACGTTGCCGGAATAGGCAGGGTGGCAATCAGCTCTTTGAGTTGGGCTCTGGCCTGACGCTCCATTTCGTGAGTGATCTCAACGGCTGTCATATGAAGAATTTTGTAACTGTCAAAGCCGTGCAGTTGGTCTACGACATGGATCAGCTTGAGCTGGGCCTCATGGCTCTGCGCCATGAATACGGCATAGTCGAGTACCGCCCGGGACATTTGGGAAAAATCGACAGGACAAAGCAGAGTTTTGATCGATGGCATAATGCAGTCTCCTCTACTGATTGGGGTACTATTGAATCTTGAGTTCATCATAACCATCAGATTGAAAATAACTCTCGACCCTGTCGCAAAATGAACATCAGGGATTTTTTCTGTACGCCGTCGCCATCAATGCCATGGTATAAAGTAGGGTATCAGTGTTTTTTCCTCTGCCCCAGCGAGGCCAGCTCTGACCATGCTACGCATCTGTCTGTTGCTCTGTTGTCTGTTCACTGCGGCGAATTGCCGGGCAGAGTCTATTGACGTTTATTGCGATGATTGGCCCGGTTTTTGTCAAAAGGATGGCAAAGGCCTCTATCTAGATCTGGTGCGAGCCATCTACCAGCCTCACGGCTATCAGGTAACCCCCCATATTGTGCCCTATAAGCGCGCTCTCGCTGTCATTGCAAAAAAAGGGGGAGATATCGCCATGGGGGTATATCGCGATGAAGTATCCGGCGTCCAGCAATCTCGCTATCCGGCATCAGCGGATGACCTGACCGTGTTCATGCTCAAGAAATGGCAACCCCAGTGGCAAGGGGAGAAAAGTCTGGAAGGGCAAACCGTGATATGGCGGCGGGGCTGGGCATTCGACAAGTACATTGCGGTCACCATGCAGTGGCATGAAATTGACAGCGATGAGCTGGCCCTGCAACTGCTTGGTAAAGAGCGATATCGCTTTTACCTCACTGCCGGCGTGCTCTATGTGGATGAGGCTATCCCTCCCGAGCTGCATCGCGTCTTCCTGCGCTGGATCCCGACCTATCCCATTTTTGCCGATACCCAGCAAGGCAACCGGATGTTACAGCTCTGGGATAAGGGAATGGTTGAGTTGATCCGCAGCGGGGGTCTGGCAGAGATCTATAAGCACTATCAGCTCTATGACTACTATCAGGGTTTTATCGAAGAACTGGAACAGAAAGTGGCTGCCAGTCCTGCAGACTGAATGATAACGTTGCGCTAATTACTCTCCCCTCATTCCCTTGGCCAAGCGGTCGTAGAGGATCACATTGACCGAGGCCGCCAGATTCATACAGCCACTGGTCGGCACATAAACCACATCTTTCACCGCGCCATAGAGGGCAGGATCGAGCGTACCATCCTCCGGCCCGAAGATATAAAAAGCGCGTTCCGGATGGACATAGTCGGGGAGCGGTGTAGCGCCGTCGATCAGATCGACCACCACGGGCACGCATCCCTGCGGGATAAACGCCATCAGATCATCCACCCCGAGCAGCGGGATCTTCTCCACCATCTGCTTGGTATCAGTGGCAAAGCGGCGCGCCAGCTCGAAGCGGTTGCCGGTGTAGTAGACCTCGTCCACCCCGTAACAACCCGCAGCCCGCATCACGGAACCGACATTTTCCGGGGACTTGGGATTGACCAACCCCACGCAGCAGAATGCACTCTTTTCCATCATCTCTCCTCATCTTGCGACGGCCATTATAAGCCGTTGCAGGGCCACCGACCCGTTAAAAGTCCCCTCCCCAGCTAAACCGCTTGCCAACCCAGCTTTGAATGTCGATTTTTTGTGCGCAAGCCGACAAATTTTGTACAAGCCGATAGCCAGCAAACGTTTCCCAGCAATAATGGACAAACGTCTGTAAATGGATGTTTGTCTATGACTGAGCGTGAACAAGAGATCCTAGCCCTGCTGCGTCAGGATCCCATGATTGCCCAGCAGGATCTGGCCGATCGCCTCGGCATCAGCCGCTCCGCGCTGGCCAGCCACATCTCCAGCCTGATCCGGCAGGGATATGTGCAAGGCAGAGGTTATGTACTGCGAGAAGGCCCCTACGTAGTGGTGATCGGCGGTGCCAATATGGATATTTGTGGCACCAGCCATGACAACCTGCTGCTCGGCGACTCCAACCCGGGCAAGGTGCGCACCTCGGCAGGTGGTGTTGGCCGCAATATCGCCGAGAATCTGGCGCGGCTCGGCAGCGACACCCGGCTGCTTACAGCGGTCGGCAACGACCAGTATGGTCATCATCTGCTGGAGGTAAGCCAGCGGGCCGGCGTCGATGTGCGCCAGACCCTAGTGCTCGATGGCCACACCACCTCCTGTTATCTCAGCCTGCATGATGGCAGCGGCGAAATGAGCTGTGCCATCAATGACATGGCCATTATCGAGCAGCTCACGCCTGCCCGCCTGACACCCCTCGCAGGCTTTCTCGGCGGTGCCCGGCTTTGGGTGCTCGACACCAATCTGGCCATCCATACCCTCGACTGGCTGTTCGAACGGCAGGGGGATCACGCCATCTTTGTCGATACCGTTTCGGTGGCCAAAGTGGAGAAGATCCGCCCCTGGCTCGGCAAAATCCACACCCTCAAACCCAATCGCAGTGAGGCCGAACAGCTGTGCGGCATGACCATCGCCGGGCCCGAAACCTGGCCCATGGTGGCCGCCTGGTTCCACCGCGCCGGGGTCAAGCGACTGTTCCTCAGTCTGGGTGAACAGGGGATCTTCTACAGCGATGGCGAGCAGCAGGGCCACCTGCCGGTGCTGGGCAGTCCGGTACTCAACGTCACCGGCGGCGGGGATGCCTTTATGGCTGGCCTCGCCCACGCCTGGCTGCAAGAGCTCGACATTGCCCAGACCACCCGCTTTGCCCTGGGCTGCGCCGCCCTCACCGTCAATTGTTCCGATACCGTTTTTTCCGGTCTGAGCAAGACCGCCGTTGACCGCATACTGGAGGAGTACTCATGCTGAACGCTTACCTCGATATCCAACCGGAAGTGGCTGCCGCACTGGCCGCTGGCAAACCGGTCGTTGCCCTCGAATCCACCATCATCTCCCACGGCATGCCCTATCCGCAAAACGTGGAGACGGCCCGTCAGGTGGAGCAGGTGGTGCGCGATAACGGCGCCATTCCGGCGACCATCGCCATCCTCGACGGCCGCCTCAAAGTGGGTCTCGATTCGGGGGCGCTGGAAGCGCTGGGCCGGGCTGGCCACGACGTGACCAAGTGCAGCCGCCGCGACATTCCGTTCGTGCTGGCGCGCAAGGGGATGGGGGCCACCACGGTCGCCTCCACCATGATCATCGCCGCCATGGCGGGGATCCGGGTCTTTGCCACCGGCGGTATCGGCGGGGTACATCGCGGTGCGCAAGAGACCTTCGATATCTCGGCCGATCTGCAGGAGCTGGCACAAACGCCAGTGGCCGTAGTCTGCGCCGGAGCCAAGTCGATCCTCGATATCGGGCTGACGCTGGAGTATCTGGAGACCCAGGGCGTGCCGGTGATCGGCTATCAAACCGAAGAGCTGCCCGCCTTCTACACCCGCGAGAGCGGCTTCAAGGTCGATTATCGCCTCGATACCCCGGCAGCCATCGCAGAGGCGCTGCGCCTCAAGTGGGAGCTGGGACTGGCGGGCGGCGCCGTGGTTGCCAACCCCATCCCGAGCGCACACGCCATGCCAAAAGCCGATATCGACGCAGCCATTGCCCAAGCGCTGCGTGAAGCCGATGAGCAGGGGATCAAGGGCAAAGCGTCTACCCCCTTCCTGCTGGCCCGCGTCTGCGAGCTGACTGGCGGCAACTCGCTGGCGGCCAACATCCAGCTGGTACTGAACAACGCGGCCCTCGGTGCCCGGATCGCTGCCAGCCTGTGATCGCACGCCGATACCTCGCCATGTAAAAGAGGGCCTCGCGGCCCTCTTGTTGTTTTTGCTATCTACAGTGCTATTGCAACGCTGCGTTATTGCAGTACCACGCGCCCATTGAGTGGCTGCACCGGCCGGTTGTTGGGGTGGTGCATCACCGCCTTGAAGGCGTCGATCTGGGCCTGACTGACCTCAACCGGCTGCTTCATCACCAGCCAGCGCACTCCTTCCGAGCAGGGAGGCGTAGTAAGGGAACCGCTGAAGCGATAGTAGTCACGATTCTCGGGCAGCAGTTGCTCAGCAGAGAGTGGCGCCTTGAGGGCCTGGATCTCCCCCACTTTGGCCGGTAGTTCACCCCAGGCAGCCGCCAGCGCAGGATTGGCCTTGCCAGCCTCGAACATCACCGCCACCACGGCGATCTCTCCCTTGTCACTGACATGCACCAGATGCCCTTCCAGCGGATAGGATTTGCCCTCAATGAGGTTTTCACTCGGGGCGTGGAAGTGGAACTGCTTGAGCTCAAACCTGGTGCCATCGAGTTGCAAGGTGCTGCCTGGGGCATAACCGACCTGCACGGTATGACCGTTGTTGACCACTGTGTTGCCACCCGCATGATAGTGGAGTACCAGCGGGGCCAGTTTGGCCTCGACCAGCCCGCTCAGATCGACCGGAGACTGATTGCTGCCCGCACACAGACCAAATTCCGGGGTCAGCTTGGCCCAGTGGGCAGGCCCCGCCTCGCCGCTATATTCCCAGTGGGGGGTGGCAGCAAACACGACAGGGCACAGCAACAGGGAGCAGGCCAACAGAGACTTTCTCATCATACATCCTTATCTTGATTGAAAAGCACGACCATCCCCTCCCCCGGATAGCGGGGCATGCAGAGATGGTATATCTGATACGCGGGATACAGAACATCAGAGCGACTTTCTAATGGTAACGAGCACGGGTTGGTCAATCGGTTGGACCGCGGCTCAATACAGAGTCGTTTGGCAAGTATATGGTGAGGGATCGACAGAGACAGTGAAAGAGGGGGAAATTAATCAGCCGGCTATCCACTCATCGTCTGGCGGATACGGGGCAAGGTTCAGGGAGTCACGCTTTCATAACAACCATCCATCACAACCATCGCGGGAGTCCGGGCTCCCGCGATGGTTGACGATAACGGCAATTAACGGTCGCGATTCAACGCGATCAGACGATCAAGAATCGCTTCACCATCGGCACGCAAACCGTTGTGCTCATATTCATTGGTGATCCAGGCACGACTGTTGCCCAGGCCACGCAGGGTCTCGCGGCTGTAGTCAAACTCCACATACATATCCTCGGCATAGACGGCGCAGGCTACCGGCACCTTGTTGCGGGCCAATTGTGCCGGGTCATAGAGCGCCCCCCAGTCCGCCTTGTTGGCCAGCAGATGAGCCGCCTCTTTCAGGGGCAGCAACTCGCGAAACTGCTCGAACATCCAGGGGTAAACCATCTCGCCGGTGAAGGCGAAATCCTTGCCGGGCGCCCAGTTCACCGCAGGAAACTCCCCTCTGACCCGATCCGCCGCCCAGCGAGTCGCCTCCCCTTCGGCGTAGATAGCCTCGTGCAGAATGGCAAACAGCGGGTTGGTATTGAATGGCTGCATGCTCTGCACCTGATAGAGAAAGGCCGGGCTCAGCTTGTCACCGATAAAGGCCTCCTCCAGCAGGTAATAAAGCTCCTCGAAAGCACCCGTAGCGCCGAGATCCAGCCCTTGCTGCTGGAACTGCTCCACCGTCAGGCGCTGGCCGTTGGGCAGCCGCACATCGTGATGGTGCAGATGGTTGGCCAGCCGGTTGGAAATCCCCTGAGCGTGGGGGAAGCGGGCGAAGAAGGCACGGTTCTTGTCAGCCACCCTCTGGTAGGTGGCACGGTAAACCTCCTCGGCACTGCGGCTGATCGGCGCGATACCGCCGGTGATATAGACCTCCCGCAGGCTATCGGGGAAGAGCGAGAGATAGGTCAGGCAGCAAAAACCGCCAAAACTTTGCCCCAGCAGGCTCCAGCGATGCTTGGGGCTGAGCTCCTGCCGGATGAACTCAGCATCTTGCACTATGCTGTCGGCGCGAAAATGGCTGAGATACTCCGCCTGCTCGGTCGGTGTCATTTTGGCCAGAATATGCCCATGGATGGGGCTCGACATCCCGGTGCCACGCTGATCCAGCAGCAGCACTCTGAACTCCTGCAACGCCCGCTTGAGCCAACCACTGTTAGCCGTCGGGCGCGGCGCCCCGAATCCCGGCCCCCCTTGCAGAAACAGCAGCCAAGGGAGCTTGTCATCGAGTTTGTCTTTGCAGCAGAGGGTGCGGGCAAACAGGGTAATGCTGTCACCATCCGGCTCATCATGATCGAGGGGAACGGTAAAAAAGTGCGGCTCGCAATGAATGCCGTCCAGTACATAGCTCAAGGGGCTGTTCATCTGGGATCTCTCCGTCAGGATGGGAACATCATTGACCCCATCATAGCCCCGCCCAGCCACAGGGTCACTCCGGTTTTCCAAAATGTTAACAATGGCTTAAAGGTCGAAACATCACCCGACAAGCCGCTCTTCAACGGTGCTGAATTAATTGTTTTGCAGGGGAGATTGACGCCATGGCGCCATTCAACAAAGATGGCTCGCCTGCACAGGAGTGCAGCCATTCAGGCCGACAAAATGGATAAGGGAATGTGATGAAACCGAAGTGGATCAGGGCCAGAAAAAGAGAGAAGAAGCCATGCCCTGGCAGCATGCTGCAGACCGGAATGCTGCTGTTCAGTGCCACCTGTGGCGCAACGCTCTTTTTGGCAGCATGCAACAGCAACTAGAAATGAAAAAGCCCGCTCGATTGAGCGGGCTTTTCGAATTTGGCTCCTCCTACTGGACTTGAACCAGTGACATACGGATTAACAGTCCGCCGTTCTACCGACTGAACTAAGGAGGAATTGTAATTGGTGCCCAGAGACGGAATCGAACCGCCGACACGGGGATTTTCAATCCCCTGCTCTACCGACTGAGCTATCTGGGCAACGGCGCGCATTAAACCCTTTCTGGACTGGGGTGTCAACCTTGCAGCCCCAGTTTCTGGCATGTTTTTGCATAGGGTGAACCAAGTGGCGAGATAGTGTGCAAGGAGTCCCTGACTCCACACCGGGATCCGGTTGTCGGCAGGTGCTTCTATCGAGGTTTTTTCCCTTTATAGAATTACCTTTTCGCTCTCTCACGCATTCGGTTCCTCCAACAAGTCAGCCCATTTTCTGTCAAAAAACGGATGAACTAACCTGCATGTTTTTTGTGCGCTGAAAAGTTACCAGAAATTGACCAGACAGGGTTTGGTGCGTCGATACCGAAGGACCTCCGGTCGTCGGCTCCTCAGCGTCCCTGTGAAGAAGAGAAGTGATGGTGTTTCGGCGGGGGAACTCAAATTTATTGTGACGAAAATCACAAAAATTCAATCTCGATTACACCTCTTTTTGAGCCTCAAATGACGATCTTTGCTTTGTGGGCGTACACAGATCCCCCTGAAGATAAGGAGCATTTGTCGTTAGAAGCACAAAGTCGCTCTCCAGAAGGCGATCTGATGTTCGCCTCCGAATCGCCTTCATATGGCTGCCTTTAGGGTCCTCAACTACAAACAAATTCATTAAATATCAATAATATGACTGCGTTTGGTGCTGTTGTGATTTGAGGGGGGGTATGCAAAATTTCTGCAAGCACCGCCATCCGGCGGTTATGGTTAGAGAGGTAGTTGTGAGCAGCGAAGTGTCAACGCCAACTGCTAAAAGCAGGCAGGAGTCGTGTGGAGAATACGTCTCCAAACAAAAAGAGGTAAAAGACGAGTACGTCCCTTGGCTCGCATGGGTCACATATACATCTGGTGCCAGGGTCGGCTACTTCAATGTGCACAGAAACAATCAGCGTTATCGGTTTAAGATCGCGAGCACCAGTGAGGCTAGCCTCAAAGTGATACGCGATAAAGCACGTAAACTGATGGCGGAGCTCATCACAGATCCTGAGGGATTCAAGCAAGCCTATCGCGCTAGTTTATCGGTAGAGCGCTTCATTTATGATGATTACCTACCCGCAGTGCAGGAAACTCATCGTTCTATCAGGACTATAAAGTCCCGTATAAAGCCAATCGTGGCAGCCTTAGGGCACAAGCCACTGAACCGTGTCAACCGTGATGACATCGAGCGCTTTCAAGCGGAGCAAGCAAAAACCAAATCTGTTGCTACGGTGAATCGCTACCTAGCGCAGATCAAGGCTATTGCGACCTTCGCAGTGGAGCGCGGCATACTCAAATCGTCTCCCGCAGCAGATATCCCCGCCAAATACGAGCCTGTCCTGCCTCCCAAAGGCTTACCCGATGAGGCAGTCAATAAGCTGGTCGCTCGCTTGATGGAAGACATTGACGAGGAAAAGGCTCGTCTGTTGCTGTTCCTGTTCGCAACGGGCTCCCGGATGGGAGAGGCCAGAGCTCTAAAGCTGCAGGATTGTAACCTCACCACTCAGATCGCTTTTCTACCGACGAGTAAGTCTGGCCGAGAAAGGCTTATACCGCTTAATCAGTTCGCCCTTGAATTGGTTCAACTTCAGCGCCAGCGCCATGGCACGACCGGCCTGCTTTTTCGAGGCCAAGATGGTGTCTCTCCGATATCGGAGCCCCGCCGTTACTGGTACCACGTCTGTAATGATTGCGGATTATCGGGGGTACGCATACATGATGCGAGGCATTCAGTCGCGACCTCACTGCTGAACAAGGGCTGTTCGCTCGATGTATTGCAGAAAGTCCTAGGCCACAGCTCTCCTCGGATGACTGAAAGGTACGCTAGGCACCACGATAAGACGCTGGTCAAGGCCGTCGACGTACTTCACACCGTATGGGACCTGCCCAACCTCACCTGCTAACAAACTTTAGGAGATGGGGGAGGGAGACTCCCCCATTAATGATTATGCATCGTTCCAAAAAAGATAATAACGGTAAACTGAATCGTTTCATTACTGATAGGACGCATCAAAGAAGGGGCTCACTAGGTTCCCTCGATATTGCTAATCAGGTTGTACCGCCGACAGACTCGGTACCTGACTCGGATCAGGAAGCATCCGCGCCAGAATCGATCCCTACGGTCGCCCCTAGATCGCAGCCATTACTGGTGTCGGCAACGCATGATGAGCAACCTCATGATGATTACTGTACAAGAGCGCAGGTAGCTCAAGAGCTGGAGGCATTCCGTGTTAGGCATATGCATGCCGCCTTTTATGCTTCTGACGAGGGGCAAGCCCTCAATAAGGGTAAAGAGCCAGATGAGTGTCTAGTTTTGCGGGATGGCTCCTTGTCGCCTCACTGCATCAAGGAGCTGACAGAGTGGCAGGGCTCACCATTTATCCCTGAAAATTTCAAGATCACTCCTGATGGCAAAGTCATGTTCATGGCTGGTAACCCCCCCTCCGAGGTCTTTGCGGGGGTCACATTGCCAATAGCCACATACCTGGACAAAGACGGTCGGCTTGAAGCCGTGGAGCTGGCTTGCCTTGCTCCTGATGGCAGTGTAGTTACCTTCCAGTTATCTCTGAAGGACATTCATAACGACCTGAAAAAAGTCAAGACAACGCTGAGCTCTTACCGACTCTCTTACTACCAAGGAACAGAGAACCAACTGATACGCTTTATGCTTGGCTGTGCAAAGATGGAGCTGATAAAGTCCATTTGCTTAGTGGAACAGGCAGGTTTTGTGCCTGAAAAACGGGTCTATGTGACTCATGAAGCTACCCTGAGCCGCGAAGATGGTCACTCAGCAAAGCGGTACCGATATCGACTTCGCAAGCAGCTTGGGCAACTGAGCTCAAGGGATTCACTGGAAGCCTGGAGGCGGAGTGTCGCGGAGCCAGTACGGCAGTTCCCGATAATGGTGTTTTCGATATTGGCGATGCTGACCAATGTGTTGATAAACCTGCTACAAAAGCCCTCAACGATCGTTCATGTTTATGGCCTGAGCTCCGTGGGGAAGACGACTCTAGCGATGCTGGCTCAGAGTACAGTAGGACGGGCTACCGACCCTAGTGAGGATGGCACGTCTGCTATTAGAAAATGGCACAATACTTTCAATGCATTGATATCACTCATTGAAATGCACCATGGGATGGGGTTGGTACTTGACGAGTTGGGTTCATTCACCGGGAGGAATTTCAGCTCGCTCATGTATGCGATGACAAACGGGCAGAGCAAAGGGCGTTGTGACAAAGATAGCCTTCTGATTGAAGCCAAAAACACAGCGGCGCTCTGCATTTTCTCGACGGGCGAGATGAGCTCTGATGATTTTTTGCGCAAATTGCGTGACTCTGTAAACTCAGGCGCTCGTGTCCGGATGCTTAATATCGAGATCCTGCAGGATGATGCCAGGCTGCCGGGTGAAACACTGGCCCAAGCCAAAGCCCGGATTGACCAACTCAAGGCGGCTTGTGGGACTTACTACGGCACAGCGCTCCCGGCTCTGGCGCAAGGGCTGTTGAACTTGCCGGAGGCCACTTCCTTTGAGGTGTTGCAGCAGTTGACTCGTGATCGGGTTAATGAGTGCGCCGGGCGTTTGGAGTCTTTGGTCAATGGTGCTACCGAGTCACCGCTTATTCGTAGAGGTCTGGATTTCTTTGCCATGACGCTGGCTACCGGCTTGTATGGTATCGAGCTGGGTGTGTTGCCCTTCACTGAGAGTGAGGTTTTGGATGCAGTAGTCGAAGGGGCTAATCGATGGGCATCCTCATTAAGGGAGAAGCCTGATGATGTATCTCTGGCCGCGCATGGACTCCTCAATACCCTAATCCGAAACCGCCAGATGTTTCCAGACATTGACTCGGTGAAAGAGAGTAAACACATGGGGTTCACTCAAGGTCCTAATTTCTTGGTGCGTTTGTCATGGTTCGATGAGTTGGTTCCGCAATATGGCAAACAGGTGATTGAATGGCTTGAGAAGCATGGTTATCTGCGGCCTGGGCCAGATAAAAAATACATCCGGTTGCGCAACACCAGCCGGGATACCAAGTATAGAGCTGGTAATTACTATGCGCTGGATCACGACAAGGTGATGGGCTTTACCGGTGGTATCGAAGAGATAGATGGTTACGAGGGGGCATCCCGAGAGTCTCCATCCTCCGCTCCGAGTTTCACCCGCCGCGCGACGAGCGAGACGGGGGGTGTGATGGTTGAGTCCTCACCAGACATGTCAGAGATACCGGCAGATGTCGAAAAATTCTAAAAGATGAAGGGGGGCCAGTGCGAACTGGCCCCCTTGCTTTGTGGGATCCGGTGGCAAATTACCGTGGTCTCTACACGGTTACTCAGGGCTGCGAATACTTGTCAATTATGGGGTGGTTGACCGATGCAGCAGGCAAAAGGGGGAGGAGTGTTTCAGCAGGCCGAGAAGGCCAGGATGATCTTGTTGCGGAGGTTTGGAGAGCCGTGAGGCCAAAGCAGCTCATTGGGTCGCTAAACCGCGATACGGGTGTCTCACCGTGGGGGGAGATACCGGTGCAGTTCAGTGACGAGATCCCAAGCAGTCCTCCTGCATCAGCAGGTATTGTCAAACGGTTAAAAAAGAGGCCAGAACCGACTGGCCCTGACCTCTTCACTTCCGAGCTTTCGTGGCAGATATCGCTCAGAAATCCATCTTCATAAAACAGGAGTTAGTTTATTTCGCTGGATTAATATACTTCATATCCAGCGGGAACGCGGTCCCCTTCATCAATTTCCTCTCGGGATTCACCGATCACCCGGTTAACCCGATCCCAGAACGTCTGACCATCGGTTTCGGTCAGGCCGTATTCCTGCTTCACCTCGCGCTTTGCCGTGGACTCTTTCATCTGGATCATTTTACTCATGTATTACTCCTTGGATTGCTACTGCTTGATGGTTGACGACAATGCAGAACAGCGGCGACAGGTGGTGTCGTGGCATGTCAGGCGCTGTCGCCAGATGTATAAACTGGGATCTTTGTCACAAATGGGTCAGGGCGGAGCCTGACTCATCAGGGTCAATAAATGGCGTAAATCACGGACGATTTGCTCATGGATAAAACCGGGCGAGATCACCGTCAGTCCCGGCATCCAGGATTTGATGACGGGCAGAATTTGATTGGCATCGAGCACACGACTGCTCAATAACAGCGCACCGTCATCCAAGGTTTTGACAATCTCCTGCTCGGGCAGCAACGGGCGGTGCTGAAAGTTGATGGCGATGGCGGCACTGGCCTTGAGGAGCACCTCGATCATGCCGGAGCGCCAGAGCGTCGGATCGGTATCGATTTGCCGCTGAATAAGCGCATCGCGGGTAAAGGTCTGTTGCGATAGCTCAACCAGCGCGATGGAGCTCAACGGATAGGCTTGCAACCTCCCCTCGCTGACGCCGACCAAGTGCCAGGTGCCCTTGTAGTTGACAAGCTGATAGGGGCTAAACAGTTGCTTGCGCTGGTCTTTGGTGATGAGCCAGCATTGCAGATGCTGGGTCATTGCCTGCTCTAATACCGGTAGCTGGTGACTCAGTGAGTCGGTGGACTGGGCATCGAATCCCTTGATGGCGAAGAGGCTTGGGGTGTCTCTGTCCAGCAGCTGACCCAGACGATGTTCACTGGCGCGGGGGAATAGGTCGGTGATACCCAACTGGTCGGCCAGTTTTCGCACTTTTCCGTCGTTCTTGTGATTGAGGAACCCAGGATCCAGCCAGTACTGCTGGCTGCGGTGCTCTATCGGTAGATAGCTGAGGCGTTGATTGAAATCCCGCTGCAGGGTGCGCACGGTGACGTTGTACTCGGTGGCCAGATCACTCAGGTGTAGCTTCTCACCGCTGTACAGGCGGGTGAGGAGCATACCGAGGCGCTGCGCAATCTTGTCGTGTTCGTGCATACCATCACAGAAGGGGAATAACCGTGTCGCGGATTATCCAAACAGGCCGCGACACGGCGTGACGAATTGGCTGGCAGGCAGTTTTTCGCAAAACCCATCATCGGCGATGGGCTTTTGTCATCAGTGGAGGGGTTTTGTTATCAACCGGCGAGAAGCGGTTGAGCTGGCCAGGAAGGCCGGTTCGGTGAGGTTGTTGCGGCTTGCCCAGAGATGGGGCTGAGTTGATGCTATTGAGCCGCTTAACTGCGATAGCGGTATCTCACCGCTGAGGGAGATACCGGGTTGCTGCTCACCTTGATAACTGAGGAGGGGCTGACTCCAGAACTATGCCGCTGCAAGTGCGTCTTCAGCTCCATCCCGTAAGGCAACCACTCCCAAATAGAGGCAGATCGGGACCGTCTTTCTGAAAGCTGGACCTTGTAAGTCATAAATAAGCCAGGCTCCAGACAGGACCCACATCACAGGGCCGAGCGCATTTAGCATCGGGTTTCGCTTACTGACTTCCTTGACCAAAGCTTTGGCGGCTTCACGCCCGACGATCTGGGTAATTAAGCTAATGATAATGGTCTCTATTAGGCCGAGAGCAACCTTGGGGCCAAGGATCTGGATGATAAAGGGGAGAATGGCCACCTTACCGTTTTTGGCGAGATGCTCCTTTATTAAATTAGCGTCTTCATTACCTACACCCATTTTCTTGAACGCATCGGCAAGTTCAGTTGGTGTTTTTGATAGCAGTTCTGTCTCAACAACAGCAGACACTAACCGTTCCAATCGGCTTTCCACTGAGCCCCCGCGTTTGACTCTGACTTTGAGCTTTTCGCAGACATCCTCAATCAACTCAAGGGATGAGATTCCACCATCACGACTCGATGAAAACACTGAGCGAACTGCATAAGCGACATCAGAAGATCCGTAATACCTGATCTGTTTGTCCATTAGTGCGCACAGTTCCGTTTTGGCTGAAGACGCGTGATGACTTTTTTGAAGTAATTCTTTGCGGGCAGCATCATCAGTAAAAGATACATAGCTATCCAACACGCCGGACAGGTACTCAAGGTCTGCGTGCTCACATTTAGCCAAGATTTTTTCCATACGATATCTCCCTGTTGGATGCGCTGCGTGCTCACTGCCTAATGTTGAGTGAGGCGAAAGTCACACCAGAAGTTGCTTGATTTGAACCTGCTGTTTTTGGGCATCGCGTCTTGTCCGCTAGCTCACGAAGAGATACTAGCAAGTGAGTTGCAACCCGTAAAGTGGGTTGTTACGCTTTTTTTGACAATGCAGTCCAATCATGGGTAGTATGTGAGTCGAGATTTCGTATAAAACCTTTTACTTCATAAACTTAGAGTGTGACGCATCGAATGGAAGAGAAAAAAGTAAGCTATGCAGCTGTAGTTGGTGCTGTTCTTTCAGAAGAAAGGGAGAGGAGGAACGTAAGCCAACTGATGGCCGCCAATGTGGCTGGATTGACCCAGTCAACATGGGGACGAATGGAGCTTGGCCGGGCATGTACATTGGAAAATCTAGCAAAGGCTTCTAAAGCATTTCACTTTGAGCTTTGGCAGTTATTAAAAGTCGTTGAAGACAGGGTTAAAAGTCTTGAGGAGCAGGGCTTTAAGGTCGTTTACGAGTTGCCATCAGAGTCAGAAATAAAGGAACGTCAGGAAGAATGGCTGACCAGTAGCTCGCTGATATCAAAAATGTCACTCATTGGTTTGGGGGCATTGGCTGGGGCCGCCATGATGGGAGTGGCGGAATACATTAAGAAAGCTCCAAACAAGTAGGTTTGTTCTTCTTTTAACCAAATTACGGCATCTGATGTCCGCAAGTGACAACAACCGGTATCTCACACCTAGGCGAGATACCGGTTGTTGTTAACTGGCCTGAACCCACTCGCCCTCTTCGGGAAGCGGCAGCGGCTTGGATGGTACTGAACTGGTCAGCGCATCATGGATGCAGTTGGCTATTTTCTGGCTGGTCTGCTGCATCCGAGTGTTATGCAGGTGTGCATAACGCAGTGATGTCTGACTGCTCCGGTGGCCTAGTTGGGATTGCACATCAAACAGGGTGCCGCCGTTGGAGACAATCAGCGCGGCTACCGAATGGCGACAGGTGTGCAGGCACACCCCCTCCTTATCTATACCAGCTCGCGCCAACATCCGCTGAAAACCCTTGGTGGGGTTTTGCAATGGCTGCCCTTGCCGCTTGCCTGGAAACAGGTAGGGATTTCCCTCTGTCACCGGTAAGTAGTTCAACAGCTCCACCGCCATATGGTTCAGGTGCAACACACGGCTATGGCCGTTCTTGGTGTGGGGAATGTATAGGGTCTTGTCCTCCTTGTTGTAGTGCTGCCATTTGGCCCTTGCCAGCTCGGCCCGGCGCAAGCCGGTGAGCAGCAACATCTTGACGTACTGACCGGTATAGAAACTTTCATGCTGATCAGCAGCCCGAAACAGGCGACGGATTTCATCTGGGGTGAAGTAGCGTTCGCGTCGATTGTTTTCTCGCAGCAATGACACCAAGGCTGCGGGATTCTCTTTAATCAGCCCGGCACGGGCGGCCCAGGTCATGATGGCCTTGAGCAATGCTAATACGCGATTGCAGGTGGCCGGGGTGAGGCGCTTGAGTAACATCTGTTGCATGTTCTGGATGCGGGTGAGGGTGATCTCTTCCGGGATCAGATTGCCGAAGATGGGCCGTAGGTGATTACGGAAGCGATGTTCATCCGTCTTCCAACTGCGATTTCGAGATTGCAGATAGGGCAGATAGTCTTCCTGAAACAAATTGCTCAGGGTCTTCTGGTTGCGCTTCTCCTCCTTGGCCTGTTGCGGGTCAACGCCTTCGGCGATCTTGCGTTTGTAGTCGAGCGCTAGCTTGCGAGCCGCGCTGACATCCAATGTGGGATAGTGCCCCAGCGCAATCGCCCGTTTGCGCCCATGTATTTGATAGCGCAGCAGGAACTTGCGACGCCCCTCCCCTTTTCCCACCAGACAGCGCAGACCGGTCACATCGGTATCTGAATACTCCGCTTCGGTACTGCGAGCGTCATCGGGGTTAGGGGGCAGATCGGCAATCCGTCGATTGGTGAATTTAAATCGGGTAGGTGTTTCGTTCATGGTTCGCTCCTCAACATGTGAGCTGGTGCAACAGGGTATAGGCTCCCTTCACAGTGGAAAGGAGGTCTAATCCCCGTCTCTGGCTTGGCGATCAAAATGGTCGTTGCTCATCGCGCCTTGGCCTGACTGGCCCGGCACGATGACAACGCGGGAAAGGTGAGTGAGCAGATGGCCGCCCCGGTCGCTACCCGGTCCGATCCCGTAAAAATGCTACCGAGCCCCGTGTCCGCCCCGCACGAACGGGGGGGGGGCGGGGCTGGTTTTTCCCTTTGAGGGATTGAGCTTTTTCATCTCAACCCCGTAAACCCGCGAAATTTGCGGAAATAATGGGTGAGTTAATGAATAGGTCGGGTTGCCCCGCAATGTCACGGCGAGCCCCGTGCCCGCCCCGCACGAATGGAGGGAAACGGGGCGCGTTTTTCCCTTGGAGAGATTGGGTAAATCGACGCCAACCCCGTAACCCCGTGAAATTTGCGCAGTAACAGGGGGGAATTATTCACTGGCTACCGTGATCGCATAGATACCCAGCGACAGATAGGTGAGGAAATTGCCCTCCCATAATTCATAGAACTCACCCAGCTCAGACAACGGCACCACATGCGCATAGGCAATCAGCCCTTCCTGGCTTGAGAAGTCAAAATCGACCTCCTTCGCCAATTCGGCATAATCGCCCATGCCGACATAGGAAAAGTCCGTGATATAGACCAAGGACCATAGATTTCCTCGTCGTTGTAGACGGATCTCCACCGGATGAAAGCCGCCGGTTTCCGGGCCATAACCCGGATCACGAAAGTTCATCGTGACAGCTCGGGCTTGTTGCCATCTGGGATGGTGTCTGTTCAGCAGGTCGGTCAGACATACGGCGAGCCGGGATGAAACCGGCAGGGGGAGTCCCTGCCAGTTCAGTGCTATGTCACGGTTGCTCATTGTTGGGTCTCCTGCCCGGCTACCTCGTCGCCGGTCTCGGATCCCGTTTCGGCCCCGGCCTCATCCATCTTGTCTGACAAACCGGCCTGGTCGTTGGCTGTTTCCAAAAACGGGGGCTCATTGCCTTTCTCGATGGTTATCTCATCGATCGTGTCATCTTGCTCCTTCTGCCCCTTGGCTTTTCCCTTGCGAACCTGTTTATCCATATTGGCCGGTTCATCCAGCTGAGTAGACCAGTCGCTGAGGGATAGGCCGACCCGGTGGAACGGCGAGTTGGGCTCGGCGGCGGCCAGTAACTTTTCAGCCCGCAGGATGGCGGCGAGGAAGCCGTGGTTATTGGCACTGCCCCTAACAAACAGCGCCTTGAGCGCCACCGATTTGAATGGCGCATCCTTGAGGATGTCCAGCAGTGCCAGGATGTCATCGAGCGATAACCAGTGCTTGCTGAACAGGCCGCCCGTGTCGTTGGCGGTAATGCGAAGGGCATAGCGACCTTCATCGTTCTTGCCCACGTCGTAGTGCAGCAAACCACTGGCCCGAGCGCTTATCTTCGGGGCCTTGGCAGATTTAATAACAGTCCAGACCGGAGCAGCCGAGGCTGCCGGTTGTGTGGCTTTAGCCATGATGAAATTCCTTCTGAAGGGATTACTTGAAGAAGTCAGCCGCTTTGCTGCGATGACCTTGATGGATATGACTGCCTAACGAGGCAATGGCGCCGCTAATGACCCCCAGGTCATCGGTGAGTCCGACGCCGGGAATGAAGTCCGGTACGGCATCGACCGGACAGAGCAGATAGGCGAGGGCGCTGACCACGATGGTCTTGACCCACAAAGGCGTCTGCTCGTCGGCCATCAACAGGTAGAGCAAGACGGCCTGCTCAACCAGCAGCTTCATGCCCTTGATGTGTTTTAGCTTGGCGAGTAGCGAGGAGCGGTTGATCTCGGTCATGCGGCCCACTCCCCATCCCAGTATGACGCCAGCGCCAGACTGACCACACCATCGCAGATATCCAGGACCGGACCCGCGTTCCGGGCGGTGACGTTGAGCAACTTGAACACCGGATGGTCTTTATCATGCAGCGTCACTTGTGTGCCCTCCAGAGCGATCCAGCGCTCAGGTAACGGCAACCAGTAGACGGCCTGCTCGGCGCTGTCCGTGGTGAAGCTGCTGTCCCCCATGTCCCACACCTCTTCGAAGATACCGTTGTCCAGGTCGTGGGTTGCCTGACCGGAGAAGCGAGCAATCGACAGCACCAACTGCCCTATCTGAGTCGAGGGCAGTTGGTGCAAGGTGTAGATGTCGGTGTGACTGAAGATGGCAACCAATACCGGCAGACCGGGCATTGGCAGGGATTCCGGTACATAACGACCGTGGATGCGGATGGCTTTGACCAGTTGATGATGGCGCAGCAAAGCCCGCGACAGGGTATCCAGATAATCCTGAGTCGCGTTTTTGCCCTCGCCAATGGCATCAAACAATGAAAGTTCAGACATGGATGTTCTCCTTGGATGATCCCGGACCGGAATGGTCATGGGTTATCCAGGGATTCATATATGTTTGAGGATTGGGCTTTTACGGGAAGGGGAGAGCAGGCAATCAGAATGAGCAGCAATTGATAGCGGGTGAACGGTGGTTTTGAAAAAGGCCTGTCAGATGAAGGGGATTTTTCTCACAACAGTATATATAGGGGGCAATTCTTTATGCCCTGTAACCCTAATCCGATGAATAAGGACTCATCATGCCTCACTTCCGTAACTATCAAATCAACGAACTGGTCAGTGCTTCGCACCGTGACCAGATTGACTTACGAGCCTATCGCCGAGCGCTGGAACTTGCGCTACAGGCTGTCTTTGGTTTTGACCTACAGCGTGTTGTTGTGAAACGCCGGTTCTATGCCTACTCACTCAAAGACCGCAAGGCGACTCGCAGAGAAAAAATGCTCCTGGGTCAGCGGGTTGTCTTGGCTATTCCTGCTCTCCTACCTGCCATCAAAAGCTATCCGCTGCGATACCCGGAGGCGTTCCGTACTAGCCGTAGGCTGTTCCAGTACGTGAAGGCTAAGAAACGATTGGCTGATATTGGTCCGCAACTGAGATAATGGATTCCCCTAGCCTTAGGTGGCTAGGGGCGTTGACCAAATCGATGTGGCTTGAATGGAGCTAGGCTGTGTTCTCAAAATGCTGGTTTTCTGTCCACCAATAGTTCCCGTAAGTAATGAAGGCAGAAAGCCAGCTTGATAAAAGCAGCAAAACTTCCCGCTAGCTTTTCATATCTCGTTGATAATCGACGAAACTTCTTCAGCCATCCGAAGCATCGTTCGACCACGTTTCGCCTGCGATAACGAGCTTTGTCTAATACCAGTGGACGTCCCTTATGGTACCGCTGCTGGTCGCTACGCTGCGGGATGACCGCTTTTATCCTTCTGCGCCGGAGTTCTGCCCGCAAAGCCCTGCTGCTATAGGCCTTATCTGCGGCAAGATGCGCTGGTCGCGTGCGATAACGGCCTGATGAGGTCGGTATCCTTACCATGGCCAACGCACTTGTCGCATATCTGATTTCCGCTGATTGCCCCGGTGAAAGGCAGAACCCCAGCGGTAAACCATTACCATCAGTGACCAAGTGAATTTTGCTGCCAAAACCGCCACGCGAGCGGCCAAGCGCTTGATTCACAGAAGTGTTTTTTTACGCGCTCCGGCAGCATCTTTGGATGCCCTGACATTGGAGCCGTCAATGCACCACAGGTCGAAGTCGATAAGTCCTTCTTCATTGAGATGCAGTTGCAGCGCTTCAAGGATGGCATCAATGCGACCTGTACTTTGCCAACGTCGAAAAGTGTTGTAGACCGAACTCCATGGGCCGAAACGTTCTGGCAGATCTCGCCAAGGTGCACCGGTGTGGAGTATCCAGAGAATGCCATTGAGCACCTGGCGTGGCTCGCGAGTAGGACGTCCGCTTATGTGGTGGTATGGGAAAAGGGGCTCGATAAGCCTCCATTGTGCATCGGTCAACTGGTAACGACGGGACACTGCGTAGGTCTTAAGCTATTGAGAGGATTTGAGATTATATCTTCATCACTTTAAGAACACAGCCTAGTCATATTTCGATTCCAAGAAAATCATGGTCCAATTGTGCCATGCCTTAGTGGCTGGCCGCCGATGCTAGACCGGTTCTTGAAGATGGCGGAGGAGAAGAGGTTGTCAGGTAATATTATCTACGTTGCGTCTTTGGGATGATTGAGTAACACCACCGGTGGCACATGTCATTGAAGTATTGACATTCCAGCAACGGGAGGGGCTAGGTTTAAAACGCAGCCATTTGATGATAGAGAATGTTAGGGAAGGTGCGAATAAGTCATATGGCACGAGAGCATTTACTGGTAACCCATTGATATTAAATGACTAAAATTTTCATTTTTTGTTCGTGGGATACTTGTTCGCACTTTCCTTAGTTCAAGTCAGTTGTTTCTATGAGCTCGATTTTTATGAATTGGCGCGTTTTGCAAGTAAATTGGCGCGTTCTGCATATAGGTTATGTCTTGCCCCTTGTATTGTTCTGATCTGCCTCAATTTGTGACCAAGCTCCCGTTTTGGCGACGATTTGACCATCGCACATCACGTTTTTTTCCTATTCCACAATTGGAATCATCTATATGAAAAACATACATATTTTGCGGTATGACGCATCGCCTTTGTTGGTAGTGTTGACCTTGGGTACCCTGTTGCTTGCCGGTTGCAACGACAAGTCCATCCCAGTATCGATGGCACCGCCCGAGGTGAGCGCGGCGCAGGTTGTGGTCAAACCGGTGACCCAGTGGGATGAATACAGTGGCCGTATTGAAGCGATTCAAAGCGTCGAACTGCGTCCCCGTGTATCTGGGTATCTCGAGAGCGTGAACTATCGGGAAGGTCAGGAGGTGAAACAAGGCGATGTGCTGTTCACTATCGATGCCCGCAATTACCGCGCCGAACTGGCGCGGGCCAATGCACAGTTCGCACGTGCGACCAGTGTGGCGGCGCAGAGCCGCAACGAAGCGCGCCGCGCCAAGGTGCTGGTCGCCCAACACGCCATTTCTACCGAGCTGTGGGAGCAGCGCAACGCTGCCGATAAAGCGGCCCAGGCCGATATGATGGCAGCTCAAGCTGCGGTCGATACGGCAAAGCTCAATCTGGAGTGGACCCAGGTACGCGCACCGATTGTCGGTCGGGCAGGGCGTGCGCTGGTGACCAAGGGCAACCTGGTTACGGCAGACGGCGCTACGAGCGTGCTGACCACCTTGGTGTCGCAAGACAAGATGTATGCCTATTTCGACATCGATGAGAATGCCTTCCTGCGTTACACCCAGCGCGCCCGCACTGACCTAGGTGGCAACAGCGCCACGATCCCGGTTCAGGTTGGGCTCTCCAATGAGGAGGGCTTCCTCCACAGCGGCGAGGTCGACTTTCTCGACAACCGGGTGCAGCGCAGCAGCGGCACCCTTCGCGTTCGCGCCATTCTGGATAACAAAGATCGCATTTTGACCCCAGGTCTGTTTGCCCGTGTGCGCCTGCAAGGTGGCCGCATTCCCGATGCCGTGCTGATCGACAACAAGGCCCTGCTGACTGATCAGGACCGTAAATATGTCTATGTGGTCGACAAAGATGGCAAGGCCCAGCGTCGTGACGTGATTCCGGGACGGGAAGCCGAGGGGCTTCGCATCATCGAGAAAGGATTGGTGGCTGGCGATCGCGTGATCATCGAAGGCTATCAGAAGGTGTTCATTCCGGGCATGCCGGTGAACGCCAGAGAGGTGCCGATGCAGGGCGCTTCAGCATTGACGGCGGCGATGAAATGACCACCCCAATGTCCACTGCGGCGCGTGTGCTGACGCGCCTGGTCTCTCTCGAACAGTCTGTTTAAGGACCTATTCCATGGACTTTTCCCGTTTCTTTATTGATCGGCCAATTTTTGCGGCTGTGCTGTCGATCGTGATCTTCGCTGCCGGATTGATCACCATTCCTAACTTGCCGGTGAGCGAGTATCCGGAAGTGGTGCCGCCGTCGGTAGTGGTACGAACCGTCTATCCGGGCGCCAACCCCAAGGTGATCGCTGAAACCGTGGCCACGCCGCTGGAAGAGGCGATCAATGGCGTCGAAGGCATGATGTATTTCAAGTCGGTGGCTGGCTCTGACGGCGTGCTGCAGATGACCATCACCTTCCGTCCGGGCACTGACCCCGACGAGGCCGCGGTCAAGGTACAAAACCGTGTGGCGCAGGCACAGGCTCGTCTGCCGGAAGATGTGCGCCGCCAGGGCGTGACCACCCAGAAGCAGTCTCCGACGTTTCTGATGGTGGTGCATTTGACTTCGCCAGGCGGCAAGTACGACACCCTGTACTTGCGTAACTACGCGCGTCTGCATGTGAAAGATGCGCTGGCGCGGATCCCGGGGGTGGGGGATGCCCAAGTGTTTGGTGGTGGTGACTATGCCATGCGCGCCTGGCTTGACCCGGACAAGATTGCCTCTCTGGGCCTGACGGCCAGTGATGTGGTCAGCGCCATGCGCGAACAGAACGTGCAGGTGTCGGCTGGCCAACTGGGTGCCGAGCCGATGCCAAACAGCCAGTTCCTCACGCTGATCAACGCCCAGGGGCGTCTGCGCAGCGAGCAGGAATTCGGCGATATCGTGCTGAAAAATGGCGATAACGGAGAAGTGGTGCGTCTGGCCGATGTGGCCCGCGTTGAGCTTGGAGCCGGCGATTACACCCTGCGCTCCCAGTTGGATGGCAAGAATGCGGTCGGTATAGGTATCTTCCAGTCGCCGGGCGCCAATGCGCTCGAGATCCGCGATGCGGTCATCAATGCGATGAACCAGATGCAGAAGACCTTCCCGTCTGATGTGAAGTATGAAGCTGTCTACGACACCACCATCTTTGTGCGTGATTCGATCAGTGCCGTGGTGGACACCCTGCTCGAAGCAGTATTGCTGGTGGTGCTGGTGGTGATCCTGTTCCTGCAGACCTGGCGTGCCTCGATCATTCCGCTGATCGCCGTGCCGGTGTCGGTGGTGGGGACCTTTGCTACCCTCTATGTACTGGGTTTTTCCATCAACACCCTGAGCCTGTTCGGTCTGGTGCTCGCCATCGGGATTGTGGTGGACGATGCCATCGTGGTGGTGGAGAACGTCGAGCGTAACATCGAAGAGGGGCTCTCGCCGGTGGCTGCGGCGCATCAAGCGATGCGTGAAGTCTCCGGGCCGATCATTGCGATCGCGCTGGTGCTGTGCGCCGTGTTTGTGCCGATGGCGTTTTTGTCCGGTGTCACCGGCCAGTTCTACAAGCAGTTCGCCGTCACCATCGCCATCTCGACCGTGATCTCGGCCATCAACTCCTTGACCTTGTCGCCGGCGCTGGCTGCCCGTTTGCTCAAACCGCACGATGCGCCCAAGGATGGTCCGAGCCGACTGATTGACTACCTGCTGGGATGGTTGTTCCGTCCGTTTAACCGGGTCTTCAAGTCGAGCTCCGAGCGCTATGAGCGCAACATCTCCCGTATCCTTGGTCGCCGTGGCGCCGTGTTTGTGGTTTATGCCCTGCTGCTCGGCGCGACCGGTGTGATGTTCAAACAGGTTCCGCCCGGATTTATCCCGACCCAGGACAAGCTCTACCTGATTGCCGGGGTAAAATTGCCGGAAGGTTCGTCGATTGCCCGCACCGACGAGATGTTGCGCAAGGTCGCCCAGATCGCACAAGAGACCGACGGGGTGGCGCACACCATTTCGTTCCCGGGTCTTAATGCGCTGCAATTCACCAACACACCCAACACCGGGGTGGCGTTCATACCGCTCAAGCCGTTTGCTGAGCGTAATGGCCGCACTGCGGCACAGATCAATGCCGAGATAAACCAGAAGATCGCTGGTCTGCAAGAGGGCTTCGCCTTCTCGATGATGCCGCCTCCGATCCTGGGGCTCGGCAGCGGTAACGGCTATCAGATGTTTATCGAGGACCGTGGCAATTTCGGTTACGGCAAACTGCAAGAAGCCGTGCAGGCGATGCAGGGCACAGTAGCCCAGACACCGGGCATGGCGTACCCAATTACGAGTTATCAGGCCAACGTGCCGCAACTCGATGCCCATGTGGATCGTGTCAAAGCCAAGGCGCAAGGGGTCGCACTGACCGAGCTGTTCGATACCTTGCAGACCTATTTGGGCTCGACCTATGTGAACGACTTCAACCAGTTTGGTCGTACCTGGCAGGTGATTGCGCAGGCGGACGGGGCGTTTCGCGATAGCGTGGAGGACATCGGCAAGCTGCAAACCCGTAATGCCCGCGGCGAGATGGTACCGATTGGTGCGATGGTGACCATCAAGGAAACCTACGGTCCGGACCCGGTGCTGCGTTTTAACGGCTATCCCGCCGCCGATCTGGCCGGTGAGGCCGATCCGCGCATGCTCTCGTCGGCGCAGGTGATGGGCAAATTGACCGATATCGCCGGGCAGGTATTGCCGGTAGGGATGACTACCGAGTGGACTGACTTGAGCTATCAGCAGGCCACTCAGGGCAATGCCGCCTTTATTGTCTTCCCGGTGGCAATCTTGATGGTGTTCCTGGTGCTGGCAGCGCTGTACGAAAGCTGGACCCTGCCGCTGGCAGTGATCCTGATTGTACCGATGACGCTGCTCTCGGCGCTGTTCGGGGTCTGGATGACAGGTGGTGATAACAACGTCTTCGTTCAGGTGGGGCTGGTGGTGCTGATGGGGCTGGCGTGCAAGAACGCCATCCTGATCGTCGAGTTTGCCCGTGAGCTGGAGATGAACGGTCGTGGCATTGTTGAGTCCGCGTTGAAGGCATGCCGGCTGCGGTTGCGCCCGATTGTGATGACATCAATCGCCTTTATCGCCGGCACGGTTCCGTTGGTGCTCTCCACGGGCGCCGGGGCGGAAGTGCGCTCGGTGACCGGTATCACGGTCTTTGCGGGGATGCTGGGGGTGACGCTGTTTGGTCTGTTCCTGACCCCGGTGTTCTACGTGGCGCTGCGTAAGCTCTCAGGCCGGCCCTTGGTCCAGCATGGCGAGTCGACCTTCGTGGGCGATCCGCTCTGAATCCGGGCGTATTCCAACCTCTTTTTGGACGAGTAACTTTACGATGTATGTGAACTCGAAAACCCATCCATTCCGTCGCGTGCTCACGGTGAGCCTCGCCGCGCTGTTGTCAGCGTGCAGCGTCGGACCGGACTTTGAACGTCCGGCCCTGCCGGCCGTGAGCAGCTATGCCCGTTTGGATGCCACAGTGCGTCAAGAGCCGGCTCCAGATGCGGGGCCGGCGTTCTGGCGCGGATTTAACGACCCGGAGCTCACCAAACTGGTTGAGCTTGCCCTGCGTCATAACCACGATGTGCAGCTGGCACTGGCCAATTATCAGCAGGCCAATGCCATGCTGGGTAGCGCAAAGTACGACTTGCTGCCTACGCTCACCGCCAGCTCGCAGGCAAGCAATGAGCGCAGCAGTGCCAGTCAGCAGCCCGGCGTCGCGGCTGCCGATCGCGATTATCACCAATATCAGGGTAGTGTCGGCTTTAGCTGGGAGCTGGATCTGTTTGGTCGCGTGCGGCGTTCCGTGGAAGTGCAGCGCGCCGACACCCGTGCCAGTGCCGATGATATGGCTGCCATGCAGGTGGCGGTGGTGGGGGAACTGGCCCAGACCTACTTCCAGCTGCGCGGCTGGCAGGAGCAGCTGGGCATCGCCCGTGACAACGCCGCCAACCAGGCGCAAACCCTGTCGCTACTGCAACTGCGGCAAGGGGCGGGCATGGCCAGCGCGTTTGATGTGGATAGAAGCCGTGCCCAGCTCGAAACCACCCGAGCCAGCATCCCGCCACTGGAGGTGCAAATTGCGCTGGCTACCCACCGACTGGGTGTACTGACCGGTAATGTGCCGGAGTCATTGATTAGCGAGCTGGCGGCGCCGGCAGCGCTGGCGCAGTTGCCTGCGAATGTGCCCATGCAGGCTCCTGGCGAGTTGCTTCGCCGCCGTCCAGATGTCGCTGCTGCCGAGCATCGCCTGGCCGCGTCGACAGCGCGCATCGGTGTGGCCACTGCCGATCTCTTCCCCCGATTTACCCTGGGGGGCTTGATCGGTACTCAGGCATTGGATGCCGGCTCTCTGTTTGCACGGGACAGCGAGACCCGGTCGCTGACACTCGGTATTGATGGCTCATTTTTGAATGTTGGTCGTGTTCGTGCGCGCATCGCTGCCAGCAATGCGCAGACAGCCGGTGATCTGGCCAGCTATGAGAAAACTGTCCTCACCGCGCTGGAAGAGACCGAGAATGCGCTGGTTCAGGTGTCACGCAGTGAGCAGCAGCGCCAGCATCTGGAGCAGGCTGCTGCAGCCAGCGTGCGTGCCGCCGAGGCGGCCAAGGTGCGCTTCGACCAGGGCGCCATCGATCTGCTGGCGTTGCTGGATGCCGAAAGCGTGCGTCTGCAAAGCCAGGATGCGTTGGCACAGAGTCGGGTCGGATATACCCTGGCCGTGGTGTCACTCTACCGAGCCATGGCCGGCGGTTGGCCGGAATATGTGGCCGATGAGGCATCCAACAAAACCTGAGCAATGGGCCCTTTTGTGAGCCGATGACTGGCACCTACACATATCAAGAATGTGAATAACTGCATGGTGTGATGTCAGATATTTTTTGCTAAAAAGCGGCATTGGCCCACCAATGCCGCCAAGCGGTATCAGCGGCCTGACAAGGTCACGTTATCTACTTTGATTGAGTACACCACACGATGATCGATCGTTTTAGAATTTCCAAACAGTGGATGTTGCGCATTGCAGAGCGGGGGCTCTCGTTAGAGATGTTGCAGCGCAAAGCCGGACTGCCTGAGCTGTTTTTCCAGCAAGAGAAAATCTATGCCTCCACGGCAGAGTTGTTTTCCCTGTGGAGCGCGATCACAGACCATTGTGGCGATGTGGCATTTGGTCTCAAGTTGGGTGCAGATATGCGACTCGAGCGCAATCATCCGATGGCGATTGCGGCGGTGTGCAGCAGTTGTTTACGAGATGCACTGCAGCGTCTGGCCCGTTACAAACGGGTCGTCTGCCCGGAAGAGATCCGTGTCGAGGTAAAAGGTGATGAGGTGATCATCGACTCTCATTATCTGGCAACCAGTGAGCAACCGCCCCATATCATGACTGATATGGGCTTCTCTTGGATGACGGCCATGGCACAACACAGCTCTGACGGACATATTCGCCCGCGGCGCATCGAATTGACGCGTGGCCCCGAGCATCGCGCGTTGCTGGAGGGGCACTTTGGCTGTCCGATCACCTTCAATGCGTCGCGCAATGCACTGGTGTTTCGCAGCAGCGATCTGGATTTTCCCTTTTATACCCACAACGAAGAGCTGCTCGCCGTGATTGCCCCGCAGCTCGATGCCGAGTTGCAGGAGCATGACCAAAACACCAGAATCACCTACGCGGTGAAACAGGTGCTGAAGCGCACTCTCGCGGGTCGGCGTCCGACGCTGCAATCGCTGGCCAAAGAGCTGGCGATGAGTACGCGAACTCTGCAACGGCGGTTGACCGATGAGGGCATCACTTTTCAGCAACTGGTGGAGGAGACCCGCCGCGAACTGGCGCGCTCCTATTTGCAGACTGGCGCGATAGAGCCCAACGAGATGGCGTACCTGCTCGGCTACGAAGATTCCAACTCGTTTTATCGAGCGTTCAACGGCTGGGAGGGGGTATCTCCCGGTGAGTGGCTCGAGTTGCAGCGCAAAGTCGCCAGAGGTGCGGTAGGGTATGGTTCTGGAAGAGGGGCGTTTGAGGCTTAAAGCGAACCAGCGTTTTAGTCCTGGTAATGGTGAGACACTCGTATCGCGGCTTAGCGGCCGAATAAGCCGCTGTGGCCGCACAGCTATCCTGAGAGCCATAACAAGCTCATCCTGGCCTTCTCTGCCTTTTGATACGATCATCTATCCTTCTGACCGTAGCATCAGTCAACCACTCCATGACTGACAATTTTCGCAGCCCTGAGCATCCATGCTGCCACCACGGCAATTTGCCACCTAAGCCCACAAAGCAAAGGGGCTAGTTCGCACTGGCCCCCCTCTTCCTAAAACTTTTCAACGTCCGCTGTCAATGCTGCCATCTCCTATCTAAAGGAGGCTATCTCCTTTTCCCCGTTATCCCCGACAGCAAGTGAACCTAGTGGTCGTTGGTAGCGGAGTATCCTCGGGTTTATAACAATCATCACAGTCTACCTCCATGATCTTGTCATAGTTGAAAGCATAATACTGGCCGTCACGAATGTGAGCTGTGCGACGCTTGATACGCGTGGTTAGGCGATCATGTTCGGTGCGAATGAGATAGCATCGCTCTTCCAGCCGATTCAGCACTGGCTCACCGAGTTGGGAAATCATCTTATTGAAGTATCCTACACGGACCAAGAACCACTGGTTATGGATCACTCTTATGTGTTCTTTATGGTGAGTCGAGTATATTCAAAAATAACTGACGCTTTAGTGTCAACATCTCCTGAGAGTGGCGAATAACTCGGCTGATGTCATCCAGCTGCTTCCCCAAAGAAGCGACCCAGCGACGAGCACTCTCTACCAATACAATATCACGCAGGAGTTGCCTGGGAGGGCACGCGTTGTTCGTAGGAAGTGGGGATCAATGCAGGGGAGGGTGGAGTGGATTTCGCTATCTGTTGTCAGATGAAGCAGCGGAGCAGAGGTCCGGGGATTATTAATCTCGAGCTCGGTGAGCAACCTTGCCAGAGATTGACCAGAGACGCATAACAAAAAGGCCTCGCGTTGAAAGCGAAGCCTTGTAGGGTGTGCTGTCCAGAGCTGTGGTATGGAAACGATCATGGGGATTTTCAATCCCCTGCTCTACCGACTGAGCTATCTGGGCAACGGCGCGCATTAAACCCTTTCCAGCGCAGAGTGTCAACCATGATGGCACGATAAAAAGCGCGTTCGCTCAACAACCGAACGAAGCGACCATTTATTATCCATTTCAGTCCTGTTTGCCATACTTGCTAGCCTCTGAACACCCTGCAGGCTGCGCCAATATGATGGAAATTCGAGGTTCAGTGGGTCCGCCGCATTGAGCCGAATCCACTCTGCGAGTATGCTTTGCCGCAATGATACCGCCTGGAGGCAACATGAGTCTGAATATGCAAGAGTGGCGTGATGAGACCACCGAGATCGTCAACGAACTGCTGGCCGATGGCAGTAATCCCGATGCGGATTACGACATCGAGCACCACTTCGCCTGCCAGGATTTCGACCGTCTGGAAAAAGCAGCGGTTGACCTGTTCAAGGCCGGTTTTGAAGTGACCGATGCCGAAGAGATGGAGCTGGATGACGGCGCCACCATCTTCTGCTTCGATGCCACCATCGAGTGCAAGCTGAATGTCGAAGCGATCGTTGCCGATATCGCCAAGATGCTGCCCATCCTGGAAAAATATGGGGTGGATTACGATGGCTGGGGCACCTACTTCCAGGATTGATCCTGCCTCCATCGTAAAACAACAAGGCCACCTTGCGGTGGCCTTGTTGTTTCTGACGATCTCTCACGCCAGATAGCTGGCAGCAAACTCCGCCGGCGGCAGGGGACGACTGAACAGATAGCCCTGAAGCCGATCACACCCCGCCTCGGTCAGCCACAGCTGCTGCTCGGGTGTCTCTACCCCTTCGGCCGTGATCCGGATCCCCAGCTCATGGCCCAACCCGATGACTGACCGCACGATAGCGGTGGTCGCGCTATTGCTGGCGAGCCCCTGAGTGAAGCTGCGATCCAGCTTGAGGGTCGCCACCTGCAAACGCGGCAGATAGGCCAGCGAACAGTAACCGGTACCAAAGTCGTCGATGGCCAGCTGAAAACCGGCGGCGATCAGGTTATCGAGGTTGGTCTCAATCTCGTCGGCGTTCTCCATCAGTACCCCTTCGGTAATCTCCAGCTCCAGTTGACTGGCCTTGAGACCATGGCGAGCGATGCAGGCTGAGACCCGCTCACAGAGCGCCGGATCACGGAACTGCAGCGGCGAGAGGTTGATGGAGAGCACCATATCCGGCTGCGCAGTTTGCCACTGCGCCAGCTGGGCACAGCCCTGCTCCAGCATCAACTGACCAAGCTGACCGATGATCCCCATCTCTTCCGCCAACGGAATGAACTCATCGGGGGAGATCATCCCAAGCTCGGGATGGGGCCAGCGACAGAGCAGCTCGGCGCCGTGCAGCCGGTGAGTGCGGGTACAGATGATCGGCTGATAGACGGCAACCAGCTGGGCGGACTTGATAGCGAGCGGCAACTGGGCGGCGATCAGCTGACGCCGCTTGAGCCGGGCATGCAGCTCGGGATCAAACAGGGTGCAGTACTGCTGCTGCCGTTTGCCCTGCGCCAGCGCAGCCTCGGCATGACTGAGCAACCGCTCGGCATCGCTTGCCCGCCCCTGGGCCAGCCCCAGAAACACCGGGATCTGGATACGATGATCTTCCACCTGATAGTGCTCCATCAACTGCTGCTGCAGATGCTGGCTCCACCCCTGCAATGGCTCGTTGAAATCCGGCAACAACAGGCTGAAGTCATCGGCAGCGACCCGACAGAGCAGAGAACGCGGCGGTACCAGCTGCTGCAACCGCTTGGCCACCTGGCTGAGCAGGCGGTCGGCAATCCGGATCCCGAAGCGATCGTTGATCTCACGAAAATGGTGCAGGTCAACCAGCACCAGCGTGGCACTGCGTCCCCCCAGATGGCGGCTGGTCTGCAAGAACCGGGAGAGTTTGAGCAATCCAGTCAGACTGTCGTAGTGCTGCTCCTGCTGCAACTGCGCCTGAGTGGTGCGCAGGCCGGTGATGTCACGCCCCAGCGTCAGGATCCCGAGGGAGTGGCCGTCACCATCGGGGACATCGACCCGGGTGATCTCCATGTGTCGCCCCTGCCCGCTGGCATCCAGCAGACAACACTCGCCGTGGCCCATCCCCTGCGGCGCCGCCAACCGGAACGGTAGCTGCTGACCCAGCACCTCATCCGCCCCTTGGCCGATAAAGTCGAGAAACGCCTGATTGCACTCCAGCAATACCCCGTTGTGATCATCGAAACGGATCAGATCAGGAATGGCATCGAGCAGAAAACGCTGCAACAACTGCTGCTTTTTGACCGTCTGTTCCAGGCTCTTGCGCTGGGCAATCTCGTTAACCACGCCAAACACTGCGCACGCCTCTCCCTGCGGGGTGTAAAGAGGCACCTTGTGCACCTCCATCCAGCAGGTATTCCCGCCCCGGTTGCAATGAAGCTGCTGATACAGCATCGGCACGCCTCCGGCAAGCAGCTGCTCATCCTCACTGCGAAATACATCGCCCCAGGGCATCTCTGCATCTGTCTTGCCGACTACCTCGGCAGGCGACTCCAGCTTGGCTTCACGGGCGAACTCACGATTGGCGAACAGGTAACGCCCATGACTATCCCGACAGAAGATACTCATTGGCAATTGGTCGATGATCTGCTGCAGCAGATCCGGGGTGAGCATGTTGGTCACAGGGGTGCTTATGGAGGAATTTCGAGCAAATCTATGATAGCAAACCAATTTTGTAAAGCATCCCGATCACCTCCCCATAACATCGACGCTGGATGGTTGCTGACAGAGATTGTCGCTCCGGCGATAATAGGCGCCGGTTGGCCAATGGCCTGGTGATATGGACGAGAGAAACAAGATGAAAAAGATTATGGGGAGCGCATTGGCGCTGCTGCTGGTTGGTTGTGCTGGTGACAATAACGGCGGTGAGGAGTATCGCTACAACCCGCCAATTGCCAAGGCAACCAACAACACTCAGGAAATGGCGATCCCGGTGGATCTGGTGTGGGCTCGCGCCGAGAAGTGGTTCACCGATCACGGCCTCACCATCGAAAACAGCCAGCGTGGCTCCGGCCTGATGACCGCCAACGTCAATCAGTCAGCCGACGGGCTGGAGTGGTTAGACTGCGGCACCATGGGTTCCAAAGTTGCACTGGGCAACCCGAACCTGCAGATCAACCTGATCATCACTCAGAGCGGCAACAGCAGCGTGGCCACCGTCAACGTCAAGGGCAACACCGAACTGTTCTTCGTTGAATCCTCAGGCGAGCGCGTACCGGCCCCGTCCATCAAGCCGGTCTGTGTCTCCCGCGGCAGCCTGGAGCAGAGCCTGTTCGCCACCCTCGGCAACTGATTTCTCTTCCCTGCAATGTCTAGTCCTGAAATAGGTTTACACATTTTCAACTAGCATTTCTCTAATCAGAACCCCCTATGTACCGCATCGGGGGTTCTGTATTTCAACGCATGATGCGGCCGCTCCTCGTTGTAAATATCCACCGCCTCACGCACCATTTCCCGCGCTTGCGTCAAATCCTGCGGGCTTTGCAACAATAACTCTCCTTTCAAAATCCCGTTCACCCGCTCCGCCAACGCATTCTGGTAACAGTCATACCCATCCGTCATCGAGCATTTCACCCCGTACCGTTCATGTAATGACTGATACACCCCCGAGCAATACTGCACGCCGCGGTCCGAGTGATGGATGAGTTCACCGCTGCCACACCGTTGCTTCAGTGCTTTCTTGAACGCCATCGCCACCGATTCGGCGTGCATCCCTTCGTGCACGTGATGGCCCACTATCTTGCGTGAGTAGGCATCCGTCACCAGGCTCAGGTACAGCGGCCCGCTCCTGGCTGGCAGATAGGTGATGTCTGCGACCCAGACCTGCTCCGGGGCCACCGGCGTGACCTGCTCCGGCCCTGCCTTGAGCAAGTTGGGGTGGCGGTAGAAGCGGTGAAAACTGTGGGTGGTCTTGTGATACGCCCGTCTGGGCTGCACCAGCAGGCAGTGCTCGGCCAATATCCAAAACAGCCTGTCCCGCCCGACCTTGAGCCCGCCATCCTCCTGACCCTGCAGCAGATAATGCAGCTTGCGAGTGCCCACCCGAGGTTGTCGCAGTCGAACCTGACGCACGAAGCGCACCACCTGCAGTCCTTGTGCATGGCGCTCGTCGGCGACCCGATTGCGCTTGTAGTAAGCCTGCCGGCTTATCCCCAGAAACAGGCAAGCCCTGACAATGGTCAGCCTCTCGACTTGCCGCTGCGAGAGGACTTGCCGAGTCGCTTTTTTACGATGGAGACGCCGTAGTCATTCTTCAGTACATCGACGACGGCCTCAAAGAACTGGGCCTTCTGACTCATCAGCGCCAGCTGCTGCTCGAGTTCCTTGATGCGCTGTTCGGACGTCTGGTTGTCGGGGTCAGGCATGGTGATGCTCCTGCCGGCACGCACAGAAGCCCCCTGGCTCCAATCTTGCCGACCATGTTTACGCAACCATACCAGAACGGTGGAGCGGCCCTGAATGCCATAACGCACCTGAGCCTGTTTGTAGGTGAGCTCGCCTTTTTCAATCTGCTCGACCAGCGCCAGTTTAAAAGTCAGCGAGTAATCGCGCTGTGTCCGTTTCACACCTTGTCCCATCGGATTCTCCATTTATTGGGGGAAAAGGTGTAAACCATATTCAGGACGGGACACAAAGATAAAAAAAGCGGCAGATTGCTCTGCCGCTTTTTTATTGCCCCGAGTTGGGCTTACTTGTCGATATCGAGCAAGTGGTTTTGCAACATATAGTCGATAACCTGACTGGCCTGGCTCTGAGCCGTATATGCATTTCCTGTCAGTGAGGCAAAAGAGTGACCTTCCAACACTATTGTTTGCATCAATTTATGATCACTTGTGTCATCTCTCACTTCCAAACGAACCTTGCCGTTATCTTCAAAGATGGAGAGTAGCTCTTTAAGGGATGCCACACTCTTGCTGCTATGTGCATCGAGCAAATCGCTCAAGTCAATGACATCCTTCTGATCCCCATCGACAGCATTATTGGCCGTCTTGTTAAAATCAGTAATGACATCAACGGCAGGATTGCTGACACTGGCATCCCCCTGATTCCATACGAAGATATCCGCTCCATCGCCACCGGTCAGTATGTCGTTGCCCAGACCACCACTCAAATAGTCATTCCCTGTTCCGCCGGAAAGGAGATCATTACCCGTTCCCCCTCTCAGACCGTCATTTCCGTCACCACCAAATAATAAATCGTTACCTGAACCACCAAATAGCAAGTCAACGCCACCTTGACCATAAATACGATCACTTCCGGCCCCCCCATGAGCAATATCAATATGGGCAGTACTAAAAGCCTGGGTCTTAAGAGCACTATCCTCACCATCACTTGGAGTAACTAGCAGGTTACTGTCCGCCCCACTCATGAACAACTCCAGCTTTTGTTGCGCGGCTGCTATATTGTTAATCGCACTTGCATTCTGATCCAGAATCGCATGGCTTTCACCAAGATAAATTATGTCATCGCCACGCCCAGATAATACATTATCCCCACCAGCCCCCACATCAATCACAACACCTCGAGTATGGTTTGCAATCAACTGATTACTGATTCCTGCAGGGTTACTCCACAACAGTTGTTCATCACTGGTACCAAAATAATTCAATCGCACATCATCAATCACATCACCTGTAGACCTTACATCTGTACCCACCACAAAGGTCAATGTGCTCGAACTGGTATCACCATCTAGATCTTTCAAGGTATAACCAAAATCAAACTTGACTGAGGGTGACACCGCAGCACCAAAGAACTGGTAACTGCCGTTATCAAGATCGACACTCAGCGAGTGCTTGTTATCGATGTAGATAGTCAGCGTTTTGGTTGCAGTATCAAATTTATGGCTGAGCACATTGGAACTGCCTGCAGTAATAACAGTATTGCCGTTAAAGTTATACGTCACGCCACGAACCGTAAGTTGGCTCACAAAACCACCATCTGCACCGACTCCATATCCCTCAACACTGCTCAACAAATTACCGCCAATCGGCTGCACCACTGATTGCAACAGGATGGGTGGCAACTTGGTCACGTCCGGGACAATTACCGCATTGCCATCCACTTTCAAGTAACCATCGTGTGCAACTCGATTCAACTGCTCAACATCAAGATCACGCTCACCCATTCCATATGCAAGAGCCGTCACATTATTTTTATTTAAATGATCAATCCAGGATTTCTCTTCAGCCTGATCTATCTTATCGGTTGTATTAGGTTGGCCATCAGACAGGAAATAACTGACATTGGTGGCCCCATTCAAACGCCCAGAATTACTTCCCCCCCAACTATTTTGGGCCAATTTGAGAGCATCATCATAATCAGTGGAACCATCGGCTTTCAATTGGGAGATGATATTTTTGGCAGTTGCAACATCAAGCCAGCTTGAATCGCCTTTAAGCGCTGCATCATAAGAAAAAACGATAAGCTGTACTTTTGTCTGCCCTTGCGCAAGATACTGATCCAGCAACTGGTAAGCAGACTCTTTCATTACATCCAAACGAGACTTGATGACATTTTTATCACTTCCCGTTTTTGCATCCCATGCCATAGAGCCGGATATATCCAAGATCAACTGCACATTAGCACCGACTTTAGTTTCTGACTCCACAGCATGGAAAATCGGGCCGGCAACCGGCACATCATCACGTACGGCAACAACGAAAGAGTCGGGGATAGTGTCGAAACCGGCTTTGCTCACCTCATAGTTCACGGTGAGACGCAGCTCATCCTGACTGCTCAATATATTGCTTTGACCATCCACAAGATGGCTGAGCGGCTTGATCATGGTGAAGGTATAGCTCGGCGGATTCGCGTTGTTATCTACCGTCACGGTAAAGGCCAGATTCGCAGGGGTTTTGGTACCTATATACCCATTAAGCCCCGAACCAACCTGCTCCCAGTTCAACACTTGTCCTTCTATGCCAGTTATCCCGCCAATACTCAACAGCTTGAGCTGAACACCTGTCACGTTGTTACCACTACCATCTGTCACCTGTAGCTGCTGGGTTACAGAAAGCGGACCACTGATCGGTTCTCCGACAGGCTCTGGCAAACCAGCATTGCCACCAGACAAACCATCTTCATCAACCAGACCATTCTCTAAATGGACTCTAAAATCGTTATCGATGATGGTGCCAGTGCCACTCTTGTCACCTACGGTCACCTGCAGAGTCTCGTTAGTCTCAACCAGACGATCGTTCACTGTAGGCACGGTAACCGTGAAGCTGGTCACCCCGGCTGGTACGCTCACACTCTTGCCATCGGCGCTCAAAGTCACACCATGGCTAAATGTTGGTCTTCCCCAATCAGCATTTGTTGCGGCATTCGCTCCTGTGCCGGCAATGGAGAAGCTGTACTGGGTCACCACATTGGTCGCCCCGCTCAGGGTCACTACATGTTGCAGACTGGTACCTTCAAGCTCGCTGTCACTTGCTATATTGACCACAGTCGGGCGCGCCAGCGGGTTGACAGCAAAGCTGCCTTGCGAGCTATCACCATCGCGATCAAAGGCCTTGAAGGTGAAGTCGATGTCGCCATCGTCCGGACGCTGCATCTCGGCATACTGGAAGAACTCCCATTTGCCGGTAGCAGGGGTGAACTCCAACTTGAAGACTAACTTGTTACTCTCATCATGCCCCAACAGTGTATTGCTACCGCTATTGCTGATGGAGATACGAGACCCCGTGGCTGTCAATAAACCGCGCTCAAAGTCTGTATCCTTGATGTCAAGCGCCATATGCCCTTTGCCATCAGCACCCCATTGTGGCGCGAGAGTACCGGAGCCATAGGCAATCGCCTGCGGGGTAGAGGAGCCAAGGAACTCGATAGACTTGACGGTAAAGTCGCTGTTATCTGAGGTATTGGTGTTGCCGTTGTTGGTGGCCTTGATCACCATGGTGTCAAAACCGCCCTGCTGCACCTGGAAGTTCTGGTTGTACTCTCCACCTGCCGCATCCGAGCTAAACATCAGTGTGGAGACCAGTACTCCTCCGCGGTAAAACTCCACAACACCACTCTCCTTCTCGCCACCAAACATCTGGCTGAACTTGATATTCGCACCATAGGCCACGGTCCCCGGATCGAGCTTGACGATCAGCTCCTCGGATGCAGACTTTCCATTCCCAAAGAGACGGAAATCCACTTCATTGGCGAGGTTGTGATAAGGACTATTGCTACTTGCAACACCAAGCCCAGCCGTTGAAGCATTGACATCTGCAGCAATAAGAGTTGAATCGGTCGCCGACTTGAACCCTTGGGCAGTGATCTTGAACCCGTCCAGATCAAGCTCTCTCTGGTTTGTCGTTGCCGAGTATCGAGTCAAATCAAACAGGCCGGTCAATACATTCGGTATGTCTGTCTTGGCAACGGAGACCACTTCAGCATTCTCGGCAATCGGGGCATCATCTTCGACAGTAATCGTCAAAGGCTTAGTCACAGACAGAGTCCCATCAGAAACAGACACATTTATCTTGAGATCAAGGGTGTCTTCCTGGGTGGTATTAGCATGATCCAACGGCTGCTTCAGGGTCACTTCATAACCCCAGTCACCTTTGCTACTACCAACTGGTGCTGTCAGCTTAACCTCAAGAACAACGTTGTCCTTGCTACCGGCGTAGCCAATCAACGTTTTGCTGTCAGCATCCCAACTCCACTCGACCTTCACACCACCAGAATAAACTGGTTGAACACCATTATCGGTTGGCCATCCCAGTGAAACAGTCAAGTTATTGCTGTCAATATCACCGACGGTAATCACTCCCTTGGCAACGACCTCATCAGTAGTATCTTTGCCACCTTCATCATCTTTCAACCCACCAGGGAGACCTTCTTCGGAAACGACTGCATCCTTGGATATGGTCAACGTCGGCAGATCGTTGACCGCATCCACCTTGATGGTCACGGTGGCGGGGCTCGCATCTACGGCGCCGTCGTTGTCCACCGACACATAGGTGAAGCCGGTATCACCGTTCCAGTTGGCATCCGGTTTAAACGTTAGCTTGCCCGCATCCGCAACAGCTATGGTCTGATTAGCTGTCACCACCACGTCACCCAGATACAGGGTGCCGTGGGCTGGCAGACTCTTGATGGTGAAGCTCACCACCGTACCGTCAATGTCGCTGCCGCTGAGGGTCGGGATGACGATGCTGGCTGCATCTTCCCGACCGTTTGCCAGCTTGTTCGCCGTCTCCGGTGCTTCATTCAGGATCTGCGCGTTGTCGCTGCCCGGCAGGGAGACGTTGCCCGCCTTGTCGGTCTGAGTCGCCGTCACCGTCAGCGACTTGCCGTTGGCCGGAGTCGTTTCCGTCCAGCTGATGGTGCCGTTTTGATAGCCGTAGCTCTTGCCATTGCTTGCCAGCAGGGCGCCATCGGCCTTAAGCGTCAATTGGACAGTACTGTTCACCCCACCATTGTTGATGGTCAGCGTCACCTTGCCGCCCACAACCAGGTCTGCGTGATTGATCCCGGCGCGTACCTGGATCTGATCATTGCCAATCTCGGCCTTAGTCAGCATCTGGTCGTTGTTGGCATCGTCCACGATAACCACGGTCGGGGCATTGGGGGCCTGGGTGTCGATCGCGGTGTCGTCACTGTTGCCGGTGCCCACGTTGCCGTTGAGATCGGTGTAGCTGCCGTTGTTCACGGTCACGCTGGCGGAGCCGGTATAGCCCGGGGTCGGGGTGAAGGTACCGGTCCAGGTCTGACCGCCGTCGGTGCTCTTGAGATCGGT
>NZ_JAPDCI010000003.1:0-53245 GCF_027705905.1 Aeromonas sp. Y293-4 | reverse complement strand
GTGCCGCCCACTACGGTGAGGCTGCCTTCGTCAAAGCCGGTGACTTTTTCACTGAAGCTGAAGGTAACCTCGCTGGTCTCGCCCACGCTCAGCAGGTCGTCAACAATGTTGACCTCCACGCTCGGGGCGGCAGTATCCAAGCTGTAGCATTCGCTGTCGGTCGCAGTGGCACTGTTGCCCGCCGCATCGGTGCTGGTCACGCTGGCATCGATGGTCTGGTCTTTATCGGCCACTAGGTCACTGCCCGCAACTAGGATGGTGAAGCGGCCTGCCGCATCTACCTTGCCAGCGTATGCGGTGTTGTTGACGGTCAGAGTGACAGTGTCGCCCTCCTTGAACTCGCCAGTCACGGAGCCACGGACTGGGATCTGCTGACCCGCTTCGGCAGCGTTGATGACATCGTCGGCGGTGATGTTGGCATCAAGATTGATTGCCAAGTCAGGGACCTTGCTATCCACACTACCATCGTCGGTCGCGGTGCCGGTGTTGCCAGCTGGATCGGTGACGCTGGCCGTTACTTGATAGCTGCCTTCCACCAACGGGGTGGTGACATCCACGCTGTAACCACCGTCCGGCTGCACGGTGGCGGTCAGGGTCTGCTGGTTGCCGTTCGCATCGGTCACGACTAGGGTAACGGTACTGCCTGGGGCCGCATTGGTAGTACCAGTGATGGTCGGAGTGGTGTCATTTGTATTGTCAGGCGCATCGACAGTGATCACTGGAGCTGTTACATCCACACTCCCTGAATCAGTCGCACTTCCGGAATTACCCGCAGGATCTGTCACTGTGGCGGTCACGGTATAAGAACCCTCGACCAATGGGGTCACCACATCCACGGTGAAGGTACCGCTGGGTGTGACAATCGCGGTCAGGGTTTGTTGATTACCGTTTGCATCGGTGACCAGCAGGGTCACGGTGCTGCCAACGGGAGCATCCGTGATTCCGGTCAGGGTCGGAGTGGTGTCATTGGTGTTATCTGGCGCAACGACGGAAATGGTGGGCGGAGTCAGGTCAAATACCTCATCTTCGCCAGCAGCACCCAACGGCGGCTCACCATTGGTGTTGTAGGTGGTATCGAAAGTGGCTTCAGCAATGGTTGCGGAACCGGTACGGTCGATGGTGACAAAACCGCCGTTGCCACTGGCACCGGCGACGCCCCCAATACCGCCACCACCGGCGGCAGGTGCACCGCCTGCGGCAGAAGCTTCAAAGGCCTGGGTCGGGTCCGCGCCGCCCAAGATCGCCTGTTGCAGGGCATTGATATCATCAGGAGTACCTGTAGCGCCGTTTTGCGCCAGCTGGGGAGCATCTCCCTCTTCGGCAGGCTCACTCTGTTCGCTGGCTGGTTGCACATTGAACGACTGTCCGCCGCCCATGAAACTGGCGCCATCCGGCGACACGATCACCGCCCCTTTCGGCAGCACATCACCTTCAGCCAACAGCTTCCGGCTGCCATCTGCGGCAACCAGATAAATTTGTCCTTTGAGTTGGGTTACGGTTACGCCCTGTTCCAAGGTAACGGCATTGGTGATCATGTTCTCTCCTGAATCCTGATTTGAATGCAATAAGCCACAGCCTACTTTGCAGACTGAGGGGAAAAATAACCAGCTCGAAAATTCGAAAGGATAGACCGATTTGAGGCTGAACTGTTCAGCCAGACAGAAGTGTGTAAAACGAGGTTGCGAGAATGGTAAAAACCAAAACTATCAATAAATTACAGAATAATGACGAGAGCATGACAAGGCATGCTCCCGTCAAGATTAACCCTAGGCTCCCGCCCAGAGGATGATAGCCAGCAGCTGTGGCGAGATGATCCGCAGGAACATCACCAGCGGGTAGACAGTGGCGTATGAGAGCGCACTGGCGCCACTGGTCGGGTGCATGGCGTTGGCAAAGGCCAGCGCGGGAGGATCTGTCATGGAGCCGGCCAGCAAACCACACAGGGTCAGATAGTTCATCTTGCCGTAGAGGCGCGCCAGCACACCGACCACCAGCAGCGGGATCAGGGTGATCGCCATGCCGTAGAGCATCCAGGCCGGGCCATCACCGTTGATCAGGGTATCGACGAAGCCAGCACCGGACTTGAATCCGACCACCGCCAGAAAAAGTACGATGCCGATCTCCCGCAGCGCCAGGTTGGCACTGGGGGGCATGAACCAGTAAAGCTTGCCGATGCTGCCGATCCGCGACAGGATCAGCGCCACCACCAACGGCCCGCCCGCCAGACCCAGCTTGAGGGCGGCCGGGAAACCGGGCAGGTAGAAGGGGATGGAGCCGAGCAATACGCCAAGGCCAATCCCGATAAATACCGGCAACATCTGCACCTGCTGCAGCTTTTGCTGCACGTTGCCGACCACATTGGTCACGGCCTCGATGGCGTCGAGACGGCCAACCAGGTTGAGGATGTCACCAAACTGCAGGCTGGTCTGACTGGTCGGCACCAGTTCGATACCTGCCCGGTTGAGACGGGAGATCACCACGTCATAGCGCTGTTTGATGTCCAGATCGCGGATCTTCTTGCCAAGAACCTGCTCGTTGGTCACCACTACTCGCTCGACGCGCAGATCTGTGCCCCGGGTCGAGAGCGAGGTCTCCACCTCCTCCCCCAACACCAACAACACCTTGTGCAGCGCGTGACGCTCACCCACCAGGTGCAGCAAGTCACCCAGTTCGATACGGGATTCCGGCCGTGGCACCATCAGCTCGTCGCCCCGTTTGAGCCGTGAACAGATGACATCAGACTCGTCGAGACTCGGGATCTCGCTCAGCATCAGGCCGTGCATGTTGGGATTGCGCACCGCGATGTTGATGGTCTGCAAGCTCTCCTTGGTTTTACCGGTTTGTAGCTCGAACTGGGCGGCTTCATCGTCGATCTTGATGCGAAAGAAAACCCTGACCAGCCACATGGTGAGCAAAATGCCACAGATACCAAACGGATAGGCAACCGCATATCCCATCCCCATCAGGCCGGTAGAACCGGGCGCGGCGCCCAGCTCGGCCAGGATCTGCTGGCCCGCACCGAGGGATGGCGTATTGGTGACGGCACCGGAGAAGACCCCCAGAATGACCGGTAACGGCACATCGAAAAATTGATGCAAGCCAGCAGCCACCACGCAGCCAAGGATGACCAGCAAAGCGGCAAAGGCGTTGAGTTTGAGACCCGAACTGCGCAATGACGAGAAGAAACCCGGCCCGACCTGGATGCCGATGGTATAGACAAACAGGATCAGGCCAAATTCTTGAATAAAGTGAAGCGTTTGTGCATCCAGCGCGAGATCGGAGGCGCCTGCAAAGTGACCCACTATGATGCCGCCGAACAGCACCCCCCCTATTCCCAAGCCAACGCCATAGACTCGCCAGTTTCCCAGCCAGAGTCCTAGCACTGCCACCAGCGACAACATGCTGATGGAAAGCGCGATTTCACTCATTTCGTGCATCCTTTGCGAATTGAACTGGCCCTAGCTTGTCAGCAAACGCTGATGCCAACTGTGTGATACCGCACGAATTTATCCTTTTACGCGCTAAAAATACCAATTAAGGGCTAGTTGCAAGACGTTAGGCGACGTAGCCGTAAATGGCCATAAAGTGACAAACGCTGCCACCCAGCACAAAGAGATGCCAGATGGCGTGGTTATAGGGGATCTGCTTGGCCACATAGAAAATGACCCCGAGGCTGTAGATAAGGCCACCGAGCCCGAGCAGCAGCAGCCCCTCACCGGCCAGATGGATATAGAGCTGATAGATGACCACCAGCGACAGCCAGCCCAACATCAGGTAGGTAAAGAGCGACAGCTTCTTGAAGCGGTTGATAAACACCAGCTTGAACACCACACCAGCCAGCGCCAGGGCCCAGATCACCACCATCAAGCCCTTCGCCAGCGGCGTATCGAGCGCCACCAGCAGGAAGGGGGTATAGGTGCCGGCAATCAGCAGATAGATGGCGCAGTGATCAAACACCTTGCACCAGCGTCTGGCCCGCCCTTCCGCCATGCTGTGATAGAGGGTAGAGGCGAGATAGAGCAGCACCAGACTGCCGCCATAAAGGCTGTAACTCACCAGCGCCTGCGTGCCCTGCCCCCATCCCTTGATGAGCAACAACACCAGCCCGACAATCCCCAGCAACAATCCCGCACCGTGACTCAGCCGGTTTGCCAGCTCCTCTCGGGGGGAGTAATCCATCACACCACTCATAACAGCGACTCCACAATAACTGTGGCTCACTCTACCCAGCGCCATTTCGGAGTACAAGTGTTCGCTTAAAAAATGGAGTGGCTGTCACCTGCCAACCTTTGGTGTATGCTCTGCCGCCGATGCCCGAGACAAGCGGCATTGACGCCTAACCCGGTGACCTGGTCTGGAGAACCTGATGAAGTTGACTGAGCTGTTTGCACAAGCGGATCCCGCCTTTGGCGAGGCGATGAACACCTTGCTGGAGAGCTTCCACCACTCCGACGACAGTCAGGCTCCCTATCAGCGCGACCTGTTCACCCACCAGCTCGATCAATCCCGCATGCCTGCAGTCGGCCAACCTATCGAGGAGTATCTGACGCGGCTGGCTACTCTGGTACCCGGCGCCTCGCATCTCACCTCGCCATGCTACATGGGCCACATGACGGCGCCACTGCCGGCCTATACCGCCGAGCTGTCGCGCCTGCTGGTGATGCTCAACCAGAATCCGATGAAGATGGAGTCCTCCCGCCTGCTCAGCTTTCTGGAGCGGGAGGTGCTGGCCAAGCTGCACCGCCTCATCTATGGCAGGGACGATGCCTTCTACGGCGAACAGATGCATGCCAAGGATGCAGCCCTCGGCGTCATGACCAGCGGCGGCACCATCGCCAACGTCACGGCACTGTGGTTGGCCCGCAACCGCGCCTGTGGCGACAACCTGTTCGCCCTCTATGAACAGGGCTATCGGGGCGCCGTTATTCTAGGCTCCCGGCTGATGCACTACTCCTTCGACAAGGGGATGGATCTGCTGGGGCTGGGCGCCCGCAGCGTCTGGCGCCTCGAGACCGACGAGCAGAACCGGCTCAGTCTGGCTGCGCTGGAGCAGGCGCTGATCCAGTGCAAAGAGCAGAAATTGAAAGTACTAGCATTGGTCGGCGTGGCAGGCAGTACCGACTTTGGCTCCATCGACCCCCTGCCTGAGCTGGCCGCCATCGCCGAGCGAGAGCAGATCCACTTCCACGTGGATGCTGCCTGGGGTGGCCCGACCCTCTTCTCCCCCCGCTATCAAGGTCTGCTGGCCGGAATAGAGCAGGCCGACACCGTCACCCTCGATGGCCACAAGCAACTGCTGGTGCCGCTTGGTACCGGCATGCTGCTCTGCCGCCAGCCCGACCTGATGATGGCGGTCAAGCGAGAGGCCCCCTACGCCATTCGCGCCACCTCGTTCGATCAGGGTCGCTTTACCCTGGAGGGCACCCGCCCGGCCAATGCCCTCTATCTGGATGCCGCTTTCCAACTCTTCGGCCAGCAAGGCTACGCCGAGCTTATCGAAGCCAACTACGACCGCGCCCGGCTGATGGCAGATCTCATCGAAAGTGACCCCGCCTTCGAGCTGATGTCGGCACCGGTGATGAACCTGCTCTCCTACCGCTGCATCCCGCCCCACCTGCAGGGCAAGGTGCTGGATGAGACGGCCAATGCGCAGATCAACGACTTCAACGTGGCACTGCAAAAAGCCCAGCGGGCCGAGGGGCACAGCTTTGTCTCACGTACCCAGCGGGCGGTGGTGCGCTACGGCGCACAGCCTCTCACCTTGCTGCGCGCCGTGCTGCTCAACCCTCTGATTGAAGAGCGCCATATCCGCGACCTGCTGGCCGATCAGCAACGACTGGGGATCTCCATTGCACGCCAACTGTTTGGCGACAGCGCGGAACCGGCGTAAAAATGAGCGGTCTTATTCATTTGCCGTTGTCCGCCATGCAGGTAGACTGGGCGAAATTTGCAGGCCATCTTTGAGGACTAGGCGCCAGACATGAAGCAATTTATTGAATTTATTCCACTTATCGTTTTCTTCGCGGTCTACAAGTTCTACGACATCTACATGGCTACCGGCGCACTGGTAGTGGTCACCGGTCTGCAGCTCGCCTATAGCTGGATCCGCTATCGCAAAGTCGAGAAGATGCAGCTCTTTACCTTCCTGCTGGTTGGCTTCTTCGGCGGTCTCACCGTCTTCTTCCACGATGACACCTTCATCAAGTGGAAAGTGACTGTCATCAACGTACTGTTTGCACTGGGTCTGCTCATCAGCCGCTACGGCTTTGGCAAGAACCTGATCAAACAGATGCTGGCCAAGGAGCTGCAAGCGCCCGATGCAGTCTGGGACAAGGTCAATCTCGGCTGGGTCGGCTTCTTTACCGTCTGCGGCCTGCTCAACCTCTATGTGGCGTTCAACCTGCCGCAGGAGATGTGGGTCAACTTCAAGGTGTTCGGTCTGCTGGGGATGACGCTGGTCTTTACCCTGCTGAGCGGCGTCTATCTCTACCGCCACATACCTGCCGAGCAGTTGTCCCAGCAAAAAGACGAACCCAAAAAGTAACCCTCATCAGAAAAGGATTGTCTCATGTGGTATCTCATCTACTCCGAAGATGTCCCCGATAGCCTGCCACTGCGCAAGCAAGTTCGCCCTGCCCATCTGGCCCGACTGCAAGCCCTGCAGGATGAAGGTCGCCTGCTGACCGCGGGTCCTAATCCTGCCATCGATGCAGAGGATCCGTCAGATGCAGGTTTTACCGGCAGCACCGTCATCGCCGAGTTTACCTCGCTGGCTGACGCCAAAGCCTGGGCCGATGCCGATCCCTATGTGGCAGCTGGCGTCTATGCCAAAGTGACCATCAAGCCGTTCAAGAAGGTCTTCTGATCCAAAGCACATAGCGAAATAAAAAAGGCCGGACTGGAAGTTCACTCCAGTCCGGCCTTTTTGCATCCCGATATCTCGTTTATGCCCTGGCGACAAACCAGGGGTTGAGGATGTCGGGCTTGTTGTAGCGCAGCGGTGAGCCATCGAGCTGGGTGACGCAGCCACCCGCCCCCTCCAGCACCGCCTGTGCCGCACCAGTATCCCACTCGCAGGTGGGTGCGAGGCGCGGATAGAGCTCGGCGTCCCCCTCAGCGATGATGCAGAACTTGAGGGAGCTACCCATGGAGACCAGCTCGATCTCACCAAACGGCGCCAAGAAATCGAGGGTCTCCTGCGACAGGTGGTTGCGACTGCCCACCACTCGCCACGCCTCGCCTTCACGATGAGGCCGGGTCTGGATAGGCTCGCGCTTGCCATCGGCGATGCGCCAGGCACTGAGCCCCTTTCCGCCATACCAGAGCTTGTCCAGCACAGGGGCATAGACCAATCCCCAGCGCGGCGTCCCCTCTTCAATCAGCGCGATATTGACGGTGAACTCACCGTTGCGGGAGACAAACTCCTTGGTTCCGTCGAGGGGATCCACCAGCCAGTAGCGTGACCAGCCGTGGCGCGCCGCCATCACCTCGGGCCCCGACTCCTCGGACAATACAGGGATGTCGGGTGTCAGCCGTGCCAACGCCTGAACGATCACCTCATGAGCCCCCTTATCGGCAGCCGTGAGCGGGCTCTCGTCGCTCTTGTACTCCACCGCGAAGGGCTGGCTGTAGATGGCCATGATGGCCGCCCCCGCCGCGCGGGCGACAGGTTCAAGTTCGGTGATATCGGGGTGGTACAAGGGATGATCCATAACAATCTCGTCCAGCTTACAGGGTCAACAAGTGTAACCCTTTTGACATCAACTGCTTATAGCCGATTGTGCTGGGTTATTACAGCGCAGGAGTTGCCATCGTTTGAACAGGGCCAAAAACAACAAAGGACGCCGTGGCGTCCCTTGTTGTTTTTGGCAGCCTGTATCAGGCCGCCTGTCTAATGGGTCAGATCCCCTGACGGGCTTCCTGCATCAGCAGGCGCATATCGCTCACAGCCTTGGCTAGACCATCAAAGGCGGCGCGGCCGATGATGGCGTGGCCGATGTTGAGCTCATAGAGCTCGGGGATGGCGGCGATAGCCTTGACGTTGTGGTAGTGCAGGCCGTGGCCGGCATTGACCTTGAGCCCCTTGCCAGCGGCATAGGAGGCGCCGGCGGCGATGCGCTTGAACTCGGCATTGCGCTCGGCATCGGTGGTGGCATCGGCGTAACGGCCGGTGTGGATCTCGATAAAGGGGGCGCCACTCTCGGCGGCCGCATCAATCTGGATGGGATCGGCGTCGATAAAGAGCGAAACCTGGGCCCCCACAGCGGAGAGGCGGGCAACTGCGTCAGTCACCTTGTCCAGCTGACCGGCCACGTCCAGACCGCCCTCGGTGGTCACTTCGGTGCGCTTCTCCGGCACCAGACAGACGAAGTGGGGCTTGATGCGGCAGGCGATGCCGATCATCTCTTCGGTCACTGCCATCTCCAGGTTCATCCTCGTCTGGATAGTCTGGCGCAGGATCTCCACATCACGGTCGGTGATATGGCGGCGATCTTCTCGCAGATGCACGGTAATGCCATCAGCCCCGGCCTGTTCGGCCACGAACGCGGCCTGTACCGGATCCGGATACTGGGTGCCCCGGGCGTTGCGCAGGGTGGCGATATGGTCGATGTTCACACCCAGATAGATTTCACTCATTGAGAACTCCTTGAAAGGCTTCATCTGTTGACTGCGCGGTCAGCGAATCCCCCCGCGCCAATATCCGTATGTCTGTAATCTGTGTCAGCCTTGCATGCTGGCTTTGCGTTTTAAAAACAGCTCCCGGCTCTTTAGCTGGCGCTTGCCCAGATAGGGTTGCAGTGCCAATCGGCTGAAACGTTTGGCCGCCTGCAGCAAGGGAGGGGTATCGAAACGTCCCTCGGCAAAGGCGAGCAGGTGGGCACCGAGAAACAGGGTACGGGGATCCGGCGCCCGCTCGCAAGCAACAAAGCCCAATTCACGCTCGAAGCCATAGAGCAGGGTCGGCTCGATGGGCGACTCGTCGTCCGCCGTGTATTCGAAATCCACCGCATAACCGAGCGCCTGCAACAGCAGGAACTCGAAGCGACGCAGCGGCAGCTCCGGCGTCTCGCCGTCGGCCAGCGCCATGATGGCACGAGCATAGGCGTCGAATACTTCGGGGAACGGGGTGTGCGCTTCCAGCAGGTAGTAGACCAACTCGTTGAGATAGAGGCCGTAGAAGAGGCGATCGCCACCGAGTCGCAGGGAGTGATCCGGGCATTCGACCTGGGTGAGGTTCTTGAGATCCCCCTTGCCGCGCCAGGCGATGGTGAGCAGGGTAAAGGGTTGCAGCAGCCCCTTGAGAGGGGAGCGTGGCCCGCGAGAACCGCGAGCCACCAGAGTAAATCGGCCACTATCCTGGGTGAAGACCTCGACCAGCTGGCTGGTCTCCCGATAGGGCCGACTGTGGATGACGAAAGCCGGGGTCAGCAATCAGTCGTCGCCATACCCGAGGCTGCGCAGTGCGCGCTCATCATCAGCCCAGCCCGACTTGACCTTGACCCACAGCTCGAGGTGCACCTTGTTCTGGAACAGACGTTCCATATCGAGGCGCGCTTCGGTGCCGATGGTCTTGATCTTCTCGCCCTTGTTGCCGATGACCATCTTCTTCTGGCCATCGCGCTCGACCAGAATGAGGCCGTGGATGTGATAGAGGCCGTTCTCTTCCACCTTGAAGCGCTCGATCTCCACCGTCACCGAGTAGGGCAGCTCCTCACCGGTGAAGCGCATCAGCTTCTCGCGGATGATTTCGGAGGCCATAAAGCGGGAGGAGCGGTCGGTCACGTAATCTTCCGGGAAGAAGTGGACGTTTTCCGGCAGCAGATCCTTGGCCCACTCGCGGATCTTCTCCACGTTGGTGCCCTTTTCGGCACTGATGGGCAGAATATGGGCGAAGTTCATCTGTTGGCCCAGCCACTCGAGGTGGGGCAGCAGATCTTCTTTCTCTTTGACGTTGTCGATCTTGTTGACCGCCAGCACCACCGGGCACTTGAGATTGCGCAGCTTGCCCAGCACCATCTCGTCGTCTTTGGTCCAGTGGGTACCGTCGACCATGAATACCACCATGGCCACATCACCCAGCGAACTGGTGGCGGCACGGTTCATCAGACGGTTGATGGCCCGTTTCTCTTCAATGTGCAGACCCGGGGTATCTACATAGATGGTCTGGTAGTTATCCTCGGTGTCGATCCCCAAAATCCGGTGACGGGTGGTCTGGGGCTTCTTCGAGGTAATGCTGACCTTCTGGCCAAGCAGCTTGTTGAGCAGGGTGGACTTGCCCACATTCGGGCGGCCCACGATGGCGACAAAGCCGCAGTAGGTGGTATCTGTCATGACAGTTTTTCCAATGCTTGCTGCGCCGCGGCCTGTTCGGCCTTGCGACGGCTGGTGCCGACCCCGACGAGGGGACCATCCAGACCTTCCACGTCACACTGGACGGTGAACTCCTGGTTGTGGGCCTCGCCCTTGACGTTGGTCACGGTGTAGGTCGGCAGGGATTTGCGGCTTCCCTGCAAAATTTCTTGCAGACGGGTCTTGGGATCTTTCTGCTCGATGCCCGGCTTGATCTCTTCCAGGCGGCTGGCATACCAGCTCAGCAGCAGTGTCCGCACCGTCTCAAGATTGGTATCCAGATAGACGGCACCGATCACCGCCTCGACCGTGTCGGCCAGAATGGATTCGCGGCGAAAACCGCCGCTCTTGAGTTCGCCGGGGCCGAGGATCAGGTGATCCCCGAGGTCGAACTCCCGGCCCAGTTCGGCCAGGGTCTTCTCGCGCACCAGGGTGGCGCGCATCCGGCTGAGATCCCCTTCCGCCGCTTGCGGGAAGCGGTGGAACAGATCGTCGGCAATCACCAGACTCAAAATGGAGTCCCCCAGAAATTCCAGTCGTTCATTGTGACGGGAACCGGCGCTGCGGTGAGTCAGCGCCCGGGTCAGCAGTTCCAGATCCGCAAAGACATGCCCGAGACGGGACTGCAGTCTGTTCATCTTGATATTCATTTACTTGATTCCGCCAATGCGGTTGAAGCGCACACCTGTCGGTACCCAACTTGGCAGCAGGGAGCCTTCTTCGCGCTCGAATTCAAAACTTATCCAGATAGCGACCGCCTTGCCGACCAGATTCTGCTCGGGCACAAAGCCCCAGAAGCGGCTGTCGGTGCTGTTGTCGCGGTTGTCGCCCATCACGAAATACTGGCCTTCCGGTACCACCCACTCGTCGGGGTAGGTGCCGGGCTGGCGATAGTAACGACCAACCATGTCGGGCATCAGCGGATTGCGCAGGGTCTCGTGGGAGACATCACCCAACTGCTCGGTATAGCGGTCAAGGGGGATCCCCATCTGGGTAAATTCGCCTCTTTGTTCAAACTTGACGTCGAGCTTCTTGAAGCCCGGGCACGTTTTCCCTTCCTGCTCTTCGCACTTGGGCCGGATCATCAGCTCCTTGTTGCGATAGATGACCCGATCACCCGGCATGCCGACCACCCGCTTGATGTAGTCAACGCGCGGTTCAAGGGGATACTTGAACACCACCACGTCGCCACGCTTGGGCTCGCCAGTCTCGAGGAACTTGGTGTTGGTCACCGGGTCCCGCAGACCATAGGCAAATTTTTCCACCAGGATGAAGTCGCCCACCAGCAGGGTGGGCATCATGGAACCTGACGGGATCTGGAACGGTTCAAAAATGAACGAACGCAGGATCAGCACAAAGGTGATGACCGGGAAGACCCCGGCGGTCTGTTCAATCCAGACCGGCACGGGGGCGACCTTGGCCAGGGTCTTCTCATCCAGGTGGGCACCGCCATGGGCACGAGCCACGGCAATCTTGGCGGCGCGCTGCTTGGACCAAATCATCTTGTCCAGACACCAGATAACACCGGTGATCGCGCAGACCACCACCAGGATCAGGGAAAACGTGCTTGCCATCTATTAATCCTTTCCGACGTGGAGAATCGCGAGGAAGGCTTCCTGCGGCACGTCGACACGGCCGAGGGACTTCATCCGCTTCTTACCTTCTTTCTGCTTGTTCAGCAGTTTCTTCTTACGACTCACGTCACCACCGTAACACTTGGCGGTTACGTCTTTACGCAGAGCCTTGACGGTGCTGCGAGCGATGATCTGGTTGCCGATGGCCGCCTGAATGGCGATATCGAACATCTGGCGCGGGATCAGCTCGCGCATCTTCTCCACCACCTGACGACCGCGATACTGGGCGTTGTCCTTGTGGGTGATGATGGCCAGGGCATCGACGCGCTCACCGTTTATCATGATATCCAGACGGACCATGTCGGAGGTTTCGAAACGCTTGAAGCCATAGTCCAGCGAGGCGTAACCGCGACTGGTGGATTTCAGACGGTCGAAGAAGTCGAGCACCACTTCCGCCATCGGGATTTCATAGGTCAGCGCCACCTGCTTGCCGTGGTAGACCATGTTGGTCTGCACGCCACGCTTCTCGATACAGAGGGTGATCACATTGCCCATGTACTCCTGCGGCAGCAGGATATGACACTCGGCGATCGGCTCGCGCATCTCCTTGATGCTGGTGATGGCGGGCATCTGGGCCGGGCTGTCGATATGGATAGTGGAGCCGTCGGTCAGCTCGATCTCGTACACTACGGTCGGCGCCGTGGTGATCAGATCCAGATCGTATTCACGCTCCAGACGCTCCTGAATGATCTCCATGTGCAGCATACCGAGGAAGCCGCAACGGAAGCCGAAGCCCAGTGCCGTAGAGCTCTCCGGTTCGAAGAACAGGGAGGCATCGTTCAGGGAGAGCTTGTCGAGGGCGTCACGGAACGACTCGTAGTCATCGCTGGAGATGGGGAACAGACCCGCATACACCTGCGGCTTCACCTTCTTGAAACCGGCCAGCGCCTTGTCGGCACCGTTCTTGGCCTGAGTCAGGGTATCGCCCACCGGCGCGCCGTGGATGTCCTTGATACCGCAGACAACCCAACCTACCTCGCCGCAACCCAGCCCGTCGGTGTCCACCTGCTTGGGCGTGAAGATACCGATACGATCGACACCCCACACCTGACCGGTGCTCATCACCTTGATCTTGTCGTTCTTCTTCAGGGAACCGTTCTTGATCCGCACCAGAGAGACGACGCCCAGATAGGAGTCGAACCAGGAGTCGATGATCAGCGCCTGCAGCGGCGCATCCGGATCACCTTCCGGTGCCGGGATCTTGGCCACGATCTCTTCCAGTACCAGATCGACACCGAGGCCGGTCTTGGCGGAGCAGCGCACTGCATCGACCGCGTCGATACCGACGATGTCTTCGATCTCCTCGGCAACCCGCTCCGGCTCTGCTGCCGGCAGGTCGATCTTGTTCAGTACCGGCACCACTTCCAGATCCATCTCCATGGCGGTGTAGCAGTTGGCCAGAGTCTGTGCCTCAACCCCCTGGCCGGCATCTACCACCAGCAGCGCCCCTTCACAGGCCGCCAAAGAGCGGGAGACCTCGTAGGAGAAATCCACGTGGCCCGGGGTGTCGATAAAGTTCAGCTGGTAGGTGTTACCGTCTTGTGCCTGGTAGTTCAGGGTCACACTCTGCGCCTTGATGGTAATGCCGCGCTCGCGCTCCAGATCCATGGAGTCAAGCACCTGAGCCTGCATCTCGCGGTCGGACAAGCCACCGCAAGTCTGGATCAGACGGTCCGACAGGGTCGATTTACCGTGGTCGATGTGCGCAATAATCGAAAAGTTACGAATGTGTTTCATCGAGCAAGAGTCACTCAAAATTGGTTTAAGGTCGGTTATGGAGGCGCGATTTTACTGGATAACCCGGCTGACGGCCATTCTTTAGTCGCCGGCGCCAGTGAAATAGCGCCTGTTCAGTCAGGGGAGGATGCGGACAGGGACCACGACGCCGAGCATTTGCGGGCCGTAGCGCCCCTGATCCAGGCGGTTGGAAAAGTAACGAACCAGTAAAAAGCCCAGCACGCCCCCCAGCAGGCAGCAGAGAATGGTAATCCCCTCCCCGCCCGAGAGCAGCGGCGCCAGCCAGAGCTGCCCCAGCAAGGCGCCGGCCAACAGACAGAAAAGCGGCAGCACATAGACCAGCGCCGCCCCGCGCAGCAGACTCTCTTGCGGGATACCGAGCCTAACTTGCTGGCCAACCCGCACCTCGGCGGTCAGCCTGACTCGCAAGCGGGGAGCTTTCAGGGGAAACGCCTTGGACACGGTGCCGGTACCGCAGTTGGATTGCTGCTGACAACCACTGCAGGCGGAGCGACGCTCACATTCCACCCAGGCATGGTCACCCTCAATGGCCACCACAGTCGCCAGCTCTTCACTCATCTCATTCACGGCAACACCTCGGGTTCACACAATCAGGGGATCTGACCACGACTCGCCACGCTCGGCAAGCGGGGAACACCCCCGCATCCCCCGTTACTGCACCGCTTCGTTGCGGGCCAGCGGCTGGACCGACTCGGCGATGCGCTTGGCGGTTTCGGCAGGCACCTCGCCGACCACGGTGATCTCGACCCCCACCTCGTTGACATAGCTCACCAGCGAGGTCGCCCCCTGGCGGATCAGCTGCTGGCGCACCGCCTGCTTGGGATCGACCCGGGAAACGTAGACCGAGAGATCAACCAGCCCGTCGGAGAGCATCATGTAATCCACCGGCATACTGGTGGTCACCAGCTGGTGCCGGTCTTGCGACAGCACCTTGAAGCCATCGGGCAACCAGGTGATCTGCCAGTTCAACTGCTGTTGCGGCGCCGGATAGGCATCCTCCAGCGCCAGCGCCGGAGGCTGCTTGCTGTTGGCCAGCTTCACCAGCCAGGGGGCCGGTTTGCTCTGCAGATCCAGCTCGACACCGAGTACCTGCTCCACCAGATTGCCTTCCCGCTCGACCATGTCGATCCGCAGCAGCAAGTGGCTCTGCTCGTCAATCCAGAGCACGAAACCATATTTATCGGCCTCTTTAGGCACCAGCCTCACCACCTGTGCCACCACACCGGCGACCCGGCTGCGACCGGCCAGCACTGGATCATAGCTCTCCAGCACCTGCGCCAGCGGCATCTTCACCAGGGTCGACCAGATGCCGGGGAAGCGGGCATCCTTCAGGGTATAGGGATCGTGACTGTTTTCAAAGAAGGTGTATTCATTCTGGCGCTGGAGATACTCGATCGCCTTGCCGTCGAGGTAACTGAGGTGGGCCACTTCCTTGCCGTTGATCACGGCATGGCTGATCCGGATCGGTTCAAGACGCCCCTGACGGGCCTTGACCATGGACAACTCGAAATTCTGTTGCTGCACGGCACTCTGCATCTGCTGCAACAAGGCCTCGGCCGACTTATCGTCGGCCGAGGCCTTGGCACTAATCAGCAGGAGAGAGGCCAGCAAAATACGGCTGGACTGGCGCACGTTTGTATCCCTGACAATTCGTTATTGTTGGAGCTGTCTGTCTTGCAACAGGCGCTGCTGCAACTGGTGGTCACGCAGGAAGGCGTTGATCCGCTCCCGCTGCTCCTGCATCTGCTGTTCGGTCAGCCCCTGCTGACGGGCACGGGCACCGTCCTGTTGTGGATAGTGAACACTCACAGGCGCCGCACTACCACCGATTGGAATGGTATTGAGCACCGGATTGGCCGGAACGCCATCCTGTCCCTGATACTGCTGCACCCCGAAGATAACGGCAGCGGCCACGGATGCCGCAATGGCATATTGACCCAGCTGCTGACCGACACGGCGGAACAACGGAACCACATTGGCATCTGTCTTGACCGGTGCAACGGCAGGTTGCAGTACGGGAGCCGTCTCGACCGGCTTGGGTGCCAGTATGGTGGGCTCATCCTCCAGCGCAGCCATGATGCTGTCACTAAGATCCAGTTGCAGATTGACCGGCAGGTCACCCCGCATGGCATCGCCGATCAGGTGGTAACGACCCCAGGTATCTTGCAAGTCGGAGTCCATCCCCAGCTCGTTCAGTACCTCTGCGTCACTCAGGTCACCATCCATCAGGGCAGAGATTTGCTCTTTATTTGCCATAAGTTAACCCGTCTTTCCCCAGTTAATTCTCGATCAGAGGTTGCAGCTTTTTATCGATTGCTTCCCTCGCCCGGAAGATACGGGATCTGACCGTACCCACTGGGCAATCCATGATTTCGGCAATCTCTTCGTAGCTCAGCCCTTCCAGTTCGCGAAGGGTGATAGCTGTCCTCAGGTCTTCCGGCAATGCCTCTATGGCTGAAAACACGGTGCGTTTGATCTCGTCAGTCAGCGCCAGGTTTTCGGGGGTTGAGACCTCTTGCAAGGCTTCACCACCACCATAAGACTCCGCTTCGTCAGCCTCCACATCACTGCTGGGCGGCCTGCGCCCTTGGGAGGTGAGATAATTCTTCGCCGTGTTCACGGCAATTCGGTACAACCAGGTGTAAAAAGCACTTTCGCCACGGAATGTCGGCAATGCACGGTAGGCTTTTATAAAGGCCTCTTGCGCCACATCGGGCACATCACCGGGATTGTTGACATACCTGGCAACCAGGTTGACCACCTTATGCTGGTATTTTTTTACCAACAGGTTGAAAGCTGCTTTATCGCCGCGCTGGACCCGTTCAACCAGCTGTTCGTCCAGTAGATTCTGGTCGCTCATCAGAGCCGTAAAACCCCCATCAGGTTATCGTTTTTCTTTTCCGGCCCTTCCTAAGCGCACAAGTTCAGACAGGGAGAATCAGAGAAAGTTCGCTTCAATTGAAAAAAATGTGATGCAGGCTGCATCCTCGCCCTCGCTTGGGCTACCATGGTGCCAGTTCTTAATCCAGGCCAATGATACTTATGAAAGCAAGTGTTGAATACCTTTGCGATGTACTGATCATTGGCAGCGGTGCCGCTGGTTTGTCCCTCGCGTTGCGATTGGCAGACCACGCCAAAGTCCTGGTTCTGAGCAAGGGGCCCATCAGTGAAGGGGCCACTTTCTATGCGCAAGGAGGCATCGCTGCCGTTTTCGACGAAACCGACAGCATCGAATCCCACGTGAGCGACACGCTCAACGCGGGCGCCGGGTTGTGTGACCCGGCAGTGGTGGAGTTCACCGCACGCCACGCCCGCGAGTCCATCCAGTGGCTCATTCAGCAAGGGGTCCCCTTCGATCAGGAGGAGAACGCCGACGGCGAGTCCCAATACCACCTCACCCGCGAAGGAGGCCACAGCCATCGCCGCATCTTCCACGCAGCGGATGCCACCGGCAAGGCGGTGCAACTGACCCTGATCGATCAGGTGCGCGCTCACCCCAATATCCAGCTGATGGAGCGCTTCAACGCAGTCGACCTCATCACCACCCGCAAGCTCAACCTGCCGGGCAACAAGGTGCTGGGGGCCTACGTCTGGAACCGCAACGCCGAGCAGGTCGAGGTGATCCGTGCCCGTTTCGTGGCGCTGGCCACCGGTGGTGCCTCCAAGGTCTACCAGTACACCTCCAACCCGGATGTGAGCTCTGGCGATGGCATCGCCATGGCATGGCGGGCCGGCTGCCGGGTGGCGAACTTGGAGTTCAACCAGTTCCACCCCACCAGCCTGTTTCACCCGGACGACCCCAACTTCCTGCTGACCGAAGCGCTGCGTGGCGAGGGGGCCTATCTGCGCCGCCCGGACGGCAGCCGCTTTATGCCGGAATTTGACGAGCGGGCCGAGCTGGCACCGCGCGATATTGTCGCCCGCGCCATCGACCACGAGATGAAGCGGCTCGGGGCGGATTGCATGTATCTGGATATCAGCCACAAACCGGCCGATTTCATCATCAAGCACTTCCCGACCATTTATGAGCGCTGCCTCGCGGTCGGCATCGACATCACCAAGGAGCCGATGCCCATCGTGCCGGCCGCCCACTACACCTGTGGCGGCGTGATGATCGACAACAACGGCCAGACCGATATTCCCGGCCTCTACGCCATAGGTGAAGTGACCTACACCGGTCTGCACGGCGCCAACCGCATGGCCTCCAACTCCCTGCTGGAATGCGTGGTCTATGCCCATCAGGCGGGGGCCGACATTCTGGCCAAGCTGCCGATGAGCGTGGAGCCGCCGCACCTGCCGGTGTGGGACGAGAGCAAGGTGGAAGATTCCGACGAACTGGTGGTGATCCAGCACAACTGGCACGAGCTGCGGTTGATGATGTGGGACTACGTGGGGATAGTGCGTACCAACAAACGCCTCGCCCGCGCCAAGCGCCGCATCGACCTGCTCAAGCAGGAGGTGCAGGAGTACTACGCCAACTTCCGCGTCTCCAACAACCTGCTGGAGCTGCGCAACCTGCTGCAGGTAGCCGAGCTTATCGTCAACTGCGCCCTGCAGCGCAAGGAGTCTCGCGGCTTGCACTACAACCTGGATTATCCGGATATGCTGCCGGACTCCAAACCGACCGTGCTGACCCCGGAGCGGGATTAATCCCCCTTCCTGCCAAGCGTTGCAGCAATCAGTGACCCCGCCCCGGCGGGGTCACTTGTTTTCAACCGCTTTTCAGCCACAAAAGAGTGTCGCCAGCCACATGGCAACAGCTTATCGCGATAAATCAGCGCATGGTCATCACGGAAAGCAGGCGTCAGCGCCGGGACGGCAGAAAGTGGATGGCTCGCGCCAGCAGGCGGTAATGTTCGGGGGGAAGGGCATCGGAGAAGAGCCACAGTTGCCGTGGCGACACGGCTCCACTCTCTTGCGGATCGGGACAAAGCACCAGCCTGAGCACGCCGGGCAGAATGCGGCTTTTCTTGTCAAGCTGATAGCGACGACCTTGCCACTGCAACCACTGACCATCCCAAACGAGCTCGAACGGGGGCTCGGCGAGCGCACGCCAGCTCAACCAGAGCGCCGCCAGCCAGACGGGCAGCAACAGCGCCCACTGCCAACCGGCAATCAGGCCAGCCACCGGCCAGAGCAGCAACAGAAAGAGGGCCACCAGCAAACATTGCTGATGGCGGGAGGGGTGAACCGTCATGATCACCCGCTCCACGGTATTACCCCTGGCGGTCGTGGCGCGCCTGATTGCGCTCCAGGATCATCGGGATCATGGCGGCAAATGCGGGATCGGCAGGGACACCATGACCCATGCACCATTTGAACAGATCCGGATCGTCGCTCGCCAGCAGGCGGATAAAGGTCTGCTGATCGGCTTCGCTCAGGGAGTCGAACTCGTGTTCGAAAAAGGGCATAAAGATCACATCCAGCTCGAGCATACCGCGACGGCAGGCCCACTTCAGGCGGGATTTTTCAACTGGGCTCAACATGGCACTCTCCTTACAAAGACCGGGGGATGGTACCAGCTGGATTTTCCGGCTGACAAACATTAGTTACGTCTTTACCATGCAGCTCACATACTTTCTCTCTGGAATACCATCGTGAGCCTGCAACCACCTGTTTTTCCTGCCGAGCCGACCCGCTTCCCCCTGACCAAGCTGGCCATCACCCGTATCAGCGGCCAGGATCGCGCCAAATATCTGCAAGGTCAGGTCACCTGTGATGTCAACGCCCTACAACCGGGGCAACAGACCCCGGGTGGCCACTGTGATCCCAAGGGCAAGCTGTGGAGCAATTTCCGCCTGCTCTGCCTCGACGACAGCCTGCTGCTGCTGACCAGCCCCTCGGTGCTGGAACGTCAGTTGCCGGAGCTGAAGAAATTTGCCGTCTTCTCCAAGGTCGAGATCACCGCCGATGAGCGTCACGCTACCGGGATCGCCGGTACGGGCAGCGATGGCTGGATCGCCGCGCAGTTTGGCCTTGAGCAGAGCGGTCTGATCGATGGCGGCATGGCGGTGAAGATTGAGCAGGATCGCTGGCTGCTGGTGAGCAATCAACAAGCCGACGCCCTGCCGCAAGGTGACGAGTCACTCTGGTGGGGGCTCGAGATCAAGGCGGGTCTGCCGCATATGGAGGCAGTGCATCAGGGGGAGTTTATCCCGCAGATGCTCAACCTGCAGGCGCTGGACGGCATCAGCTTCAACAAGGGCTGCTACATGGGGCAGGAGACAGTGGCCCGCGCCAAGTATCGCGGCGCCAACAACCGCGCCCTGTTCCTGCTGGCGGGCACTACCGGCGAGCCGGTTGCCAGCGGCGATACCCTTGAGCTGCAACTGGGTGACAACTGGCGTCGCAGCGGCATGGTGCTCAACGCCTGGCAACAGGCCGGGCAGGTGTGGCTCACCGCCGTACTGCCGAAAGATACCGAGGCTGACGCCCTATTCCGCCTCAAGCAGGACGAAGGCTCCCGCCTCACCGTGCAACCCCTGCCTTACACCCTGACCGAGTAAAGTCGGCTAGCGAGGCACCCGCGCCAGCAGTGCCTCCTTCAGCCAGCGCCCCGCCTGCCCCAGCGGGCGGGCGCGATGCCACTGCAACTCAAGCGCCAGCGCGTGGCTGGCGATAAAGTCCGGCTCCAGCACCACCACCTCGCCCCGCTTCAGCGGTTGATGCAGCAGAAATTCCGGAATGGCGGACCAGCCAAGGCCCCGCTTGACCAGCTCCAGCACCCCGAGATCCCCCTCGACCCACCACACCTGAGCCGAGATGCGAAAACGCTGGCGCTCGCTCCCTTCACGTCGGCCGGTCACCATCAGCTGACGTGCCCCCTGCAGATCGACCTCCCGCAGCGGCTGCTTGCGGGCCAGCGGATGATCCGGTGACACCACCAGCGGCATGGTCACCTCCCCCAGCGAATGGGCGACAATCTCCCGCTGGGGATGCACCTTCTGATAACTGATGCCGAGCTGGGCCCGGCCGGTCACCAGCATCTCGGTCACATCTTCCATCAGCGGGAAGAGCAGCTCCAGCTCCACGGTCGGGTAGCGAGTGGCGAACTCCTCCAGCAGGGTGCCGAGCCAGGGTAGGTGGGAGTCATCATCGATGGCCAGAGTGAGCCGCGTCTCCACCCCGGCCGCCAGCTCCCCGGCAATGGATTGCAATCGTTCACTCTGCGCCAGCAGGATCCCCGCCTCCTGCACCATGCGGGCCCCCGCGTCCGTCAGTTGCGGATAGCGGCCGCTGCGGTCAAACAGGGTGAGCGCCAGATCGATCTCCAGATTGGCGATGGCGCTGCTCACTACCGACTGCGCCTTGCCCAGCTTGCGGGCGGCAGCGGAAAACGAGCCGGTTTCGGCGGCCGCCAGCAAGATCCTCAGTTGTTCCAGTGATGGCGTCATCTTGTGGCCCTCCGGCAAGCTCTCTCATCCATCTATTTTAGCGATGGATACCAACATGAATCTATCGCTAGAGTTCTATAGATTAACCTGCAATTCGTGAATGAACCTGATTGAGAGAGTGACTTATGCGTACCCGTAACGATCGCCTGCGCCATGCCATTGGCTTTGAATTCATTGGCCTGCTGATTGCCGCCCCGCTGGCCAGCTGGGTTACCGGGGTCGGGCTCAACCATATGGGCCCGCTGGCACTGTTCTTCTCGGTGCTGGCCACCGTCTGGAACTACATCTACAACATCGGGGTCGACAAGCTGTTGCTCAAATATCAGGGCCATACCCACAAGACCCTGTGGCAACGGGTGCTGCATACCTTCGGCTTTGAGGGCGGTCTGCTGATCGTCGCGCTGCCGGTCATGTCCTGGTGGCTGAGCGTCAGCCTGCTGGAGGCGCTGGTGCTGGATCTGGGCTTCGTCGTCTTCTACCTGATCTATGCCTTCGTCTACAACTGGTGCTATGACAAGGTGTTCCCCATCCCCCGCGAAGTGCCGCACGGCATGCCACAAGAGGCGCGCTAAGGCACGAATCAGTTGGATTGAAACCGAGAAGTGAAGGGCAACAAGGAAAGACTACAGAAGAAACGACACGACCCCATCATGGCAGACATGATGGGGCCGCAAGAGGGATCAGCGCTGGCAGGCCGGCTGATTCAGAGGTAAGGATTCAGGCCTGCCCGTCGTTCAAGCCTGGGCTTTGAGCTCTTCGCCGCTCTCGTCAGTTGCGACAGCCTCTTCAGGCTGCGCCTGGGCGGCCTGCAGCGCTTCCAGTTCGCTCTGATAATCGCTCAGGATCTGCTGGGCAACCGCCATATCTCCCTTGTGTTTGCGCTCGAACAGATGGTGCTGCACCACGCCGTTGAGATACTCCACCGTGATGGGCTGCTCCAGGGTGGCCATCAGCTCCTCTTTCTCCAGCTCGGCATTGATTTCATCGGCGGTCGTGCGCAGCAGCCCGGCCAATTGAACCAACATGCGGCGCTCACCTTCGCGCAGCAGGCTCAACATGCGGTTTCTCTGCTGCTCATTCTGTTGGGTCATACATTTCCTTACGTCAATTGGGAACAAGCCCGCTCATTCTGCCCTGTCCCCATGACAGCGTCTATCTCATGCCCCCCACAAATTTTTGGCGCTGGCTCACAAATGGCTACAGATGCTATTTGAAGCGCCTCTGGGGTATAGTAGCCGCTGATTTTCGGGCGCTTTTTTCACCTTCATCCGCAGACAGGGATGAGACGGCAAGGGCGCCTGCCCGGTTTACCCCAACGAGGTGAAGATCCGCTTTATGACCGACGCCATTGTGGTGCTCTGCACCTGCCCAGATCAAACCAGTGCCGACCTTCTCTGCGAACAGCTGCTGAACCAGCGGCTGGCCGCCTGCATCAATCAACTGCCGGGCGTCACCTCCGTCTATCGTTGGCAAGGCAAGGTGGAGCGCGCCCCCGAGATCCAGCTCATCATCAAATCCCGTCAATCGCGCTTTGCCGAGCTGCAGGCATGTATTCAAGCCCATCACCCCTATGAGGTGCCCGAGCTGCTGGCCCTGCCGGTAAGTGCCGGACTACCTGCCTATCTGGACTGGCTCAATGGGGAGACCGCATGACGTTCAACCGCTTGCTCTCTCCCCTGCTGCTGCTCTGCGTCCTGCTGATGACAGCGGTGGGCAGCTCCCCAGCCCACGCCAGCGGCGCCGATCTGCTCAGCTCGCTGGGTATTGAGGCCAACGCCAAGCCCAAATTTTTGCAGGTCGATGAAGCCTTTCAGATCGAGAGCGAACAGCGTGGCGATCAGCTGCTGCTGACCCTCCACATCGCCGACGATTACTACCTCTATCGCCACAGCCTGCGCTTCAAGGGGAACAACCTCACCTTCAGCGAGCCGACCCTGCCAGAAGGCACCGAGCACGAGGATGACTTCTTCGGCAAGACCCGAGTCTACTACCAGCAGGTGAGCATCGCGGTGCCGCTCAAAGAAGTGGGCGACGGCGCCACCCTGCGGGTGCGCTATCAGGGCTGTACCGACGGCCTCTGCTACCCGCCGACCGACAAACTGATCGACGTGGCCCCGCTGGTCACGGCAACCACAGCGTCCACTGCTGATACGGCACAAAGCGTCGCACCGGTTAGCCAGCAAGATCAGCTGGCCGCTGCCCTCGGCAATCAGGGGTTCTGGCTCAGCATCGTCGCTTTCTTCGCACTGGGGCTGGGGCTCTCCTTCACCCCCTGCGTCTTCCCCATGTACCCAATCCTGACCGGCATCATCGCCGGAGCTGGCCATCGCCTCTCCACCGGTCGCGCCTTCCTGCTCTCCATGGTCTATGTGCAGGGGATGGCGGTCACCTACACCCTGCTCGGACTGGTAGTGGCCTCAGCGGGGCTGAAATTCCAGGCGGCGCTGCAACACCCCTATGTGCTGATCGGTCTATCGGTGATGTTCGTGCTGTTGGCCCTCTCCATGTTCGGGCTCTACACCCTGCAACTGCCGAGCAGTTTGCAAACCCGGCTCTCTGGCCTCTCCAACCGCCAGCAGGGCGGCTCGGTAGTCGGGGTCGCCATCATGGGGATGATCTCCGGGCTGGTCTGCTCCCCCTGCACCACGGCGCCGCTCTCGGGGGCGCTGATCTATGTTGCACAGAGCGGCGATCTCTGGCTCGGCGGCGCCGCGCTCTATGCGCTGTCACTGGGGATGGGGCTACCGCTGCTGCTGCTCGGCACCTCGGGGGGCAAGTTGCTGCCCAAGGCGGGCGCCTGGATGGATGTGATCAAGCAGCTGTTTGGCTTCGCCCTGCTGGCGGTGCCGCTCCTGCTGCTGTCACGGCTATGGAGCGATCAAGTTACTACCCTCGCCTGGCTTGGCTGGGGGCTGCTGCTGTGCGGCTATCTCTATCACCACAACCAGCATCAGCCCCACTCGGTGGCCAGAAGCGTGCGTGGCTTCGTGCTGTTGCTGGCGATGATCAGCGCCGTGGTAGTGGGCAAAGATCTGCTGCAACCGGCCACCCCTGCTGCCATCACGGCGGATGCCAGTCAAACGGCGCCACAGTTTATCCGCGTCAAGACGCTGGATGATCTCAAGGTGCAGCTGGCCGCCGCCCGCGGCAAACCGGTGCTGCTCGACCTCTACGCCGACTGGTGCGTCGCCTGCAAGGAGTTCGAGCACAAGACCTTCAGTGACCCAACCGTGCGCGAGCGCTTCGGCCAGATGGTGCTGCTGCAGGCGGATGTCACTGCCAACGACGATGCCGATGTCGAGCTGCTCAACAGCCTCAGTGTGCTGGGGCTGCCGACCCTCATCTTCTTCGACCGCGAGGGCAAGGAGCTGGCTGGGCAGCGGGTCACCGGTTTTATGGGGCCGGTGGAGTTTCTGGGCAGGCTTGATCAGCTACGCTGACCAACGGCGCCCCTGTCGACAGACAGGGGCAGCCTTATACGTTACGCACTGATTTTTCTGGCAATCCCTTGTATATGACCGGCAGCATGGCAGAATTTGCCCTTCGATTGTCTCGCCCGTCCGGAGTTTTGATGAAAAAGTGGTTCATCCCCCTGCTAGCCCTCTGGCTTTATGGCTGCAGTGCAGGGCCCGGTGAAGAGGATATCCGGAGCCAAGTTACCGCTAGGCTGCTGGCCGAGACAGACGCCAACCTGTTCGAGATCAGCGATTTCACTATCCTCGGCAAGGAGGAGCGGATGGAGGGGGTTTATCTGGTCAAGGTGAGTTACCAGCTCCACTTCAAGCAGGGGCTCGATCAGTTGCAGGTGTTGCACGACGAGGACCTGGTCTACGACCGGGTTGGCCCCTTCCAGCAGGAGATGGGGCTGATGGAGCTCGAGCGCAAATATGGCGAGTTCGAGGCGGGCCAGGTGCTGCCACAAGAGGCCGAGGTGTGGATGATGAAGGACGAACAGGGGTGGCGGCTGGCGGAACCGGCCCAATAAAGGGCTTTCCGCCCCTTATGCTCTGCAACGACTCTCCTGCCGTTGCCAACCAGCTCAAACCTGGGTATCGACCCGATACCCTTTTCGCTCGGCAGGTTCGTTCGGCAGCTTGCTGGCCAACCCTGACAGCACCTCCTTGAGGGTGACCCCGCTCTCTGCCGCACCACTGCTCTCCAGCAGCTTGGTCAGCTGGCTCTGCAAGGGGTTGACCGCTTCACGCTCGGCTCCTTGCTCGCTCGCTTTTTCCTGTCCGCCCTGCTGATCCAGCGTCTCCAGCAGGCGCTCCAGATCCCGCTTGAGCGGGTTTTCGCTGCTGTCGGCGATGGCGAGTTTGCGCTGTTCCTGCTCTTGCCGCTGTTGTTGCTGCAATGCCAGCTGTTGCTCCTGCTGCTGTTGCAGGGAGCCCATCATGGTGTTGATGAACGCCTCTAGCGAATCCCTGATTGAAACAGTGCCACCGCCGCTGCTCTCCCCTTGTGGTGACAGCCCCAGCTCATCCAGCACAGCGCCAAGGTCGCGCACCAGGCTGTCACTGCCCGTTGATGGTGAAGTTGCAGCCCGCTCCTGTGCCTGCACAGCGGGAGAACCCTGCCGTTGCGCCAGCGGGCTGAGCCCGCCTGACGCGACCACATTTATCTCCATCTTGGCCCTCCTCTCCCCGTCCTCAGCTCTTTCTCGGCAAGTATTCCGGCAAGCAGACACACCCTCGTCCCCTTGGCAGATAACCGCTCTCACACCTAAAAGATAGCGCCAACCGGACGAGATTGGCGCGAATGCATCTTTTGGTCTATCAGGCGGAATGATAGTGCTAACCCGCTATAAACAAGAGCTTGGCAAGGGGGCTGGCGTTCAGCCATCACTGCGCAGGCTGACAATGGGGGTCAGAAGATATCCTTCATCCGGTGCCACAGCATACCCAGTGCCAGCAGCGGGGAGCGCAGCGCCGGGCCGCCGGGGAAGGTGATATGGGGCACGCTGGCAAAGAGATCGAAACCCCGGCTCTCGCCGCGGATCGCCTCGGCTACCAGCTTGCCCGCCATATGGGTGGCGTTGAGGCCATGCCCCGAGTAGGCCTGGGCGTAGAGCACGTTGGGATGCTCCTTCAAGCGGCCAATCTGCGGCAGCCGGTTGGCGCCGATCCCGATCATCCCGCCCCACTGAAACTCGATGGCAGTGCCAGCCAACTCGGGGAAGACCCGCAGCATCTTGGGCAACATAAAGGCCTTGATGTCGCGGGGATCCCTTCCCGAGTAGTTGCAGGCGCCGCCAAACAGCAGGCGACCGTCGGCGGAGAGGCGGTAGTAGTCAAGCGCCACGTTCTGATCGCACACCGCCATGTTTTGCGGCAGCAAGCGCTGGCGCAAGCGGCGATCCAGCACCTCGGTGGCAAGAATGTAGGAGCCGGCCGGCAGCACCCGCCCTCCCAGCTCCGGATTGAGGTCGTTGAGGTAGGCGTTGCAGCCGATCACCAGATAATCGGCGGTGACCCGCCCATGAGCCGTGGTCACCTCGACCTGCTTGCCGTAATCGATATGGGTCACTCTGGAGTGTTCAAACAGGGAAACCCCGAGGCTGGCGGCGGCACGTGCCTCGCCGAGCGCCAGATTGAGGGGATGGAGATGGCCGGAGCCCATGTCGATAAGGCCACCGATATAGCGATCCGACCCCACCACGGTATGGATATCTTCGCGCGGCACCAGCTTGAGTTCGTGCTCATAGCCGAGGCTCGCCAGATGGTCGAGCTCCTCCTCAAAACCTGCCAGATGGCGCTGACGGGTGGCCAGATCGCAGTAACCCCAGGTGAGATCGCAGTCGATATTGAAACGCTCCACCCGCTCGCGCACCAGCTGCACCGCCTCCAGCCCCATCAGGTCGAGCTCGCGCACCCCCTCCTCACCAATCCAGCGGGCAAACTGGTTGGTGTCGTGGCCGATACCGCGAATAAGCTGACCGCCGTTGCGCCCCGACGCCCCCCAGCCGATGCGGTTGGCCTCCAGCAGCACCACCTTGTAGCCCGCATCAGCCAGGTTGATGGCGGTATTGAGACCGGTAAAACCGCCGCCGATGATGCAGACGTCAGCCTTGTGCTCCCCCTCCAGCTCGGGCCACTGTTGCGAGTCGTTGCGGGTGGCCGCGTAGTAGGAGGCGACGTGCTCCTGATATCCGTTGTGCTTTCCTGCCTGCATACTCAGCATCCTGCCTTGGTTGCAAATTGTTTAATAAAATAAGCAAAGTTGTTTCGATAATACCCAGTTCCTCCTCCACTCACCAACCGGTGCGGATCACAGAAATGCAAAAGGCGCCCCGAAGGGCGCCTTTTCATGCAATCAAGGTGCTGTAACGAATTACAGTACGTCGATGGCGTTCAGGTCGGAGAATGCTTTCTCCAGACGAGCGATCATGGAAGTCTGACCTTCACGCAGCCATACGCGCGGATCGTAGTACTTCTTGTTCGGCTTGTCGGCGCCTTCCGGGTTGCCCAGCTGGCCTTGCAGGTAAGCTTCGTTCTTCTTGTAGAAGTTCAGCAGACCTTCCCAGGTTGCCCACTGGGTGTCGGTGTCGATGTTCATCTTCACTACGCCGTAGGAGATGGACTCGCGGATCTCTTCCAGAGTGGAACCTGAACCACCGTGGAATACGAAGTCCAGAGACTTGGCTGGAACACCAAACTTCTCGGAAACGTACTTCTGGGAAGCGTCCAGGATGGACGGGGTCAGCTTGACGTTACCCGGCTTGTATACACCGTGTACGTTACCGAAGGAGGCAGCGATGGTGAAACGCGGGCTGATCTTGGACAGACGCTCGTAAGCGTAAGCAACATCTTCCGGCTGGGTGTACAGAGCGGACTGATCCATGTGGCTGTTGTCGACGCCGTCTTCTTCGCCACCGGTGCAACCCAGTTCCAGCTCCAGAGTCATGTTCATCTTGGCCATGCGGGTCAGGTACTCGCAGCAGATGTCGATGTTCTCTTCCAGAGACTCTTCGGACAGATCCAGCATGTGGGAGGAGAACAGCGGCTTGCCGGTTTCAGCAAAGTGCTTCTCGCCCGCTTCCAGCAGACCGTCGATCCACGGCAGCAGCTTCTTGGCAGCGTGGTCGGTGTGCAGGATTACCGGCACGCCGTAAGCTTCGGCAACAGCGTGAACGTGCTTGGCACCAGAGATGGCACCCAGGATGGCAGCTTTCTGACCTTCCAGCTTCAGACCCTTACCGGCGGTGAACACGGCACCACCGTTGGAGAACTGAACGATAACCGGCGCTTTAACCTTGGCGGCAGCTTCCAGTACGGCGTTCACGGAGTCGGTACCAACGCAGTTTACGGCCGGCAGAGCAAAGCCGTTCTCTTTAGCGATGGCGAACACTTTCTGAACGTCATCACCAGTGATCACGCCGGGTTTTACGAAGTCGAAAATTTTCTTAGACATGTTTAATCGTCCTGTCTCGTATGCCGTTAATAAAAAATGGGGGGTTCATCATGAACCGGCACAGCGGGCACATGATAAACGAAACGGGAGGCTTTTGCCCCCCGTTCCGGGTCAATTAGGCTTTAGCGCGCTGTTCCAGAATCGCAACAGCCGGCAGTACCTTGCCTTCTACGAACTCCAGGAAGGCGCCGCCGCCAGTGGAGATGTAGGAGACTTTGTCAGCGATGCCGAACTTGTCGATAGCAGCCAGGGTGTCACCACCGCCAGCGATGGAGAAGGCCGGAGAAGCAGCGATGGCTTCAGCGATAACCTTGGTGCCTTCAGCAAACTGGTCGAACTCGAATACACCGACCGGGCCGTTCCACAGGATGGTCTTGGCGTTCATGATGATGTCAGCCAGAGCCTTGGCAGAATCCGGGCCGATGTCGAAGATCATGTCGCCGTCGGTCACGTCAGAGACGGACTTGATGGTCGCCGGAGTGGACTCGGAGAACTCGGCACCTACAACCACGTCGGTGGTCACAGGAATGTTGGTCTCGGCAGCCAGTTTCTTGGCGGTGTCGATCAGGTCGTGCTCGCACAGGGACTTGCCGACGTTGTGACCGGCAGCAGCGATGAAGGTGTTGGCGATGCCACCACCGACAACCAGCTGGTCAGCGATCTTGGAGAGGGATTCCAGAACGGTCAGCTTGGTGGAGACCTTGGAGCCGCCAACGATGGCAACCATCGGGCGCTCGGGCTTCAGCATGGCTTTGCCCAGGGCTTCCAGTTCACCCGCCAGCAGCGGACCAGCACAGGCGACCGGAGCGAACTGAGCCACACCGTAGGTGGAACCTTCGGCGCGGTGAGCAGTACCGAACGCATCCATTACAAAGACGTCACACAGGGCGGCGTATTTTTTGGCCAGCTCTTCGGTGTTCTTCTTCTCGCCTTTGTTGAAGCGGCAGTTTTCCAGCACAACCAGCTCACCGGCAGCGACTTCTACGCCATCCAGGTAATCCTTGGCCAGGCGAACCGGGCAGGACAGAGCGTCTTTCAGATAGTTGACAACCGGAGCCAGGGAGAATTCTTCGTTGTATTCACCCTCGGTCGGACGACCCAGGTGGGAGGTGATCATCAGCTTGGCGCCCTTTTCCAGAGCCAGCTTGATGGTCGGCAGAGTCGCAACGATACGTGCATCGGAGGTGACCTTGCCGTCTTTTACCGGTACGTTCAGGTCAGCACGGATCAGAACGCGTTTACCCGCCAGATCCAGGTCAGTCATCTTGATAACAGACATATTCAGTCCTCTATATTTTCCAGGTAATGTTAAAAACAGTAACCTTTCGCCCGGGGCAGGCTCAGCCTGCGGCCATCATGGCCCGGGTGGTATCCAGCATCCGGTTTGCGAAGCCCCATTCGTTATCGCACCACATCAACATCTTGACGAGGTTGGCATCGCTCACCCGGGTCTGGGTACCATCAATGATGCAGGAGTGTGCATCATGATTGAAGTCTACGGAGACCAGCGGTTCTTCCGTGTAATCCAGAATACCGTGTAATGTACCTCTGGATGCCCGTTGCAGGGCTTGATTTACGTCAGTAACTGTCACTTTTTTACGAACAGTAATACTGAGATCCATCGCTGTTACATTGATGGTCGGCACCCGCACCGCGATCGCCTCAAACTTGCCGGCGAAGTGGGGCAGGATACGCTCCAGCCCCTTTGCCAGCTTGGTGTCCACCGGAATGATGGACTGACTGGCAGCGCGGGTTCGGCGCAAGTCACTGTGGTAGGCATCGATGACTTGCTGATCATGCATGGCCGAATGAATTGTCGTAATAGTACCACAATTTATCTCGAATTCTCGATGCAATGTTTCAATCACCGGCACCACGCAGTTGGTGGTACAGGAGGCGTTGGAGACAATCCGCTCCGCTCCGGTGAGGGTATGATGGTTGACCCCGTAGACCACGGTGGCATCCACATCCGCATCCGCCGGGTGGGAGAAAAGCACCTTGCCCGCCCCCGCCGCCAGATGCAGCTCGGCATCGGCCCGCGAGCAGAATACCCCGGTGCAATCCAGCACCACATCGACTCCCAGCGCCCGCCACGGCAGCTTTGACGGATCCCGCTCGGCAAACAGAGAGATGAGATCCTCCCCCACCAGCATGCTGTTGCCCGCCAGTTGCACCGGATGGTGGAAGCGACCGTGACTAGTATCGTAACGGGTCAGGTGCACCATGGCCTCGGGGGCCGCCAGCTCGTTGATGGCGACGATCTTGATGGTCTTGTCGCGTCCGCTTTCATAGAGGGCTCGCAACACGTTGCGACCGATCCGCCCGTAACCATTGATGGCAATCTTGATCATCGAGAATCCGTTTCCTTGAACCAGCAACAAGACGGCGCACCGGCCGCCCGGGAGCCCCGGCTACGACAGCAGGGCCTCCTTGAATTCACCGCGGGCCAGCAGTGCCGCCCCGAATACCCCGGCACTGTCGCCAAGGGCAGGAGCAATAATGGGGGCTCTGAAGCGGGGATTAAAGAGGAAGGGCAAAATTGTCTGCCGTCCGGCGTTGTAAAGGCTCTGCACATTGCCCACCCCGCCGCCGATGACGATCACATCCGGGTCGAGAATGTTGACCACGTTGGCCAGCGCCTGACCAAACAGCAGGTGCAGCCGGTCGATGGTGAGCTTGGCCACATGATCGTGAGCCGTGGCGGCCGCGATTTGGGCGAGCGAGAGGCGGCGCTTGGCCTTGGCCTCGTACCAGGCCTCCAGCGCCGGGCCGCTGATCAGGGCCTCGACGCAGCCGCGCTTGCCGCAGTAGCACTCGGGACCATCGGGGGAAAGCACGTTGTGGCCCCACTCACCGGCGATGCCGTGGTGGCCGTTGAGGATCTGGCCGTTGATGACGATGCCGGAGCCGACTCCGGTGCCCATGATGATGCCGAACACCACTTTCGCATCGGGATGGTGCTGACGCACTGCACCGAGATGGGTTTCTGCCAGCGCGAAGCAGTTGGCGTCGTTGGCGATCAGTACCGGCACGCCCAGTTTGCGCTCCAGATCCTCCTTGAACGGCTTGCCGTTGAGCTCGGTGGTGTTACAGTTCTTCATCAGGCCGGTCTGCGGATCCCGCGCCCCCGGCGTGCCCATGCCGATGACGGTCGGGCGTTGACCAATCTTCTCGGCGCACTCCTCCACCAGCTTGGCGATCTGACCGATCATGTGCTCATAACCGCCCGCCCGCTCGGTGGGGATGCGGTGGCGCAGCAGCACCTCGTCGCCCTCCAGCACCACGCATTCACACTTGGTACCGCCAAGATCGATACCCCAATCCAGTGACTTGCAGCTCATCTTGCCTCCTGCACTGGCGCCACGCTCTCGTCGTCGCGGCGCCTTTTTCAATGTAAAACGGGGCCTTGCGGCCCCGGATATCAAACAAACTCTTCTTCTCTCGCCCCGGCCTTAGCGACCGTGGTACTGGGCGGAGAGCTCGTGTACCGCGGTGACGAACACGCCGGCGTGTTCCGGGTTCACATCCTGATGGATGCCGTGACCCAGATTGAATACGTGGCCATTGCCGTGACCGAAACCGGCCAGAATGGAGGCGACCTCTTCACGGATGCGAGCCGGGGTAGCGTAGAGCATGGAGGGATCCATGTTGCCCTGCAGCGCCACCTTGTCGCCGACCCGGCGCTTGGCGTCGGCGATGTCAGTGGTCCAGTCCAGACCCAGCGCGTCGCAACCGGTGGCGGCGATCTGCTCCAGCCACTGACCGCCGTTTTTGGTGAACAGGGTGACCGGCACACGGCGACCGTCGTGCTCGCGGATCAGGCCATCGACAATCTTGTGCATGTACTGCAGGGAGAAATCGCGGTAATCGCGGGGGGTGAGCACGCCGCCCCAGGTGTCGAACACCATGACCGCCTGGGCACCCGCCTTGATCTGGGCGTTGAGATAGGCAATCACGCTGTCGGCCAGCTTGTCGAGCAGCAGGTGCAGGGTTTGCGGCTCTGCGTACATCATCTGCTTGATCTTGGTGAACGCCTTGGAGCTGCCCCCCTCCACCATGTAGGTGGCCAGAGTCCATGGGCTGCCGGAGAAGCCGATGAGCGGCACTTCACCCTTCAGCTCGCGGCGGATGGTGCGCACCGCATTCATCACGTAGCCCAGCTCATCTTCCGGATCCGGAATGGGCAGCGCCTGCACGTCGGCCATGGAGGTGATCGGACGCTCGAAACGCGGGCCTTCACCCTGCTCGAAGTAGAGACCGAGCCCCATGGCATCGGGCACGGTCAGGATGTCGGAGAAGAGGATGGCGGCATCGAGCGGGTAGCGGCGCAGCGGCTGCAGGGTGACTTCAGAGGCCAGCTCGGCATTGCGGCACAGGGACATGAAATCCCCCGCCTGGGCGCGAGTCGCCTTGTATTCCGGCAGATAACGGCCAGCCTGGCGCATCATCCATACCGGGGTCATGTCCACATCCTGACGCAGCAGGGCGCGCAGGTATCGATCGTTCTTCAGCTCTTTCATCCCAGTTCCTGAGTTCGTATCACGCATAAAATGGCGGCCATAATACCACTTTGCCCACCGGATCGGACTGCCCAAAACGTGGCAAATGGACGCGCGATTGCAAAGATGTGAAGGGGCGCAAACCTGACCGCCCCGCTTGTAACAAGAAGTGCAAAAAGGTTGGCGAAAAGATAAGCGCCTCGTTACCCCTCACCCGCCAGCGAACGCTCGATCAGCCGCCGGGCGATGGTGCCGTGGGGAGGCAAACGCGGCAAGCGGTCGGCGGTAAAGAAATCGGCAGCGACCAGTTCGTCATCCTGCACCCGGATTTCGCCGCTCTCGTAGTCGGCGGTAAAGCCCATCATCAGGCTGTGGGGGAAGGGCCAGGGCTGGCTCGCCACATAGCGCACATTGCGCACCCGGATGCCGCTCTCCTCGAACACCTCCCGTGCCACGCACTGCTCAAGGTTCTCTCCCGCCTCCACAAAGCCGGCCAGCACGGTATACATGGGATCGTCCGCCTGATAGTGACGGCGATGGGCCGCCAAGAGGATCTCCGGCCCCTTGCGCACCGCCACGATAATGCAGGGGGAGATACGCGGATAGACCGTGTGGCCGAGGTGGCACACCTGCGCCCACTCCCCCGCCTTCGGGGTCATGGGGGCGCCGCACTCGCCGCAGAAACGGTGGGTGCGGCGGAAGGTAACGAGCTGCCAGGCACGACCTGCGAGGCGAAAGCCCTCTTCGTCTCCCGCCACCATCAGCTGGCGCAGAGGACTCATGGCGCTCGTGTCGGCCTCATCACCCAGATCGAGCAGATAGCAGGGCAACCCCTGCCACTCGTCAAAACGCTCGAAAGAGGCGTCAGCCAGCGCTGCGGGCAGGCACGCTTTACTTCCTTGTGGCACCTCTCCCTGCTGATCGAGCAGTACCAGATGATCGCCCCCCAGCACGAACCAGCGGGCTTGTTCGGTTAATGACATCGGATAAACACTCTCGTTAAAACAAAACCCCGGCTACGGCGGGCCCGCCAAGGGGCAAACGCCACGCGAATGGCTTCCATCTTACGACCAGCACGGGTCGCTGACGACCCCGCCGTGGCCGATTGTCCCATTCGTAAAAAACGGATGGTGCAAATAAAGAGGCCGCCCGAAGGCGGCCCGTTGTTATCCGGTATCCCGTATCCGGCCTCTATCGACGCGGATCAGGCATCACCCATCGCCAGCAGGGAGGCGTTGCCGCCCACCGCGGTGGTGTTGATGGTGCGGGTCTTTTCGGTGACGAAACGGCTCAGGTAGTGAGGGCCGCCCGCCTTGGGACCGGTGCCGGAGAGCCCCTGGCCGCCGAACGGCTGCACCCCGACCATGGCGCCGATCTGGTTGCGGTTGATGTAGACGTTGCCCACGTTGATGCGGCTCGCCAGCTCCTCAGCGTGGGATTCATTGCGGCTGTGGATCCCGAGCGTCAGGCCATAGCCGGTGCCGTTGATATCGCTGATCACCTTGTCCAGATCCCGGGTGGCGTAGCGCACCACGTGCAGGATTGGGCCGAACTGCTCCTTGGCCAGCTCGCGGATGGAGCCGATCTCCAGCGCGGTCGGCTGGACAAAGTGCCCTTCCATGGTCGCGGCTGGCATCGGCGCCTGGGCAATCAGGCGAGCACGCGGGATCATGTGCACCAGGTGCGCATCCAGCCCGCCCTTGGCATCGGCGTCGATGACCGGGCCGACATCGGTGTTGTGCTCAGCCGGGTTGCCCACTTTGAGCTCCTGCATGGCGCCGGTGAGGATCTCCAGCACCCGCTCGGCGATCTCCTCCTGCAGGTAGAGTACCCGCAGGGCCGAGCAGCGCTGACCGGCACTCTGGAAGGCGGCGCTCACCACGTCCCGCACCACCTGCTCCGGCAGGGCGGTGGAGTCGACGATCATGGCGTTTTGGCCGCCGGTTTCGGCGATGAGCGGCAGGATGGCGCCATCGCGCTGGGCCAGAGTCATGTTGATGAGCTTGGCCGTCTCGGTGGAGCCGGTGAAGCAGACGCCGCCAATGCGCGAGTCCGCAGTCAACTTGGCCCCCACGGTGGCGCCGTCACCGGGTAGCAGCTGCAGCACGTCGCCCGGAATACCGGCCTGATGGGCCAGCGTCACCGCCAGATGGGCGATAAGGCCGGTCTGCTCCGCCGGTTTGGCGATGACGGTGTTGCCGGTGGCCAGCGCAGCGGCAATTTGGCCGAGGAAGATCGCCAGCGGGAAGTTCCACGGGCTGATGCAGACAAAGACACCGCGCCCCTGCAGGAACAGCTCGTTCTGCTCGCCGGTGTAACCGGGCAGCAGGGTCGCCTGCCCCATCAGGCTGCGCGCCTGTACCGCGTAGTAGCGGCAGAAATCGACCGCTTCACGCACCTCGTCGATGCCATCTTGCAGCAGCTTGCCCGCTTCGCGGGTACAGAGGGAGACGAACTGCTCGCGGTTCGCTTCCAGCAGATCCGCCAGCTTCTCCAGCGCGGCGGCACGCTCGCTCACCGGGGTTTCACGCCAGCGCGGGAAGGCAGCGTGGGCAGATGCCAAGGCCTGCTCCACCGCCAGCTCGTCGGCCCAGTGGATCTTGCCGACGGTGAGGCTCACATCCTGCGGGCTCAGCACGGTGCGTGCCTCGCTGCGCTTGAGGGTCTCGCCATCGACGATGGGGCCTGCCAGCCACTGCTTGCTCTCCAGCTCTTTCAAGCGGGTGAAGAAGGGGCGCTGGATGGAGAGGATGTTCATGTTGACGCCGCTGGAGTTCTTGCGGTCGCTGAACAGGTTCACCGGCTGCGGAATCCGGTCGTTGGCAAAGCCGGAGTAGCGCTTGAGGGTGCGCAGCGGATGCTCGGCCAGCGAGTCCACCGGGGTATTGGGATCCACCAGCTTGTGAACGAAAGAGGTGTTGGCCCCGTTCTCCAGCAGGCGGCGTACCAGATAGGGCAGCAAGTCCTTGTGGGCGCCGACCGGCGCGTAGATGCGGCAGTGCAGGCCGGGATTGTCGTTCAGCACGGCGTTGTGCAGCTCCTCCCCCATGCCGTGCAGACGCTGGAATTCAAACTGGCGATCACCGGCCATCTCCAGAATGCTGACCACGGTATTGGCGTTGTGGGTGGCGAACTGGGGGGCGATAAAGCCACGGGTCGGCTCGCTCAGCAGGTAGCGGGCGCAGGCGAGGTAGGAGATATCGGTACCCACCTTGCGGGTAAACAGCGGGTAGCCGGGCAGACCCGCCTGCTGGGCATATTTCAGTTCGCTGTCCCAGTAGGCGCCTTTTACCAAGCGAACCGGAATGAGGTCACCCTGCTCGCGGGCCAGTGCGGTGAGCCAGCAGAGTACCGGCAGGGCGCGCTTGGAGTAAGCCTGCACCACCATGCCGAGTTTGCCCCAACCACGGTTGGCGTCGGAGCGATACAGCTGCTCGAACAGATCCAGCGACAGCTCGAGGCGGTCCATCTCTTCGGCATCGATGCTGATGGCCACATCCTTGTCGCGGGCCAGACGCACCAGCCCCACCAGCCGCTCGCACATCTCGCCGAGCACCCGCTCGCGGTTGGCCACGTCATAGCGTGGATGGAGCGCCGAGAGCTTGATGGAGATGGAAGGGGCCGGGCCGCCGTCGCTGATCCGCTCATTGCCCACCGCCTCGATGGCGTTGCGGTAATCGGTCAGATACTTGTCGGCATCCTGCATGGTCAGCGCCGACTCACCCAGCATGTCGTAGGTGTGGGTGTAACCCAGCTCGCGGGATTTGCGGCTCGCCTTGAGTGCCTCTTTCATGTCGCGACCCAGCACGAACTGCTTGCCCATGATCTTCATGGCGGCGTACATGGCGGAACGCACCACCGGCTCCCCCAGCTTGTTGACCATGCGGCCCAGCAGGTTGGCCGGGTTGCCGTCGAGCTTCTTGTCGAGCTTGATGATCTTGCCGGTCAGCATCAGCCCCCAGGTGGAGGCGTTGACCAGAGTAGAATCGCTCTTGCGGAAATGGGAGGACCAGTTGGCGCCGGAGAGCTTGTCCTTGATCAGGGCATCGGCGGTCTCGGCATCGGGAATGCGCAGCAGCGCCTCGGCCAGACACATCAGGATAATCCCCTCCTGAGTATCCAGGCTGTACTCCTGCAGGAAGGCGTCGATACCGTCACCGGAGCCGCTCTCCTTGCGCACCTTGGTCACCAGGGTACGGGCACGCTGGGTCACCTGCTCCAGCGAGGCGCCATCCCCCGGCAGCATGGCCGACAGTTCGGCCAGATAGGCATTTTCATCCACCACGTAGTTCTGGGTGATGGCTTCGCGCAGGGCGGCCAGATCGGAGGGGATATAGTCAGCGGCAAGCACTTGAGTAGCTTTGAACATATGGGGTCTTCCTGTACGCCCTAGGGCTAATATCGACAAAGGCGGACGCGCCGCCGAAACGCCGATAATGTATACAATATTGCACCCTATATGAAATGAATTTGTTGCCACTCTTTAACAAAGATCGCTCATTCCCCCCATGAATTCCCTTTTGAAGCCAATACGCCAGCAAGCGTGAGGGTCATCTGACTTCATTTTGTATACGATCTGCCACCACCCTGTCGCAAAGCAGCCACGCATTCCGCCCAATGCGCCCCAAAAAAGAAGGGCCGCCACGGCGACCCTTCTCAGCAATTCATTCAGCCAGATGCTGTCAGTTCATCCAGCGATCGCCACGGCTGCGACGACGGGGCAACATGGGCAGCAGGATGCCAAGCAGGATACCGGCACCCACCATGGCACCACCACGGATAAACCAGTCCATCTGCATGTCGTGCTCCTGGTTGTCGTAGCTCTGGGTCAGGGCATCATTCTGCTCTTTGAGATTGCTCATCTCCTCACCCTGACTGACCAGCTGGGCCTTGAGAGCGGCGATCTCCTTGCTCTGGGCAGCGATCTGGCCATCCTTCTCGGTGAAGCGTTTCTCGTTGTCACCGTTGAGGTTCTGCAGGCGATCTTTAAGCTCATCGCGCTCTTTTTCCACCTGGGGCAGACGCTCGCGCAGGCTGATCTGGCTCTGCAGTTCGCTGTTCTTGATCCACCCCTCGCGGCCACGACCGTCCACCACCTGGGTGAAACCGGCCTCGCTGTTCACCGCCTTTACCTCCAGCGGTTCACCAGCCTTGACGCTGCCAAGGATCCGGTACTGGGTACCCGGGCCATTGTGGATATAGGTAAAGATGTTGTCTGAAACATAACGGGTATCGGCCAGTGCCTGTTGGGCACACAAGCAGATCAAAATCCCGAGAAGGGCGCGCATGGTCGATCGGTTCTCTTTTTCAGGTTTGGACAAGAGGTTGAATGTTAAGCCGCCAGCAGGTTAAAGGACAAGCAAAGAAAAAGCACCTCCCCCGGGATAATACGCGCAGAGTTGCGAGTCACCTCGCAACTTGCCCGTCTGCGGCCTCACTTGTTTTTCAGCTCCTGCACCTCGCTGCGCAGGGCGCGGATCTCCCGCAGCAGCTCCTCTTGCTGGTTGTTGTAGTGATGACGCCACTTGTCGGTCTCGCCATCCCCCTTGTTGGGCTGCAAAAACAGGCTGGCCATGAAACCGCTGATGGCACCGAACAAACCGACCCCGAACAGGATCAGCAGGCTGGCGACAAACCGCCCCTCCTCGGTCTTGGGCACCAGATCGCCGTAACCCACTGTCGAGAGAGTCACCAGCGTCCACCAGAACGCGTCGTAAGGTGTCTCAATCTGGCTGCCGGGCTGGCCTGACTCAATCCAGTACATGACGCCGGAACCCACCCCCAGCAGCAGGAAGAAGAGGAACAAGATGCCGGAGAGGGTGGTCTCGTTGCGCTCGCGACGGAACATGGCCCAGAGATCCGGGTGCTCCTTGAACAGCTGATAGACCCGCCAAAGCTGGATCAACCGCGCCCAGCGCAGTTGCTCCGCCATCGGCAGGCTACCCGGCAGATAGATCCAGTTGGCCTTGAAATAGGCCTTGCGATCAGAGGCCCGGATCCAGCCATAAGCAAAGTGCGCGAGGAAGAAGTAGCAGATCAGACTGTCGAGGTCATAGAAGAGCTGCAGAGTCTGTGGTGTGAGGCTCTCATGGCCCCACCAGCGGGCCGTCACCAGCACAACCGAGATAATCGACAGAAATGCCATCAGCAGATCCATCGCCCGCAGATGAGTTAAGTGATGTCGCATACATTTTCCAACTTTAAGCACAGTGCAAATTAATAAAAGAGAAGATAATGCCGATAGTCCTGAGGGCAAAGGAAAAAACGGCTTTTAAAAGGAGAATGACAATGCAGCTGAACCTGCTGGAGAAAAGAATGAGCAACATCCGGTTGGTACCCAAAGTGGTGCTGCTGATGGTGTTCAGTACCCTCCTGCTACTGACAAAACTCTGGTTTGACGCCAACAATCTGGAAGCGACCCTGCTCAGCGAAGGGCTCGATCCCGCCAAGGCGGATGCGATCTCCAATCGCCTGCTCTGGACCGGCCTGATGGAGACCGCCATCATGGGGCTGCTGTTCGTGATCCTGCTGCTCACCGGCTCCCGCCTGATGGTCAAGCAGGTGCACTATCTGGTGGGCCTGCTGGAGCGCTTCGCCAAGCGGGACCTCAGCCACAAGGTACTGCTCAAGTCTCGTGACGAATTCGGTGACATCGCCAAGGCGGTCTCCCACTCGCAGGAGAATCTCAAAGAGGTGTTTGGCAACCAGCGCGCCGCCTGCAAGGAGCTCAACGACATCGCCTCCCAGGTGACCCTTTGCATGGAAGAGGCCAACGAAGCGATCAACGAAGAGTTCACCCAGATCGAACAGCTGGCCAGCGCCATGAGCCAGATGGTCGGCGCCATTCGTGAAGTGGCCGCCCATGCGGATCAGGCCTCTCACGCCACCGCCGAAACCAGCCAGCTGGCGGAAGAGGGGAGCCGCTGCGTCGCCGACACCGTCAGCACCATCGACACCCTCTCCGGCAACATCCAGCGCTCCGCCACCGTGGTCAACGAGGTAGAGCAGGGGGTCGAGCGCATTGGCTCTGTGGTCGACACCATTCGCGGCATCTCGGAGCAGACCAACCTGCTGGCACTGAACGCGGCCATCGAAGCGGCTCGCGCCGGTGAAGCAGGTCGTGGCTTTGCCGTGGTGGCCTCCGAAGTGCGCGAGCTGGCCAACCGGGCTCAGGCCGCCACCGTCGAGATCCAGAAGATGATCGAACAACTGCAGGGCAATGCCCATCAGGCTGGCGAGCTGATGGCCCAAAGCGTACAGCAGGCCGACAAGGGGGTAGAACAGGTGACCCAGGCCGGTACCCAGCTCGCCACCATAGTGCAGCGGGTACAGGGCGTGGCCGACATGAACCGCCACATCGCCGCCGCCTCCGAGCAGCAGAGCTCGGTCGCCGAAGAGATGCGCGGCAATCTGGAGCAGGTCAAGCAGATCGCCGAAGGCTCCGTCGTTGTGCTGCGCGAACTGCAAGAGGCCTCCGAACTGGTCGAGCAGCACAGCAAGGATCTCGACAGCCAGATCCAGTCCTTCAAGCTCGCCTGACTGTTTTCATGCCCCAATCCGGTTAGACTGGAAGGCCCCTTGAGGGGGCCTTTCTCATTTCCAGCGCACGGCAAGGAGCCAATATGCAGCAGAATGCAACGCACCCACCACTCGAGCTCAGTGACGACAAGGGGCGGCTCGATCTGCCGCTTATCCACCGCTTCTTGTCTGAAGAAGCCTACTGGTGTCGCGGTATTCCCCACAGCACTGTGGTGCGAGCCATCAACCACTCCCTCTGCGTTGGCGGCTATGTCAATGGTCAGCAGGTTGCCTTCGCCCGGGTTATCACCGACAAGGCCACCTTCGGCTATCTGGCGGACGTGTTTGTGCTGCCGGAGTACCGCGGCCGGGGTTACAGCAAGGCTCTGGTGGCAACCATTGTCGACCATCCCGAGTTGCAGGGATTACGGCGTCTCGCTCTCGCCACCTCTGATGCTCACGGCCTCTATGCCGGTTTTGGCTTTGCGCCCCCAGCAAGTCCAGACAGCCTGATGGAGATCTATAACCCTGCCATCTACCAGCGCACCTGATTGACTGGCGGCCAATAATTCCCACCAGATCATGCTTCTCGCCCCTGCGCTGTGACGCGGGAGCCTGACAGTGCTAGATTGGCAACCACCATTTTGAACCGGCAGCGTTGTTAACACCGTGTTGTTAACCCGCTGTCGTGAACCACAAGGACGGCAACCGTGGCCCAGCACTCTCCCTCTTTCTCTGCCCTCTCCCCCTTGCTGCAAGAACAGGCCGAGCGCCAATGGCAACGGCTGATCGAACTGGCCCCCGACTATGGCTCGCTGCCCGAGCCCGTTCGCCAGACCCTGCTGACCCTGCTCGGCCTCTCCGATTTTGTCGCCGACTCCCTCTTCAAACAGCCAGAGTTGCTGACCGAACTGCTCGCCTCCGGGGATCTGGAGCGCTCCGAGCGCTGGCCCGCCTACCAGAGCGATCTGACCGCCCTACTCGCCGAGGTGAGTGATGAAGAGGCGCTCAAGCGCATCCTGCGCCAGTTCCGCCGCAGCCGCATGCTGGTGATCGCCTGGCGCGAGCTGCTGGGCCACGCTGAAGTAGAAGAGAGCTTTATCCACCTCACCAAACTGGCGGATGCCCTGATCTGCTCCGCTCGCGACTGGCTCTACGCCAAACAGTGCAGCGAGCTGGGCACCCCGATGGATGGCAACGGCAACCCGCAGCCGCTGCTTATCCTCGGCATGGGCAAGCTGGGCGGTGGTGAGCTCAACTTCTCCTCGGATATCGACCTTATCTTCACCTTCCCCGAGAACGGTTACACGGTCGGCGGACGGCGCGAGCTGGCCAACCAGCAATTCTTCATCAAACTCGGTCAGCGCATCATCAACGCCCTCCACCAGCCCACGCAGGATGGTCAGGTGTTCCGGGTCGATATGCGTTTACGCCCCTTTGGCGATGCGGGGCCGCTCGCCATCTCCTTCGCCGCCATGGAGGATTACTACCAGCACCACGGCCGCAACTGGGAGCGCTACGCCATGGTCAAGGCGCGGGTACTGGGGCCCCAGTGCGAGCACGCGGTGGAACTAGCCGAGATGCTGCGCCCCTTCGTGTTTCGCCGCTATATCGACTTCGGCGTCATCGACGGCCTGCGCCAGATGAAGGCGATGATCGCTGCCGAGGTGCGCCGCAAGGGGCTGGAGGGCAACATCAAGCTGGGGGCTGGCGGCATCCGTGAAGTGGAGTTTATCGCCCAAGCGCTGCAACTTATTCGCGGCGGTCGTGAACCGGCGCTACGGGTGCGCCACCTGCCCGAAGCGCTGGCCGCCATAGCCCAATGTGGCGCCCTCGAATCTGCCCATTGCGATCGCTTGCTGGATGCCTATCGCTTCCTGCGTCGGGTCGAGAACATATTGCAGGAGATCGGCGATCAACAGACCCAGACCCTGCCCACCGAGGAGCGGGATCGCCAGCGGCTGATCGCTGCTCTGGGTTTTGCTGACTGGGACGCCTTTATGGCTCATCTCGATGAGGAGATGGCCGCCGTCCATCAGGAGTTCGCTGCCGTGGTGGGGGAAGAGAAAGAGGCACCCGCCCATCTGGAGCAGCTCTGGCTCGATCTCTGGCGCACCGAGCTCGACGCCACCGAGCTGGAAAAACTGCTGACTGCGCAGGGGGTGGCCGAGCCCGCCCCGCTCTGCGCCGCCCTGCTGCGTTTCAAGGAGGAGTACAAGCGCCGCCAGGTAGGGCCGCAGGGGCGCATCGCGCTGGACTGGCTGATGCCGGAGCTGCTGCGACTGGTGGTCGCCTGCGAGCAGCCCGCCCGTCTGTTCGAGCGGGTATGTGAGCTGCTGACCCGCATCTTCACCCGCAGCGCCTATCTGCAGCTGCTGGCGGAAAACCCGGGCGCCCTGCGCCAGCTGGTGCGGCTGTGCGACGCCAGCCATCTGGTGAGCGAGCAGCTGGCCCGCTACCCCATTTTGCTGGACGAGCTGCTCGATCCCCAGCACCTCTATCACCCCACCCCGCTCGATCAGTACAAACCCCAGCTGCGCCAGTTCCTGCTGCGCATCCCCGAAGAGGATGTGGAGCAGCAGATGGAGGCACTGCGCCAGTTCAAGCAGGTGCAGCTGCTACGCATCGTGGCGGCCGACATCGCTGGCGCCCTGCCGCTGATGAAGGTGAGCGACCACCTCACCTGGCTGGCGGAGGCGATCACCGAGGAGGTGGTCAATCAGGCCTGGGCCCAGATGAGCGAGCGCTACGGAGTGCCGCCCGAGGTGGCAACCAGCGGCCAGCGCGGCTTTGCGGTGGTGGCCTATGGCAAGCTGGGCGGCATCGAGCTCGGTTACGGCTCGGATCTCGACCTGGTGTTCCTGCACGGTGGCGACCCCAACAGCTACACCGATGGTCGCAAACCCATCGACAGCCGCCAGTTCTACCTGCGCCTGGCCCAGCGGATCCTGCACCTGTTCAGCACCCGCACCCCGTCCGGCATTCTCTACGAGATCGATATGCGGCTGCGTCCCTCCGGCGACTCCGGCCTGCTGGTCTCGTCGCTGTCGGCCTACGAGCAGTACCAGCAAAACGAGGCGTGGACCTGGGAGCATCAGGCACTGGTGCGGGCTCGCCCCATCTATGGCGATGACGCCATCGTTGCCGAGTTTGCCCGCATCCGCCGCGATGTGCTGGCCAGGGAACGCGACCTGCCGACCCTGGCCCGCGAGGTGCGCGAGATGCGCCACAAGATGCGGGATCACCTGCTCAAGGCCGGCGCCGGCGAGTTCGACCTCAAGCAGTCCCCCGGCGGCATGGTGGATATCGAGTTTATCGCCCAGTATCTGGTGCTGGCCCACGCCTGCGGCGAGCCCGATGCCCTCACCCGCTGGTCCGATAACGTGCGCATCTTCGATGAGTGCGTGATGGCGGGGGTGCTGACCCTGGAGCAGGCGGAGGGGCTGAAGCAGGCCTATCTGGAGATCCGCAACCTCGGCCATCGCCTCAACCTCTCGGAGATCTCCCGCAAGGTGAGCGACGATCAGCTGCAAAACGAGCGCAGCCATGTGCTCGCCGTCTGGCAAACCCTGCTGGGGGAGTAATTCCCGCCAGCGGCAATGAAAAAGGGCCCGCCTGAATTGCTTCAGGCGGGCCCTTCTCTTATCGGTAAAACAGCATTCTTGCGGCTGCTCAGCCGTGATCCATCACCGTCTCCACCAGCATGCTGTTGAAACGCTGATAGGCCTCTTCCTCAAGGAGCCCCGGATAGCTCAACACCCGCAGGGCATGACCTTGATAGTCAGGATGATAGGGTGGGTGGAGATGGGCATAGTCGTTGAGACAAAAGCCCAGCCCCTGATAGAAGCGCAGACGGCGAATGGCAATCTCATCCTCTGGCGGATCGATCTCGAGAATGACGGTTTTGCCTGCCCGCTCGCAAAATTCGGCCAGCAGGCGGCTGCCGTAGTTGCGGCCGCGCAGTGCCGGATTGATGGCCAGATGTTCGATATAGATCTGCTCGCCACACGCCCACCAGAAGATGAAACCGAGCAGCAGGCCGTCCTGATAAAAGATTTGGCAGTGATAGCGAGGATCCCGCATCTTCTGGGGCTGATGCTGTGACTGGCGCTGCTCGTAGCGGGGAAAACTCTCGCCATAGATCTGCCAGACCAGCAGCCACGCCGGATGGTTTACCTCTCTAATCACTTCACTCTCAATCATCAGAACTACCTCTCGTTTATTTCGCAGAACGTTCATCTATACATAAAAAGTTCTGCCACATCATCCTCTGATGAAATAAAAGCCAGAACGCCCGATTAGCGGGCGCCATCCGGTTGCGAGACAAACCGCTGCTGGCTGCCATCGGGCAGCAGCGCCAGCACGCTTTGAGCGGCCAGTTTTATCCCTGCCAGCTCGGTGGCCGGGCCAAAGTTGGCTATCAGTCGAGTACCATCGGCAAACTCGCTCTGCTGCACCTCTCCTCGTTTGTCGAGCCAGCGAAAACCGGTGAGCGGCTGGTTGTAGAGCCGCTCATGCAGTGGGCGGAAGAAGGCATCGAGTCCCTTGAGGTAGGGAATGCGCACGCTGGCGCTATCCAGACTCATGTTGAGCAACGGCGGCACGTTGTAGAGCTGCTGCAACAGTTCGGTCACCTGACGGCTCTCCCTGAACTTGAGGCTGTCCATCGTCCAGTGGTGGGTGGTCACTATGCTGTCGTGAAAGACGCTCTGGAGCAGCGGCAACCGCAGCGCCGGATCGAAGTAGAGCCCCTGATACTCAGGTTTTAGGTGGCTCTGGCGAAAAAAGAACGCAGGCTGATAGTCGGGATACCAGACCCCCAGATAGTAGGGAGAGCGCTTGTTGCGGCGCATATCGGGATCCTGCCAGCCAAAGCCGCTGGTCTGGGGGCCGTGGGCAAAGGCCGCGGTGCGGTTGGCAACCGAGCCGCCCTCCTCGGAGCCCACCAGTACACCCTGACTCCTGGCAATCCACGCCATTCCCGCCATCCGGTTCTGTGCATCCTGCGCCTGACTGGTCGGCTTGGCCGGGTCGAAATCGTCAAACACCATGCCGGTCGCCGCCACATCGAGGAACCAACTGTTGTAGTGGCTCGCCTGCTGCAATTTGGGCACTCGCTGCTCCATCACCGGGCGCACACAGGCCTGATTGGTGTAGACACCGCTGTTTTGAAAGCCGCTCTTGCGCCGCCCGTTCTCCTGCATGATGCCGCAGCGCAGGTAGATATCCTGCCCCATCTGGGCGGTGAGCCAGCTCTGCTGGCGATTCCCCTCCGGCAGCGCGGTATCGTAGGAGTCGTAAGGAGCGATGAGATAGCCCGCCGCTTTGGCAAGTTCCATCCCCTCTGACGCAGCAAAACCGGCGGTCCACTGGGGCAGCCCCAGCCAAAGTCTGGGAAGATCTGCCTGTTTGAGGGCATAGATCATCTTGGCCGAGCTGCCATCACCCCAACTCTGCGGCTCGTTAAGCGCAGCCCCCAGTTGCCTGGCCGCCAGTGCGCGCCGGGCAGCGAAATCAGCCGGTTGCTGACCCGGATGGCGCAGCGCCAGCGCCTGCTCAACTCCGGCCAGCACCCGGTTTTGCAGGTAGCGGTTTCGCTCAAGATCGGGCGCTTGCAGCTCACGCTTGCTCTCCCCCTTGAGCCAGTCAACAGGGATCAGGCGGCGCAGCGCGGGCCAACTCTTCACATCCTGTGGCACCAGCAGTCGCTCGCCCCAGAGGTAGAGGTGAGAGGCACCGATCAGCCGTTTGCCATCCGGTACCGCCGCCAGCTTGCTTTCGAGCGAGACCAGCTCGCCCCGCTCCTGCAACCAGCTGCGATAGGCCTTGGCCGCCGCCAGCCAGTCGTTGCCCGGTTGCAACGACACTGCCACTTCATAGGGGTCAGCCAGATTGAGGCGATTGACGCTGTGGGTCGCGGTGAGGGCAATGCCATCTTTCTTCGGAGCAAAGGTGAGCCGGTTGTTGAAAGGGTTGGCAAAGAGGATCGCCAGCTGCTGATCGCCGTGATCCAGCCCGACCACCGGCAGGGTGAGATTTTCGGTGGTGTTGATCCCCTGATACTCCTGCGCCAGCGCCTTGCGCCACGCAGTGTGCGTAGCCGGAATGCGAAATCCCTCGTGGATCGGCAGTATCAGCGCCTGTGCACCTGCCGGTACCCGCGGCCACACCAGCTCGCCAGCACTCGCACGGCTCAGGGTGAGGATCAGACGGTTACCCTCAAGGCGAGCCAAGGCCCGCATCTCGCCATCGGCACGGGTCAGCCAGCTGGCACGCTCCCCCTCCTGCTGCAGCGCGGTGACCGGCTGACGCGGGCCGGGAGAAGAGATGAGAAGGTGCTTGCCCGATGGCAGCACAGCCTCGGCCGCCAGGGTGGCGGGATCCAGCTCGATGCGCCACTGATCGTTGGCAAGGGTCAGCGCCTCGGCAGGCAGGGAGAACAGCGGCGCCAACAGCAGCAGCGGGCGGATCCGGCTCGTTAGCACGGGAAGAAGAGTCATGGTCGGTGATTCCTGATAACACACGGGAATCGCCATTTCAGCAGATTGGCCGCCTGCGATTGTCAGGCCAATGTCAGGATTTCAGGCATCTGACCATCACGATATCCATTAGTCCACCGGCCCCGCCTGACTATGGCTTAGCTGCAACACCAGCTGACCGCGCTGGCTGGTTTGCACCAGCGAGAGGGTACGCCAACTGTCGGGCGTGGCGGCAGGCCAACCCACCTTGCCATCGAGAGGCAGGCGGTTCCACCAGAGCAGGGAATATTGCGGGCGAGCCAGCACCGCCTGATCGAGCCAGAGCGGCATACAAGAAGCGGGATTGGCGGGGGGACTGGCCACCGCCAGCGGCGAGCGGGAGAGCCAGTCCAGATCCTGCACCGCAGGCAGCGGCAGCGCTACCTGCCAATCCTTGCCCGCCACCGCCAACCGCAGCAGATAGAGTCCGGCTGGCAAAGGCGTAGGTAGATCGGCCCCGACAACCCTGACCCCTTTATTCTCTTCCGCCTCCCACTGGGCACCTGCCAACCGGTTGAGACCAGCGGGATCGATAAGTTCAGCGGCGGTGATGGGCCCCTCCCCGGTCAACTGCACCCGATAGTCCCGCAACAACGGCGCATCGCGCTGGATCAGCTCAAGGTGCAGCTCGCTCACCCCATCAGGCAGAGTCAGCGGGAAATCCTTGCCGCAGTGCTGGGCACTCAGCGCAGTCAGCATCCCCTGCCAGTTGCGGCGCTCGGCATCGCTGTTGAGGGCAGGCCATGCCTGCTGCAAAGATTGCCAGGCGTGCCGGTTATCCCCTTGCAACAGCGCCAAGGTAGCCGGTTGCAGCGGGTCGGCGCGTTTGGTTTCCAGGAGGCGTTCGGTTGCCATCACACTACCTGCATTCAGAAGGCCGCCGCTTAGAGCCAACAGCAGCCCAGCCAGCGTTGCACGCTTCACGCTGGCACCTCCAGCCGGTAGCCGATGCCGCGCACCGTCTCGATGGCCAGTCCGGGTAGCTTCTGGCGCAGTTGCAGAATATGGGTATCAACGGTGCGGGTGGAGGGAAACGCCTGATAGCCCCATACCCGGTTGAGGATCTCCTCCCGGCTCAGCACCCGCCCCGCCATCCGTACCAGCAGGGTGAGCAGGGCAAACTCGGTGGGGGTAAAGCTCACCTCCGCATCCTGCCAACTCGCCTGCATCCGGGCGGGATGAAGCTGCAAGCCGCCCACCGCCTGAGTGCCATCCCCCAGCTGACGCAACTGGGCCCGGATCCGCGCCAGCAACTCGTCGTGGGAGAAGGGCTTGGTCAGGTAGTCGCGCGCCCCCGCATCGAGCCCGGCCACCCGATCGCTCACCTCCACCCTTGCGGTGAGCACGATCACCGGCAGCGCCTTGCGCGCCAGCCACAGGGGCAGCCAGTCGAGGGCATCCCCCTCCGGCATGGAGCGATCCAGCAGCACCAGATCCGCCGCCTGCCACTGCTGCTCCGCCGCAGCCAGAGTGTCGCACCAGAGGCAGCGATATCCCTCTCGGGTCAGATAGCGTTGCAGGTTCTCCGCCAGCAGCGCCTCGTCTTCGACAAGCAGGATGGTTTTCATGATTCGGGGTCGCTCCAGAGTTGGCAGGGCAGCGTCAGGGTAAAGGTAGTGGGCGGGCCGGATAGGGCGAGACGCCCGCCAAGACGGCGCAGCAGATGGCGCACGATGGCAAGCCCCAACCCCAAACCCTCGGCACGGGCACCGCGGCGCAGCAGGGTGGCGAGCCGGTAACCCGGCAGCTCGCCGCCATCGCTGACCGCGAGGATCAAACGCCTCGCCTGCCAGCTGGCACAGATCCGAACCGGTGCACGGCCATGCTGGCTGGCGTTGCGCAGCAGGTTGTCGAGGGCGAGATCGAGCCAGTAGAAGGGGAGCGCCAGAGTCATCTCCCGCTCAAGGCAGAAGGTGGCGTCATGCCGCTCGCAGGCCAGGGTGAGCCACTCGGCCAGACTGACCGCCACCTGCTCATCTTCGAGAGTCTCAGCCGCCAGATAGTGGCGACTGGCCTGCGCCAGCTGATGCAGGCGGGCGACACTGCCCAGCAGCTGACCCACGCTCTGCTGGGCGGAAGCGGGGAGCTGGTCGAAATCGTGGCGCAGCTCCTCGCTGATACCGGAGAGCGCCATGATGGGAGTACGCAGCTCGTGGGTCAGCATCTGCAACGCGACGCGCCGCTCCCGTAGCAGGCGCGAGCGCTGCCAGCTGGCCCACCCCAGCAGCAGGATAAAACCAAGCGTGCTGGCCAGCGCCAGCCACTGCCAACCAAGCGTGGGGCGAGTATTGAAGCAAATTGCTCCGACTCGCTCTTCACAGGGGCCATCGACTCGGCTATCCAGCGTCACGCCGAGCCGCTCGGCCAGCGGTTGCCACTGCCCCGCGCCATAACGGCGCCACTGCTGTTCTGCGAGTAGCCAGAGGTGACCCGATTGCAGCAGCCAGCGCTCGCCCCGCAGTAGGGCATCGAGGTTGTCATCGCCGAGCTCGCCAAGCAGCCCCAGCTGATCACGCCGCTCCCGCACATGGAGCAGAGCGTCGAGCCCGGCCGCCGGATGACCAACCTGCCAGCGAGCCGAGCTGGAGCCGCCCAGCGGATAGATGGGGTGAGCGGCAAACCAGCGGGTCGAGGGCACAGCCCCTTGGCCGCAAAGCGCTCGCAGCAGTGGCAGCCACTCGGCGGGCAACTCATTCTCTGTCCCGCACTCCTGCTGATAGAGATAGATGGCCTGCAACTGACGCAGCGGGTAACGCTGCCAGGCAGGATAGAGGGAGTCGGGAGCGATCAGGCGACGATCGAGCCGCTGCACCTCGTCAAGAGGCAGCGCCTGTTCAGGAGCCTGCTTGGCCAGCTCGCCCGCCAGACGATCTGCCAGCGGCCCGGCCAGCACGGGATACGCCATGCCGTAGCAGATCAGGGAGCAGAGCAGCAGGATCAGGCGCATGGGTTCAACTCGAGATGACTCCGGATCAAGGCGCAGCAGATCACTGCGCCATAAAAAATGTCAGCGCCATTTTTCAATGGCGCTGACATCCGGTCAACCGCTAACGGCATTGGCGCGGCTCGCGCCTGCCCATGTGAAGTGTCACCTATTTGAACAGTCCCTTAAGCAGCTGGTCAGCCGCCCCTTTGACGGCCTCGTTGTCGGCCTTGTCACCCAGCAGCTTCTTGAGGCCGCGTTCGGCCTCCTTGCGGGCCTTATCCTCCAGCAGCTTGTTGTTGCTGAGCAGCGTCTTCACATCGAGCTGATAGCTGGGGGCTTGCCAGTAGCCGCCGATCCGCACCGGAATGGTGATCTCCTTGAGCTCATCCACATCCTTCCCTCCCTGCCCCTTGCTGCTCTCGACGATGGAGGTAAGGAACAGGAAGTCGAGGCTCTCCGGCACCAACGCCGTCTGCCCCTCGCCCTTGACGCGCAAGGCGGGAGCAAAGAGCTGGATGTCGTTGCTGCGGGCGATGCCGTTGGCAATCTGGAAGCTGGCGGTGAGGGCGCTGAAGTCGGTCTTGCGCGCCTCCTTCACCTGCTCGGCCCCCTTGCCGCTGAGGGAAGCCCGCGCCTCGCGGATCATCTCAGGCAGGTTGATGCCGTGCAGGGCACCGTCGCTCAGTTTCAAGGTAACCTTGCCCTGCATCCCGTTGCGCAGTGCCAGCGCGGAGAGACCACGGCCCTGCACCTGCACATCGAGATCGCCCTTGCCCTCCAGCAGATCACTCTGGGCCAGAGTCTGCAACAAGGGACGAATGTTCACTCCGGCCACCTGCTTGTGCACCTTGTAGGTGGCGGGCTGCTGGCGTGCGTCCAGTACCCCGTTCGCGTTTACCTGACCGCCTGCTACGGTCGCGCTGAACTGTTTGAGCGTGAGCAGTCCCTTGGCCAGAGCCACCTGCAGATCGACAGCACCGAGATCCAGCCCTTTCAGGTGCAGGCTGCCGAGTTGCAGCCGACCATCCAGATCCACCCCCTTGAGCGCGCCCAGATCCGGTTCGACCGCGGAGAGGGCTTCGCGCTTGCCGGTTGCCGCTTTATTGTCACTTGCAGCGGTATTTGAAGCACCGGCCGCCGATTTGCCCTCTTTCGCTTGTGTTGGAGTGGCCGGTGTCGAATTGGCGAGCCATTTGTCGAGATCCAGCGTCTCCCCCTTGAGATCGAAGCTGATTGCGGGAACAGCGCCAAGCTGCACGGTTCCATCACCACTCAGCAGCGCCTCATCGGCACTCATCACCAGCTTGCTCAGGGTAATCAACTGCTTTTCGAGCTCAGCACGGGCAAACCCGGCCAGTTTCAGCTTCATCTGCGGGCGTGGCAGCGCATCACCTTCCAGCGCTGCCGTCAGCAGCACATCGGAGAGCTCGGCCAGCTTCATCTCTTTATCGAGCCGTCCCTTGAGCGTTCCTTCCAGCGAGCCAGCCAGTGAAGCTTGCTGCCCCTCACCCTTGGCCCCCTTCAGCGCCAACGTGAGGTTGCTCCACTCACCAAGGGCCAGTCGGTCTCCCTTGATGGAGAAACTGTCGAGTCGCAGGGACGGATCACTCAGGCTGCCACTGAGGCTCAAGTCTTTCAGTTCACTCGCCATCACCTCCTGCGCCAGCTTGATCTGGGTCTGCCCTTTAACGTCGAAAGCGAGCTTGTCGGCACTCCCCTTGGCGACCAGCGTCACGGGTACCCACTGACCGGTGGCCAGCTGCCCCATATCGAGATCGAGGCGATCCAGTCGCAGCGAGGTGCCGCTGCGATCATCCTGTACCAGCGCGCTGGCCTGGGAGAGCGCGACACCCTGCAAGCTGATCTGCCAGGGCTTGCTATCAGCGGCTGGCGCAGGGGTTGCGGGGACGACCGGTTCGCTTGCATCAGCAGCGGCATCATTGATCAGTCCGCTCAGATTGGAGCTGCCATCCGCCTTGGTCTGGATAAAGAGATGGGCGCCACTCAGCGTCACCTTGCCAATCTCCAGACGATGGGAGAGCAGCGGCAACAGGGCCACCGAGGCCTCGCCCTGTTCGAAACGAATCAGATCCGGCTCGGCAAAACCGACCGGATTGCGCAGAGCAACCTTCTCCAGCGAGAGGCCGAGACTCGGCCAGAAACGCCAGTCAATCTCCCCCGCCATCACCAGTTCCCGGCCCGTGCTCTTGCGCACCTGTTCAGCCAGTTGGGGCTTGAATTGATTGGGGTCGATAAGGCTTATCAGCGTCACTATGGCCAGCAAGGCCGCCACGGCGATACCGAGCAAGATGAGAACTATCTTCTTCACGATATGCTCCTTGAATCCGGATCCACTGCAGACTATACCACTCACCGTCTGACGAATGGCGTCTGCGGGACAAAAGCGGACAAGGATGAGACAGGGATGGTCGCTGCCAATCTCCATCGTCATCAGCAGGGATCAGGCTTGCAAAGAGGATTGCTGCAGCCGCGCCATCGCGGTACGCGTCGATTCGAAAGCAAAGCTGGATAAGGAAATATCGCTGATCTTCAGCCACTGGCAGGCGGCAACATCGTCAGCCGGCTGGATGACCGGTTTTTCGCTCAGCATGATGGCAAAGAAGGTGTCACAGGTGTGATAGGTGATGCCATCGTAGGGATAGATATTGGGAAAGGAACCGAGATAGGTAAAAGGTTGGGCGCTGACATCGAGTCCCAGCTCCTCCTGCAACTCGCGCACCAGAGCCGCCTCCAGTGACTCGCCGGGATCGACAAATCCTCCCGGCAGATCCAGCAACCCCTTGCCCGGATTGCCCGCTCTCACCGCAACCAGCACCTCATCCTGCCAGCAAAGCGCCACCATCACCGCAGTCGCCACATTCTGGAAAAAATGAAAACCGCAGCCACAGCGAAACTCTTTGGGGCTGACGCTCTGCAGGGTTTGACCGCCGCATTTTGGACAAAACATGGGCTATCTCCGACGAAATAAAGCGCCATTTTAAGCTGTTGCGATCGTTTTTTATGAGTAAAACAGACGGGGAAGACGAGGAATTCAAAGGAATAGTAATAAAACGGGGCAATTATCAGGCGATTTGCTGATTTTCAGGCAATAAAAAACCCCGCTCGATGAGCGGGGTTTCTTGTATTGGGTGCCTGGCAGGGTCCTACTCTCGCATGGCGAATGCCACACTACCATCGGCGCTACCGCGTTTCACTTCTGAGTTCGGCATGGGATCAG